>NZ_NQYC01000001.1:2230000-2530000 GCF_003600835.1 Bacillus sp. PK3_68 | reverse complement strand
AATATGGCGTGGAACTTGCCAGAAGGCATGGAGCCGTCTCTTGAAGCACAATCGTTCTTTGACCCTGAGAACTTTGTCTATCCTTTCGGCACACATATTGTGGTCGTGGAAGTGGATAAGGCTACAGGAGAAATCCAATTGAAGCGCTATATTTGTGTAGATGACGTCGGGCGTGTGATTAATCCGCTCACAGCGGAAGGACAAGTCCATGGCGGCATTGCCCAAGGGGTCGGTCAGGCTCTCTGGGAAGGGGCTATTTACAGCAAAGAAGGGCAGCTCTTATCGGGCACATTGATGGATTACACATTGCCAAAAGCCCGTTTCTTCCCTCACATTGAATCTTCATTTACAGAAACACCGTCACCGGTGAATCCGCTCGGCGCCAAAGGAGTAGGGGAGACAGGAACGACTGCCTCTATTCCGGCAGTAATGAATGCGGTTATGGACGCGCTGAAGCCATATGGAGTGAAAGATATTGACATGCCGCTTACTCCGGAAAAAGTGTGGCGGGCGATTCAAAAAGGGGAGGGAAACTGATTGATACCTGTTAAATTTGATTATGTTCATGCTGAAACAGTTGACCAGGCTATTAAGCTGATGCAAGAAAGCAACGGAGAAGGCAAAATCATTGCCGGCGGGCACAGCCTGCTGCCGCTCATGAAATTCAGGCTGACTGAACCGGGCATTCTAATTGATATTAGCCGGATCGATCAGTTGAAAGAAGTGAGAAAAGAAGGGGATCGGATTGTTGTCGGGGCTTTAGTGACTCACCATGCTGCTTCGAAGCACCCGCTCATTAAAGAGCATGTTCCAGTTCTGGCGGATACAGTCAGCCAAATCGGCGATTTGCAAATACGCAATCGGGGTACCATTGGCGGCAACCTTGCCCACGCTGATCCGGCTGCCGATTTGCCGGCTGCTGCTTTTGCCTTAGAGGCAGAAATGATTATCCAGGGAGAAGACGGAGAGGAAAGGATGGGCATTGACAGTTTTGTCATCGGACCGCTTATTACGATGCTACCAGAGAACAGCCTTGTCACGGGTGTTTCATTCGCAATTCCGCCATCTCATACGAAATCTGTTTACCTGAAATATTTTCATCCGGCCTCCGGCTATCCAGTAGTAGGGGTAGCGGCCGTAGCAGGAACAGATAAGAATGGAGCAATTGATTACATCCGTGTAAGCATTACCGGCGTCGGTGATGTAGCTTTTCGAGCAGCATCCGTTGAACAGACATTATTAGGGCAAAAACCGTCGGAAAAAATGATTCGGGAAGCAGCTAGGCTTGCTGCTGAAGAAGGGGAAATGGGAAGTGACTTATTTGCTTCTGCCGAGTATCGGGAAAACTTATGCAAGGTTTATACGGAACGGGCATTAAGCTCTATCCTTTTATAATTATTTGAATAGATGAAAAAACAGGGACCGGTTCTCCAGTGAACAGGCCCCTGTATTTTCTTTCTATTCCTGCCATAAAGGACAGACAGGAGGGATTATCATCAATAGCAGCAGGCAATCGATAGAAAGTATTTTTCTTCAAAACGGCTATGTAACAGATCAACCGGTAGCAGCCGCTTTGCATCTTGCACAGGTACTGCAAAAGCCATTGCTCATCGAAGGACCGGCTGGAGTTGGAAAAACGGAAATGGCGAAAGTACTGGCCCAATCATTGAATACACGGCTAATCCGCCTGCAGTGTTATGAAGGTCTCGATGTTGCCAATGCATTATATGAATGGAACTATGCAAAGCAAATGCTTCATATCCGCATGTTGGAGAACAGTGGGGTTGGATTGGCCGAAAAGGAAGCAGCTATTTTTAGCGATTCTTTTTTATTAGCTCGCCCATTGCTCCAGGCTTTGACAGAAGAAAAGGCATCTCCGGTCCTGTTAATCGATGAAGTAGATCGAGCAGATGAAGAGTTTGAAGCTTTTCTTTTAGAAGCCTTGGCAGAATTTCAGATTACTATTCCGGAGATTGGCACGATCCAGGCCAAACACCGCCCGTATGTCATTCTGACATCGAACCGAACACGAGAGCTGAGTGATGCTTTAAGGAGAAGATGCTTGTATCAATGGATAGATTACCCTGATTTTGAGAAAGAAGCAGCCATTCTCCAGGCCAGGCTGCCTGCCATTAATAAACAGCTCGCTCGCCAGATCGCTCATATGATGAAAAAGATTCGGCAAATGCCATTGCAGAAAGTACCCGGTGTCGCAGAAAGCCTTGATTGGGCGGAAGCGCTTATGCTGCTTCATCGCAGCGAACTGAACGAGGAAACGGTTCAAGAAACGCTCGGCTGTTTTGTGAAGGACCGGGAAGATTGGGAAATGGTTCATGAGGCAGTAGAAAACGGAGTTCTTTTGCGCTCACAATTTTAAACCGTTCAAATAAGGAGCAGATGTATGAAATGAGCAACCTTTCGGAGCATGTATTATCCTTTTGCCGTTATTTGCGGTCGCAAGACTTCTTAATTGGATTAAAGGAAACAGAAGACAGTCTGAGGGCATTGGAAGCTATTGATATCGGTGAACATGAGCAATTCAGGTTAGCGCTAAAAATTGTTCTTTGTTCAAGCCGGGAAGAGCAGTTTGTTTTTGACCGGGCCTTTCCCTTATTTTTTGCGAATAACTTCAGCAATCAGTCCCTTGTTCCCTTTTTGTCTACCGACAAGCAAGTAGATGGAAGGCTGAATGCGGGCACGGCACGGGAACAAGTAGAAGAACGTTCAGAGAAAGCAGCGGAAATGGGTGACACAGACGCAAAGGAGAATCATTCAGTGGAAAGCGCTGTTGCAAATGGGAAGGATGAATCAGAAAAAGCGGAGAAAGAGTACAGAAAGGCATTCAGATGGTTTGCCGCTCATGCGATCAATAAGCGCCCTCGGGAGCGGAAAGTACCCATTTCATCAAGCCAGCTTTATCACATGGAGAAAGCGGCACAAAGGTTTGTTCGCCGGATACAGATTAAGCAGTCGCGGCGATTCGCGGCAATGA
Organism: Bacillus sp. PK3_68; assembly: GCF_003600835.1. Classification (NCBI taxonomy): domain Bacteria; kingdom Bacillati; phylum Bacillota; class Bacilli; order Caryophanales; family Bacillaceae; genus Bacillus; species Bacillus sp. PK3_68. The sequence goes on along the minus strand of NZ_NQYC01000001.1, from coordinate 2,527,008 downwards.
AGAAAGGTCGAAAGTTTGATGAACGGAGAACATTACGAAACAGCTTGCAAACAGGGGGGTTCCAGCTGCCCCTGTTTGGAAGGGCCGTAAAAAAGTAAAAGCTAAATTTGTCCTGTTGTGCGATGGGAGCCGTTCCATGGCAGCTTATACCGATCAGTTTTTGCAGTTTGCATACGCGATGACGGAGTGTACCCGTCATGTGGAAGTGTTTCTCTTTTCAACAAAGCTGAAAAGAGTCACATCGCAATTAAAAAAAGGCAGAGGCGGACAACTGCCGGTGCTAACTGTATTTGAAAATGAGTGGGGAGGAGGAACGCGCATTGGCGAATCGCTTTGTTCATTTGTGCAACAATATGGTTCTCAGATGCTGCGGAAGGAAACGGTCATTATGGTTGTAAGCGACGGGCTTGATTCAGGTAATATTGTCAACTTGCCTTGGGCAATGAAGGAGATGAAGCAAAGGACTTCCGCTGTTATTTGGCTGAATCCGCTGTTAAATATTACTGGATATCAACCGGAAGCAAGAGGAATGAAAGCGGCGCTTCCTTATATTGATGTCTTCTCAGAAGCGCAAAATCCTGAGTCATTCCAAAAATTATCTCGAACGATCACGATCCGGAGGTGAAGGCGATGTCGGAAAATAGATTAGTGATGGAAGCGGTTCATGAAGCTCGAAAAGCTGGACGAAAAGCGGCGCTAGCTACTGTTGTTCGTGTGTTTGGCTCTGCTTATCGTCGAGAAGGGGCGAAAATGCTGGTTGATGAACAGGAAAATATAACAGGAATGATCTCGGGAGGATGTTTGGAAGCAGATGTTGCAGAAACAGCAAAGAAGGTAATAGAAACAGGTAGGCCCATATTAAAAACATATGCCATGGATGAGGATGTTGTTTGGGGTCTTGGTCTCGGCTGTCCGGGCACGGTAGAAATACACATTGAACTAGTATCTGGTCAGCAGCCTGTTCTTAGTGCCTGGCTTGATTGTATAAGAAAAGAGCAGGAAGGAATACTGGCCACGATTTTGCCAGGCGGCAAGAATGAAAAGGTGCATCGCCTATTTATCCCGAAGGAGGGTCAGCCGGTTGGAACACTGGGTGATTCGAGATTAGATTGGCAAGCAAGTAATATAGCGCTCCGAAAGTTAAGTGAATCAAATCCGAAATCGGAAACTCTTATAATTGAAAGTGCAGATCAAAGGGAAGACCACGTGTTTGTTGATGTGTATATCCCGCCATTAAAGCTGATGATTTTTGGAGCGGGGCATGATGCGATACCTGTGGCTCGATACGGAGTTTCACTAGGGTTTGATACGATTGTGATTGATCAGCGTTCCTTTTATAACAGCGAGGAAAGGTTTCCTGGCACAAGGCGAATTGTTGCAGACACGACGAGATTCGCAGAAACGGTTCATATTGATAGCCGAACATATATTGTAGTAATGAACCATCATCTTGAAAGAGACCAAGAAACGCTAAAATTTGTCTTGCCCTCAGCATCTCCATATATAGGCGTACTTGGACCTCGTTCCCGGCGAATTCGCATGCTAGAGGCAATTGAAAAGGAAGGTAGCTCGTTTGAGAATAGCCAGCTTCAGAGGATGTACAGCCCGATCGGTCTCGACATTGGCGCCGCCACTCCTGAAGAAATTGCAATTAGTATTTTAGGGGAAATTGTCGCCATTAAAAACGGACATACAGGAGGGTTCCTCCAAAATTCTGAATACATCCACCAGTTCGCAAAATCTTAATGATTGCTAGAAAAAGGCGGGAGAAACATGACTGAAAATGTATACGCAGTAATTTTGGCTGCTGGAATGTCTTCAAGGATGGGCGAAGCAAAGCAGTTGCTTCCGCTTGGTGAACGCTCTATTTTACAGCATGTCATTGACCGAGTGCTAAAGGGAAAATTCACTAAAGTCTTGGCAGTAATTGGTCATGAAGCTGCCGCTGTTCAAAAAACGATTCATATTGAAGACAAAAGGTTCGAATGGGTCGTCAATAAGGATTACCAATTAGGCCAAAGCACCTCGTTAAAGACCGGGCTTCAACAACTTGCCCTGTCACAAGTGAATGTGATGATTTTCCTTGGCGATCTCCCATTTATATCAGAACAGACCATACATGCTATTTATGAAAGTGGTTTAAAAATGCTCGACGAACATACAGAGCCATTTATGGTTCGCCCGGTATACCAAAGTGTTCCGGGGCATCCAGTATTTTTGGGAAGGGTTCATGAAGAGTTGTTTTCAAGAATGACTGGTGACCAGGGGGCAAAATCAATGCTTGAGAGCTTCTCTTATAAAGAGCGAGTGCCAGTAGAAGATGAAGGGATTATCATAGATATCGATACTCCAGAAGCCTATCAAGAAGCAAAAAAGCAAAATAATAAACTGAGAATTTAAAATAGATAGTATACTATAAGGGATAAAAGGTGCTTTTTTGTTGTGACGGGAGGGGTATGTTGATTATTTGGAAAGATATTCTCAAGCCAATTGGTGTAGTGGTCGATACGGAAAGCACATTAGAAACTGTTATTCAACGGCTCACAGAAAATAAGGCCGACACAGCTTTTGTAAAAAGAGAAGGAACGCTTGTCGGTTACTGTACGATGCAGCACATAATGGAACAAGTCGCACATTCAGGGCAGTTGCACGTTCCTATTTCCTATAAGAGCGATATATTGAAAGTACCTCAGCTTTCTCCTGTTCAGTTTTCCCATAATATTTCGATGATTATCGGTGAGGATCTAAACAGAGAAATAGTTGGCTATATTGCCGTCGGAGAGGCAAAAAGCAAAATTAACGAGCTGGAGCTAATACAATTAAATCAGCTGCTGCATGGCTCCGGAGTGGGCATTATTAGAACAAATATTCATTATGAGATCGAATTTATTAATGAAACAGCAGAAAAGATCTTAGGAATGCCTAGCTCATTTTTACTGTTTCGAAATTATAAAACACTGCTAACAGTCGATAAAGACCTCGATCGGGTGATGAACGGAGAAACACTTGTCAGCTTAAATAGCTCAATTAATTTTAAACAAATGAGCGGGAATTTCTACCCGCTCAGGATTAATGGAAAAATAACTGGTCTTGTCCATATGTTTTTTTTGCGCGAAGTATTTGAGGAGGCTGTGCAGGAGCTGGACTTTGTCCGCAATTTATACTCTGATCTCCAGGCGGTCTATTCTTCTTCACAAGAGCAAATTCTCGTGATCGATGAGAACGGAAAAATCATCCGTGTAGCTGGTCTCTTTTTAAGCAATTTCTGGAAAGTAGACAAGCCGGAAAGAATTATCGGCAAGTATATCAGTGAGTTTACAGCGAAAAATATTTTTCAGCCGGATGTGTTCAAGTTATGCATTAATCAAAAGAAAAAGGTAACGGCACTTCAGGAGGCAACTGGAGGGAGAAGGATATGGTCTGTGGCTACTCCAGTATACCATGAGGGGAAGCTGGAAAAGGTAGTCATCCTGTCAAGAGATATCTCTTACAACCGGGACGAACGTTCCTTTTCTGAGAAAGCAGTCGGTGCAGATATAACTGATAAGCTTGCCTCTATTAACGTGCAAGGAAAAAAACTCGTGTACCGATCCCAAAAAATTGAAAACTTATTAGCTGAAATGCAGCGGGTGGCACAGATGAATTCCACTGTTCTACTTGAAGGTGAATCAGGTGTCGGAAAGGAAGTATTTGCTCACAAGATCCACTCAGCAAGTACCAGGAAGGAACAACCGTTTATCCGTGTGAATTGTGGGGCAATTCCAGAACAGCTAATTGAAAGTGAATTGTTTGGATACGAGAAAGGCGCCTTTACCGGGGCGGATAGAAATGGAAAGGCTGGTCTCTTTGAGATCGCCCATAACGGCACTATTTTTCTGGATGAAATTGGTGAATTGCCGTTAACAATGCAGGTAAAACTGCTGCGGGTTTTACAAGAGAGAGAGATTACGAGAGTCGGGGGCACCCGCACGGTAGCAGTCGACGTAAGAGTCATTGCCGCTACTAATAAAAGCTTGCAGAAAATGGTCGAAGCAGGCGAGTTTAGAGAGGATTTATATTACCGGTTAAATGTCATTCCTTTTGAAATTCCGCCATTAAGGGCAAGGAAGGAAGATATTTTTCCGCTTGCTATCTTTTTTCTGGAGCAATTCAAACGAATGTATGAAATTAAGAAGAGCTTTACACCCGAAGCAATTGAGGTGCTGGAAACATACGACTGGCCGGGAAATGTCCGAGAGCTTCAAAATATTATTGAAAGATTAATTGTGTTAAGTGAGGATGAATGGATTCAGCGAGAGAATGTCATTAAATCACTTTACGGCGATGGGCAGAAGAGAGAAAAGCCGCCATTCGTTTTTGAAATCATGCCATTGAAAGAAGCTGTAGAGAAGCTAGAGAATCAATTAATTATCCGGGGTATGCAGAAATACCGGACAGCTGCTAAATTATCGGAAGTACTCGGGGTAAGCCCGGCTACGATCAGCAGGCGGATGAAAAAGTTGAAAGAATAAAGAGGTGGAGCCGATTGTTTAACCTGCCCGAGACAAGTTTTCACTTTTGTGGAGACGAATACATTTATGCAGAAATTTCCCGCGATATGAGAGTGGAAAGTAATTTTAAAGCACTTGCTGTAACGGAAGAATTGAGGAAAAGAAATATCCCTGGAATTATTGATATTGTTTCATCCAACGCCTCTTATTTAGTACGGTATGATCCAGATGTTATCTCTGCAAGAGACCTCGTTGATTATTTAAAAGAAATTGATTTCTCTAAAAGTGATCCGACTACACTTGATTTATCTGTCCGGATGGTGGAAATTCCGATCTGGTATGACGATCCCATCACAAAAGAATATTCCCGCCGCTTTAGAAACCGCCATCAGGAGCCGAATCTCTCAAACTTTGATTATGTTATGAAATTAAATGGTTTTACCGAAAAAGAAGCTTTCATTGAAAGGCATTCAAGTGATCCTTATTTGATTACAATGGTCGGTTTTCTGCCTGGGACTGCCTGGCATTTCCCATTAGGGGTCAAGCCGGATGAAATTATTCAGGCCCCCAAATATAAGAGTCCGAGGACGGATACCCCAGAAAAAAGTGTAGCCATCGGCGGGGCCTTCAATGTTATTTATCCTGTGAAAGGGACGGGCAGCTACCAATTAATCGGTATGTCTGCTGTTCCGGTAGTGGACTTATCTAACCGACTAATAGATTTAAAGGATACTTCTTTTTTAGCAAGACCGGGGGATGTTTGGAAATACAGACCGGTCAATGAATCTGAATACACTGCGATTGAAGAGGAAGTAAAGAGCGGCCGTTACCGATACAAGATGAAAGATATTGATCTTTCTCCAATGGAATATATGGCAAAGGGGAAAACGTATATTTATGAATTAATGGGGGATTTTTAAATGATTAAAATTAAAAGCCCGGGTTTATGGACCACTGTACAAGACATGGGGCGGGTAGGGAATTATCATCTAGGTGTTCCGTCTTCAGGAGCGGCTGATAAATACTCATTTATCATTGGAAATCTTCTCGTCGGCAATCCAATTAAGTTTGCCGCATTGGAAATGACGTTGATCGGCGGGGAAATGGAATTCCGCAAAAACACGATTGTTGCTTTAACCGGGGCGCCGATGAAGGCTTATTTGAATCAGCAGCTCGTTCCGTTTTGGGAGACGATCCAAGTAAAGCAAGGGGACACTCTCACTATTAAGAAATGTGTCAAAGGGGTAAAAAGCTATCTCTGTGTGTCAGGCGGCATTCAGGTGGATGAAGTGTTTGGCAGTAAATCTACCTATGAAACCAGTAAGATAGGAGGGTTTCAAGGGAGAAAACTGGCAGCCGGTGATGAAGTGATGATTAATGAACCGTTGCCGGGAGCGCTTAAGCAAGTTGGCAAATCAGTTCCTCTGGAATTCACTCCGTCGTTTGATTCTTTTCAGGAATTAAGAGTAACGCTGGGTTGTCTGGCTATTTATTGAGCGATCAAGGACTAAAGGAGTTCTTAAATTCCGAATGGAAGGTCTCGCCTGAATCGAACCGTGTAGCTTATCGTTATACGGGAGCAAAAGTATCTTTAACCCAGCAAAACCCGCCGTTCGGTGCGGGCAATAGCTTTTCCAACGTAGTGGATTTTGCCTATCCAATTGGCTCCATTATGTTTCCTAATGAGGAAGAGCTTATTGTATTACATAATGATACCGCCACAGGTGGCGGCTTTGTCACGATTGGTACTGTTATCAGCCAAGACTTGGATCTGATTGCCCAGTCAAGGCCGCACTCATTCTGCCGCTTTATCGCTGTGACGATCGATCAGGCGATGGAGGCGCGCAAAGAGCGGCGAGAAAAGATCGATAAAATAGAAGCAATGATGAAAAGGTAAATAGCTTGTCAGGCACAGAGACCATGAATAGCAGGAGTTTAGCCTCTATTCATGGTTTTTATGTGTTGTGCAACGGCCAATTATGGTAAAGTGAACACTATTCCGGTAAGGGAGGAGTGGATTGGAAATGATTTTTTCTTTTGCTGTTATCGTTTTCGTTGCTTCCATTTTGCAAACGAGTACAGGATTTGGCTTTTCTATTATGGCGACCCCTTTTTTGCTCATTTTATTTGAACCGAGAGAAGCCATTCAAATTAATTTGATTCTCTCCCTCGTTATTTCTTGTGTATTGATCCAAAAAATAAAAAAAGATACAGATAGCGGATTGGTGAAAAGATTTATCATTGGCAGTGCTGTTGGTCTCCCGATAGGAATAGTGATCTTTTTGTTAGCGGATATAGATAAATTGAAGATAGGTGTCAGTTTGCTTATTTTAAGTTTCACTGTTTTATTAATATTAAAATTTCGTATCCGTCAAACAAGAATAAGAGATTTGGCTGCAGGCGGCTTTTCAGGCATACTTACAACCAGCATTGGCATGCCAGGACCGCCCGTATTGTTGTATTTTTCCGGTATTGACACTGGTAAAGAACGGCTGCGAGCGACCACCCTTGCTTTTTATTTATTCATTTACTCAGCAAGCTTGCTCATTCAAATTTTATTTGTTGGCACGTCAAAAGCGATTTGGTTGTCAAGCGCTACTGCTCTGCCCCTTGTTCTAGTTGGTTTATTTATAGGAAACAGGCTATTTATAAAAATTAACCAGCGGATCTTTCAAGCATTCTTATATGCCCTTTTAATTTTTACCGGTGTTTATTTACTCTTAGAAAGCTGGCAATAGGATCAATTGTCTTTCGACGGATAGGTGATTCCGAGCCGTTTCATTCTGCGAATTAAATTCGCATGGTCGATACCGAGAGATCTGGCAGCAGAACGTATACTTTTTGAAGAATGGAGAGCGTCTGTTATTTTTTGTGATTCAAATAAAGCGAGTGCTTCTTTCAGATTTGGTTGATCGGTAGAAATGGACTGAGGATTTCCTGATGCACTTTCGAAAGCAGCGGTACTATATCCTCCGTGATCTTTCATATGTTCCGGCAAATCACGAGGAGTAATAGAAGATAAAGGTGTAGAAACAACAAGAAATTCAATAACATTTTTTAACTCCCGTATATTTCCCGGCCAGGGATAATGGGTTAGAATTGATAAGGTATCTGGAGTCATATGTTTATCTAAATAATATTTGCTGCAAAATTTTTTTAAATAATGGTCAATGAGCGGCGGGATGTCCGCTGTCCGCTTTGACAATGGCTGCATCGGCAGATGAACAACATTAATACGGTACCATAAATCTTCACGAAATTGCTTATTATAGACCAGCTCTTTTAAATCCTGGTTTGTAGCACAGATGAGCCGGAAGGAAAGGCGTTTTGGCTTCACTTCTCCAATGCGGGTGATAGATTGATCTTGCAAGACACGCAGCAGTTTTACTTGCATCGGTAAGGGAAGTTCACCAATTTCGTCCAATAAAATTGTACCCTTATTAGCTTGCTCAAAGAGACCGGGTTTTCCTTCTTTTTTCGCGCCTGTAAATGAGCCTCCGCTGAAGCCAAACAATTCGGACTCAAACAGTTCTGGAGGAATAGCTGCACAGTTTACTTTTACAAAAGGCTGGTCTTTTTGGGAACTGTGTTGATGGATGAAGTTGGCCAATACTTCTTTGCCTGTTCCTGACGGTCCTGTAATCAGCACAGGCGTAGGGAAAGCAGCAATTCTTTTTGCTTGCTCAACTAAGTTCTTCATTTGTGTGCTCTTGAAGATGATGAGGGAATCTTCATTGTTTATGGAGGAATGGATAGGCTGTTCTGCACTCTTCTGTTCCGCTTCCCTTAGTTGATTTTGCAAGTGGTTTAAATAGGTCAGGTCGCGGACACTTGTAACGACCATCTTCACTTTTCTCTTCTCGCTATGTTCATTGTCAAATACAGGGGTCGCTGTCACAACAAAATACTTTCGCTTTTTAATTTTTTGCATGATTGTCGTAGTTTGTTTGGTTTGTAGTGCCATGTAAGCAGCAGAGCGGTCAAAGTATTCTCCAAAGACTAAATCTTTAATGTGCTTACCGACGACTTCATCTCGGGAGATTCCTGTCATTTCCTCATACGCTTTATTCACTTCTAAAGTAACGCCTTGATGATCCACTACATAGAGGCCGTCAGAAGAAAAATTAATAATCGTCCTCATTTGCTCATTTGTCTTTTCTAATTGATTTATTTTTTGAATGAGCTCGTCTGCTATAACATCCATTCCCATACCTCCTTTTTGTGTAGTCGTTTTATCACCAACCCGGTGTTAAAATAACACCGCTTTATCAGAATATTTAACAAATATTCTGATTGTTGTCAATATTATGATACTGGCATGATTCTTGTATTGGTTAATAGTAAGCACCCCTTTCTGTAAGGAAGCACAGATAAATGGGCTTGTTAACTTATTTTAAAAGGAGAGATTTATATGCCAACACTTGATTTGTCAAGACATATTGTTATTGAGAGCGGAGCAATAGAGCGTTTAGATGAGTTAGTGGCAGCAAAAGGGGGAGCCGGGTCTTTGTTATCATAGATTCTTTTCTGGCAAGTCCGTCTGTAAAGTTGCACGAAAAAGTAACAGCTATCTTTTTAAAGAGAGGTTTTGCCTGCTCATTTTTCAGCAATTATGCAGGTGAGCCTACAACCAAAAATGTAAAAGAGGCTGTTCAGCAGCTGCAATCTTTTCAAGCAGATTGTGTCGTTGCTGTCGGGGGAGGCAGCGCGATTGATCTGGCAAAAGCTGTAGCCGTATTCAGCAAAAACAACGAAATCAAATGGAGTGAGATTTCCTGCCAGCAGCAGCTAAAGAGGTTGCCTTTAATTGCCGTGCCAACTACAGCAGGTACCGGATCGGAAGCAACAAAGATTATGGTTATCACAGATCCCGTAACGAATGTAAAAATGAACCCGAGCCATCCAGACCTTATCCCGGATGCAGCTGTGTTGGATCCCGAACTTACGGTGAGCCTGCCGCCCAGTTTTACTGCTTATACTGGCCTGGATGCGTTAACCCATGCGGTTGAAGCCTATGTATCTAACCGTGCTTCACAGATGACCGATTTGTTCGCTCTAGAGGCCATTCGACAAATCGGTCTGGCTTTGCCAAAGGCGTATGAAGATGGAAGAGATAGCGACTCGCGTAAGGACATGATTTTGGCTAGCTGCTATGCGGGTCTTGCTTTTTCTAATGCTTCTACTAATCTGGCGCACGCGGCCGGAAGACCGCTTGGCGCTCAGTTCCATATCCCGCATGGTTTAAGTGTAGCTTTGCTTCTTCCTTTTGTTCTCGAGTTCGGTTTGGAGTCTTGCCCAGAGCGTTACGCAAAGGTTGCGGTAGCTCTCGGAGCAGATCCTTCATTAAGTACAGAAAAGCTAGCGCAGGCATCTATTCATATCGTTGAGGATTACAATGAACGCTTTGGGATTTGGAAGGATGCCAGCAAATACCTTCAGCCTGAACAGTTGATGCAAGCCATTCCGTCTCTGGTTATTGATGCTCTTTCAGGAAATGGGATTGATACGAATCGAAAAGTTCCGGCAGATCAGGACATAGCAGGAATTTATGAAAAGTTAGCAGAAAAAATAAAAGAAACAAGCCAGCAGACGCTCTTAAATAATTAATAGATTATTTATGTATGTTTTTGCAAGCGCTTTCGTAAAAATAGAAAGCATGTAAATGATGGCCGTAGCATTGTTTGATTCTAGAAATGGGGAGGGAAAAAAATGAACAAAGCAGAAGGAAAGATGTTGAAGCGTGTGGTTGGTGCCAGTTTGATAGGTTCAACAATTGAGTGGTATGACTTTTTCCTCTATGGAGTCGTCGCAGGCATCGTTTTTAACCACTTATACTTTCCAGCGGATGATCCGTTTGTCTCTACTTTGTTAGCCTATGTGACCTTTGCCGTTGGTTTTATTGCCCGTCCAGTTGGCGGTGTCATCTTTGGGCACTTTGGAGATAAAATAGGCAGAAAAAGTATGCTCGTTCTTACGCTGTCTATTATGGGCGGGAGTACAGTGCTTATCGCTTTTATTCCCACCTATGATCAAATAGGCGTATGGGCACCTATCTGTCTACTCTTTTTAAGAGTCATGCAAGGGATCGGCTTAGGAGGGGAGTGGGGAGGGGCTGTTTTGATGGCATATGAGCATGCCCCAGACGCCAGAAAAGGATTTTATGCCAGCTTTCCGCAGATTGGCTTATCAATAGGGTTACTGCTTGCTTCCGGTGTTGTCGGGTTTCTCTCCTTTACTTTATCAGAGGGGCAATTTATGGCCTGGGGATGGCGGCTTGCTTTCGGGCTGAGTGCCATTTTAATTTTCTTAGGTATGTGGATTCGATTAAACGTATCAGAATCACCGGAATTTACAGAAGTGAAAGAGACAAAGAAAGAATCGAAAATGCCTATTAAAGAGATGTGGCATAACAATACCGGCAATGTGCTTGCCGGCATGGGAGCAAGATACATTGATGGGGTGTTTTTTAATGTGATGGGTGTGTTTTCTATTACCTATCTGACCGGCACCTTGCAAATCTCCAGGACAGATGCTTTGCTAGGCGTATCGCTTGCTGCCTTTGTTATGTGTTTCTTTATTCCGATTTTTGGTCATATTTCCGACCTTGTTGGCAGAACTCGAACATACTGGATCGGCAGTCTGATCACCGGCCTTTCCGCATTGCCAGCCTTCTGGTTCATGTCACAGAGCGGTGGAAGCACGACCGTTATCTGGCTGTCTATCATCATTCCGTTTGGTATTCTCTATGCTTCCGTTTATGGGCCGGAAGCCGCTTTATTCGCAGAATTATTCGATGCTAAAGTAAGATACACCGGCATGTCTTTTGTTTATCAGTTTTCTGGAATATTCGCGAGCGGTCTAACACCAATTATCGCCACTGCATTGCTTGAATACAATGATGGAAGCCCATTGCTGCTTGCCCTTTATGTAGTTTTCGCCGGAGTTATTAGCGCAATTTCAGTCAAATGGATCAACATCCGGCAGCCTGATTTGATGCAAAGGGGAAGCAATGGCAAAAACAGCAATATAGAAACGACAGGAAGCTGAAGACTTCTTAACATAAAGGAGGTTAATAGATTGAACAGGTTCTCTCCACGGATTGAAGGCGTGATTTTTGATTGGGCTGGAACCATGGTTGATTATGGCTGCTTTGCTCCATTAGATGTGTTTAAAGAAGTGTTTAAAAAAAGAGGGATAGATGTACTGGATGAAGAAGCGAGGGAACCAATGGGACTTCAAAAGAGGGAGCATATTCAAGCAATGTGCCGGATGGATCGGATTGCCCACCTATGGAAGGACCGCTATGGAAGAAACCCGGATGAAAATGATATTGATGAGTTGTATGCCGACTTTGAGCCTATACTGTTTGCTAGCCTCCCGGCTTATTGCAGTCCCGTCCCTGGAGCAGTTGAATTAGTTGGACGGTTACGGGAAGAAGGAATCAAAGTTGGTTCAACGACCGGTTATACCTCAGAGATGATGGCCATTGTCAAACGAGAAGTGAAAAAGCAAGGCTATGTCCCCGATTCGCTCGTTACATCGAGCCAGGTGCCCGCCGGCCGCCCGTTCCCCTGGATGTGCTACCACAATGCGATCAATCTAGGGATTTATCCAATGAATCGTATGGTAAAGGTGGGGGACACGGTGAGCGATATTCAGGAGGGGCTCAATGCCGGGGCCTGGAGTGTAGGAGTCATTAAAGGAAGCAGTGAACTGGGCCTCAGAAAAGAAGAGGTGAAGGCGATGGAGCCCGCATTGCTGGCTGAGAAAATGGAGGCGGTGGCTGAAAAGTTTAAAAAAGCGGGGGCCCATTACGTTATTGAGAGTATTGGGAAATTGGACGGGGTGCTCTCGCAAATTAATATGCGGATGGCTAACGAAGAAACACCTACATTAACAAGCTTTTAATAAATAAAAGACTGGAACCTGGTAAGGTTCCAGTCTTTTATTTTAAGCCCATCCTGCAAACTGTCTTACTTTATCCCAGTTGACGTTGCCAGATTCTACATCGTGGAAGGCTTGATCAAGAATATGAAGCGCCTTGGCAATCTCTTCCCGGCTGATCGTCAATGGTGGAGTAATTTCCAACACATTTCCGTAGATGCCTACATAATAAATGAGCAGACCTAATTCATACGCCCGGTAACAAATGGCTGCTGTTATTTCGGAAGCAGGAGTTTTTTTCGACCGGTCTGTCACGATCTCTACTCCAAGTGCCAGACCTTTCCCGCGAACTTCCCCTATAAATGAATATTTTTTCTGGAGGGAAAGCAATCCTTCCATGAAAACGTCCCCATTTGTCTGCGCCTGCGTTATTAAACCTTGCTCTTCAATGAGACGAATGGTTTCAAGCGCAGCCGCTGTACAAAGCGGATTGCCACTTGTGGTGAACATGTGGCCCGCTGTCACCGAGTCTAGTATCTCCTCGCGTCCGACTACTGCACTAATAGGCAGGCCGCCGCCGAGTGATTTGCCAAGAACGACCGCATCAGGAATGACAGGAGAGTGTTCAAAGGCAAACCATTTCCCTGTCCGCCCCATGCCAACCTTTACTTCGTCAATAATGAGGTAAATGCCGTGTTGGTCACAAATTTTTCTTAAAGCAGAAAGAAAATCAGCGGGCAGCAGCACAACGCCTCCATCACTTTGGATAGCTTCAATAATAATACCGGCTGTTTCTTCGGGCGGACAAATTGTAGCAAATACTTCATTCATAAAATGGAGCGTCTGCTCCGTTAACTGCTCGTTAATGCCGCTAAAAGGCCGGTAAGGATTTGGATAAGGAAGCTTAACAACATTTCCTCTTCCTTCAAATTTTGCTTGGGCGGAATGCCCGGATAAGGACAATGCCCCCATGGTCTGCCCGTGGTAAGCCCCCATAAAAGCAATCATCTTCGGCCTTCCGCTAGCAGCGGGGACAAGCTTGCTGATTAAGTCATTGGCATCCGAGCCTGAATGTCCGAACCAAACTTTTTTGGAGAAATCTCCCGGAACGATTTGAGTTAATTTTTCAGCCAGATCCACCATCGTTTGGCTCGGAGCGCTTAGTTGAGTAGTAAAAGAAAGCTTGGCATACTGCTCCTTCAGTTTTTCAGCGATAGATTCTTGTCCATAGCCGATGTTCGCTACGGCCCATCCTGCCGTTAAATCAAGGAATGAGCGGCCATTCTCATCGAATAAATAACAGCCTTTTCCCTTTGAAACAGTCATCGGATGAAATCTTAACTTTAGCGCATCGGAAATAAATTGCTGGTCTTTAGCAAGTACAGATTGCTTCTCCATACATATCCCCCTATTTATGAATTGGTATTGATAGTTTTTTTATTTTATAATTTAAATTTTGGCGGGAAATCCCAAGTTTTTCGGCTGCATTTGTGATGTGATAATCTGTTTCCTGCAAAGCCTTTATAATTAGCTTTCTCTCTAATTTTTCAACCTGAGCTGGAAGGGTGTCTGAAAAAGTAGGTTCCATTTCTTCTGCAGCTGAAAAGGGTGTCTCTTCGGGGGTGTCAAATTTAATAGCCGCAGGTAAATATTCAGTTGTGACAATGCTTTCATCGATCATTAAATTTAAGGCGCCCTCAATAATATGTTCTAGCTGCCGGACATTGCCGGGATAATGAAAGCCGAGCAGCACGTCTTTTGCTTCCTCTGTCAGTCCTTCAACCTCAATATCAAGAAGCCGGGCATGTTTACGGATAAAATGTTCAGTAAGCAAGGAGATATCTTCCTTTCTCTTCCTCAGAGGAGGCACATGGATAGTAACTACACCTAAACGGTAAAATAAATCCTCGCGTAAGTGCTTATTTTTAATCGCTTCTTCCGGTGTTTCGTTCATTGTAGCGATCACCCGTACATCCACACTTTTTTCTTTCGTTGAACCAAGCCGCATAATTTTTTTCTCTTGAATGGCCCTGAGCAGTTTGGCTTGCAGGCTGATTCCCATTGAGTTAATTTCATCCAGCAATATCGTGCCACCGTTTGCTTGTTCGAATAAGCCCGGTCTATCTACTGCACCGGTAAATGTACCAGAAACTGTCCCAAATAGGATGCTCTCAAGCAAATTTTCGGGAATAGCTGCACAATTGTGTGCGAAGAAGGGCGCATTCTTTCGCGGGCTTTCATTATGGATGCTTTGAACGATCAGTTCTTTGCCAGTGCCTGTTTCTCCATAAACGAGAATGTTTGAAGAGGATCTGGAAGCACGAATCGCTTTATTGATTGTCTGGCGCATGTGGCTGCTGCCGAAAATAATATCCTTGAATGTAAAGCGTGTATTGTTCTGTTTCTTCTTTTGGGGAACAGAAGGCTTCTTTTCTGTCACCTGTAAATTTTGAATAGTAGAAGTTAACTTTTTGATTTCCGATAAGTCTCTAACAATAGCCAGTGCGCCAATCTTTTCTTTGCCAAGATGAATTGGTTTGCTTTTAATGACAACGGAGTATTCCTTTCCCTGATTAGAAAAAAAGGTCTCTCTATTTGTCAGCATTCTTTCGGTTAAAAGTGAGTTTAATAAAGGATCTGAATGCTCATCTGCTTCCTTAAATACATCAAGATAATATTGTCCCCTTACAGAGTTTGGCTCGAGCGTTTCTAACTCTCCAAGCTTACGGTTATAGAATACAACTTTCTTTTCATTATCAATGACACAAATTCCTTCATCAATGTGGTCTAATATCGTATCAAAAAGCCGGAACTGTTTTTTCAGCTGGTTTAATTGAAAGGTTAATTGATGAAGTTGAGTTACATTTTTCATGACGAGCAGGGTAGAATCATCGTCCATAAAACGCACATTGGCAAGCAATTGATTGGTGCCGATGGACAAGGAAACGTTACGCATGTTTTGTTTATTGATAAAGCACTTTTCGAGATCACTAGAAAAAATAAAGTCGGTGACAGAAGAGCCGATCAAGTCATCGGTTGCTGTTTCGGAGAAGAAACCACGGGCAATACGATTTAGCGACAAAATACGACCGGTTTCATCTGTCAAAATGATACCTTCAAATGCACTAGACCAAAAGTCGGTAAGTTGAATAGCTGAAGGTGTTTTATTCATAACGCATCACCTCACCTATAGAAAAATTTTTTTCGCTCCATCATGTTTATAGGAGCAGTTGAACGGTTGGACTAGTACTACTATACAAAATCCTAATAAAAAAACAAACTATTAAATAAATTAAAAATTTTGTAAAAACATTTTTCGTAAAAATTTTTTCTTTGCAAATAATTTTGCGTTTTTTAAAGTAGTTCTCTAGCTTTTACTGCCTTTAGGTAGTTGGCATGGATCTTGCTTTTTAGAAAAGGAGAGAATTTTTTAGGAGGAGACAAAATGCAAAAAGTGACGCTTGACGGTATAAAAGTAGTAGACGTTCATGCCCATCCATTTCGAGAACAACGGGAACCAGAGAATCCAGTTGATTTTCTTAGAAAGCTATCCTTATCAGTTATTCCTGAGATGTTCACAAACATAGAGGATGTGGAAAAGTTTCAGCCCTATCCCGGTACAAACATGTGGATTCAAATTCTATTCCGCCATATGGCTAAGTATTTAAATTGTGAGCCGGATTTGCCTTCGATTGTGGAGGCGCGGAATAAGAAAGCAAAAAACTTTCCTGATTACACGAAAGAATTGTTTGCAGATGCGAATTTAGAAGGATTAATCATGGATTTTGGCTATCCACAGCCGCCGATTAACCGCGATGATTTTCAACAAATGAGCGGAGCGCAGATTTGGGAAATCCATCGAATTGAACCGGTGATGGTGGAGCTTGGAAAACAAAAGCTTTCGTTCGAAGAATTTATCGAAAAGTACCGTGATAACTTGGAAAAAGCGCTCAAAAGGGATGGAGTAGTCGGCTTAAAAACAATTATAGCTTACCGAAGCGGGCTGGAGATCAGCAATAAAGATGGAAAAGCCGCAGCCTCTGCTTATGAAGAGTTTTTATTAAATGAAAAAGCCCCAGCCAAAGCGATGCGCGATTACTGTTTCCATATCGCCATGGAGGAATGTACAAGGGCAGATAAATTTATGCATATTCATACGGGCATTGGTGATGGAGAGGTTGTGTTATCAAAGGCTAGTCCTAGCTTTTTGCTCGATACATTCAGGAAGCCGGAATACAAGGAAACAAAGATCCATTTAGTCCACGGAGGCTATCCTTGGATGGAGGAAGCCGCTTTTATCGTTAGTATTCTGCCGAATGTATATATGGACATTTCTTTGCAAAACCCGTTTACAGGACATGGTGTCGAACGAATAATTTCTCAAGTGCTAGAGCTCGCTCCGTTCGATAAAGTGATGTATGGGTCGGACGCTTTTACAGTACCGGAGATGAACTGGCTCGGTGTGAAATTATTTAAAGATTGTTTCGAAAGAGTGTTAAGTGACTGGGTGGAAAAAGACTACATGGATGCTGACCAAGCTCATTATATTGGAGAAATGATTTTATATAAAAACTTTGAAAATATTTACAAAGTCAAAATTTAATTTCCAGGGGGAATGGAAATGGGAGAGTTGAAAAAGCAGCCGGTCCTTGATTTACAGCCGGAACGTACTTTAACGTTTTGGCATATATGGGCTCTCGGTGTTGGTGCAGTAATTGGTGATGGGATCTTCCTGCTGATGGGGCAGGGGATCGCCATGGCAGGTCCAAGTTCAATCCTAGCCTATTTAATTGCTGGCATTTCACAATTTTTTCTTGTTATTGCATTAACAGAAATGGCGGTCGGCATGCCGAATGCCGGAGCTATGTCCTTTTGGGTAGAAAGGTTTATGGGGAAATCCTGGGGCTTTTTGGCGGGAATTACGTTTGCTATTGGCTGGATCATTGCAGGAGGAAGTGTAGGGCTAGCCTTAGGGAAAATTACCATGTGGTTTTTCCCGCAGCTCGAAGCAAGCTGGTGGCCTGCTGCCTTCACCGTCTTTTTCCTGACGTTGTTCGCATTTATTAATGTGCTGGGAGCTGCTACGACTGCTCGGTTCCAATTATATCTCGTACTAATTTTAACGGGCGTAATGGTGCTGTTTGCTTTGATTGGTTTAAAAGATATTGATTTTGCAAACTACACGCCGATGTTTCCGCATGGAGTGGAAGGATTCTGGGGAGCGGTTCCGCTTGGCACCTATGCTTACCTAGGAGCGGTTACATTAGCCACAGCCGGTGCAGAGTGTATAAATCCGCAAAGAGATTTGCCAAGAGGGCTGATTTGGTCAAGTGTCACATTCTTGGTTTTATATACCCTTGCCCATTTTGTTTTGCAAGGAATTATTCCGTCTAATGAGGTAACGATGGACAGCTCGCCGTTTACTGTGGCGGCTGGAAAGGTGTTTGGTATTGCCGGGGCATTTATCATGAATATAGCTGCCTGGATCGCCGCTGCTACCTGTATTTTAATGGGAACGCTTTATGCCGCTTCTCGAATTTTCTACCAGCAGGCGCGAGAAGGGCTTTTACCAGGCTTTTTAGGATATCTTCACCCGAAAAAACATACACCTGTTTATGCGATCATCACTATTTGGGCGATCACTGTTGTTCTCGTATTAATCGGTCAATTTAATCCTGATTTCATCTATGTAGAACTGACAAACCAAATGGTTCTAGCTTGGCTCGTGTCCTGGACGCTTGCTTTGATTTCGGGTATCCTGTACCGGAAAAACCATAAAGAAGAAATTGAAAAGCTGCCGTGGAAGCAGCCGTTGTATCCGCTCTTTCCAATCCTGGGCTTCATTGGAATCGCCATCGTTCTTTATGGAACATTTGTCGGCTCGATGATGACGCTTGTGAGAGGATTTATTTGGCTAGCAGCATTATACATTTTGTTCAGAATATTCAATAAGAAAGTGTTTCAAACATCACAGGTAAGCAGTGGAGGAGGTCAGCATGAGCAATCCATTCGTGAAAGTGGAAAATGAACAAGTAGAGGGCGTTATTCAGATACGACGACATTTACACCAGTATCCGGAGCTGTCGTTTCAAGAATTTCAGACTGCTGATTATATTAAATCTATTCTGCAAGAGTGGGAGATTCCATACCAATCAATTGGTGAGACAGGTGTACTTGTCGACATTAGCGGAAAAGAAAGCGGACGTGCCATCGGTTTAAGGGCGGATATTGATGCCCTGCCTATTCATGAGCAAACGGATTTGTCGTATAGCTCTAAACATGATCAAGTCATGCACGCTTGCGGGCACGATGGCCATACTGCCATCTTGCTAGGGGCTGTTTATGAGTTGAATAAAATAAAAGATGAGCTTCCGGGTACAGTCCGATGCATCTTTCAGCCTGGTGAAGAGGCTGATGGAGCAGCGAAAGCCTTAATTGAGCAAGGGGCGTTAAGCAACCCGGAAATAGAAGCGATGGTCGGCCTGCATTTGTGGCCTCACCTTCCTTTTGGCACAGTTGGAATTAAGTACGGCGGCATGACAGCTTCGTGCGATGATTTCAAAATTACGATTACGGGAAAAGGGGGACACAGCGCCCGTCCGCATCAGGCAATAGATGCGATTACCATTGCTGTGTCGATTATCCAGTCTCTTCAAAGCATGACAGTTAAACGCTTTAATCCAGTTGAGCCGGTTGTTATCCATATCGGCAAGATCCATGGCGGTGAGGCGAGCAATGTGGTAGCTTCAACAGTCGTACTCGAAGGAACAGCGAGGGCTATGAATAATAGTCTGAGGGGAGAAATTTATCAGGAAGTTTTAAAGGTTTGCCGGGCAGCCGAGCTGCAATGGGAAGCACGAGTAGAAGTCGACTATGCGCTTGGGCATCCACCGATTGTCAATAATGAAGCGATGACAAGGCAGTTTGAAGAAGTGGCTTCCGGCCTTCTTGGAGAAGAAAAGGTTATTTCTTTAAAGGAGCCTTCCATGGGTGCTGACGATTTTGGTTACTTTTCTGTCAAAGTTCCGAGCATTTATTTCCGGCTTGGTATTCATAAAGAGAACGAACCTGTTTATGACTTGCACCATTCGAAATTCCAATTCGATGATTCTATTTTAAAAACAGGAGTCGAATTATACGTCAACTATGCTTTATCACTTTTACTGGATGGGAGAGAGAAATAATGGTCGCTACTCAACAAAGATTAACTAAAGAACGGGTGCTGCAAATAGTAGAAGAGCAGCAAATTGAATTTATTCGCATTGAATTTTTAGACTATACGGGCGTGACAAGAGGAAGAACCATCCGGAAAGATTCTTTACAAGGTGCTATGGAAAAAGGGGTCAACTTTAGTACAGCCATTATGGATTTTACGATGTTTGACACTTATGTGCCTGACCCAACATATGGCACACAAGGCGGCGACTTTTTTGCCATACCGGACCCGGAAACATTTGCTGTTTTGCCGCATAGAAAACAGACGGCAAGAATGTTCTGTGATTTAGTAGATGAAAACGGCAACCCTTGGGAAGGGTGCCCGCGGAGCGCATTAAAGCGTCTGCTTCATAAAGCGGAAGCTCTCCTTGGCGGGAAATTGTTCATGGCTTATGAACAGGAAGCGTACTTATTAAAAGAAGAGGACGGCAAGCTTGTCCCGGCCGATAACAGCACTTGCTTCTCATCAGACGGAGTGGATATCCAGGAGGATTTTGTTCAGAAGTTTACGGAAACTATCGGGAAAATGGGCGTGGAAACGGAGCAAATTTCCAGTGAATACGGCCCCGGACAGCTGGAGATCAATTTGAAATACGACCATTGCTTAAAAGCAACCGAAGACCAAATTACATTTAAGCAATTGTTTAAACATTTAGCGAGAGATATGGGCATGGTAGGCACGCTCGCGCCGAAACCGTTTAATGATTTTGCTGGAAGCGGCTTGCATGTTCATATGAGTTTATATAATGAAGAAACCAATTTATTTAAGGATCTTAATGATGAGAAGGGACTTGAACTCTCAGAAAACGCCTACCATTTTATTGGAGGGATTCTTCATCACGGCCGTTCCATTGTTGCAATTGGAGCTCCGACAATGAATTCCTATAAACGGATGGTTCCAGGCTCCTGGGCACCTGCTCACGTTTGCTACGGTTCAGGTAATCGCTCTGTTCTCATTCGTGTACCGGAAAAAAGACGGGAAAGAAGATTTGAGTTCAGAGGAGCAGACGGCACCTGCAATCCGTATTTGCTGTCAGCTGCTTTAATCGCAGCCGGTCTTCATGGCATTAGAAAACGGATCGATCCAGGCGAGCCGCTTGAAGTGGATGCAGGCAGCTTAAGCAATAATGAATTAGAAGCAATGGGGATTGAGTGGGTTCCCCGCAATCTTGAGGAAGCGATGGATTCATTAGCTAAAGACACCATTTTAGCGGACAGTATCGGCCGGCCAATTTGGCAGGAATTCATCAAGGTGAAAAGAGAAGAGTGGAACAAACATTTTTATCGCATAGATGAATGGGAAAGAAGTCAATATGCTGTGCTGTACTAATAACATAGAAGCCTGTCTCCAGTTGGAGGCAGGCTTTCTTTTCTTTAGACATTATGGTACTTGATGGTTAATTTTCGCTGCAGCTGGCCGCTTTCCGCTGCAATCAACTATTGAAAAAACAACATTCCTCTTTAAGAGAGCCTTTCTTTCAAAGATTCATTGTTTAAGGATTCAGCTGTTGGGGTATAGCCAGAATTGGGTAACGATCACAGCTGTGCTGATACATACATTTACCGGTTTATCTTGAATTTTTATAAAAAAAAATCAGGAGGGAATAGTCAATGAAAAAAAATGAACATAAAGAGACCGTACAAGGCAACTTAAAGAACGAGCAATTGGAACAATTCCGTGTAGATCATAAAGGAGAAAAAATGACGACTAATCAAGGGTTGCGAGTGTCAGATGATGAGCATTCTCTAAAGGCGGGCAACCGGGGACCGACGTTAATGGAGGATTTTCAATTCCGTGAGAAAATGACCCACTTTGACCATGAACGGATTCCGGAAAGGGTCGTTCATGCACGCGGCTTCGGGGCACATGGTTATTTCCAAGTGTATGAGCCGATGACAGAGTACACGAAAGCAAAATTTCTCCAGGACCCTTCTGTGAAAACCCCTGTGTTTGTCCGCTTCTCTACCGTCGCAGGTTCACGCGGCTCAGCCGATTCGGTTCGCGATGTAAGAGGGTTTGCGACAAAATTCTATACAGAAGAAGGAAACTATGACCTCGTTGGCAATAACATTCCGGTTTTCTTTATTCAAGATGCAATGAAGTTTCCGGATCTAGTTCATTCTTTTAAACCGGAGCCGCATAATGAAATGCCACAGGCTTCTACAGCGCATGATACATTTTGGGACTTTGTTGCTAATAATACAGAATCAGCTCATATGGTGATGTGGGCCATGTCCGACCGAGCTATTCCGCGCAGCTATCGAATGATGGAAGGCTTTGGTGTTCATACATTCCGCTTTGTGAATGAACAAGGGAAGGCACGCTTCGTGAAGTTTCACTGGAAGCCGGTGCTCGGCGTTCATTCATTTGTTTGGGATGAAGCGCAAAAGCTGGCTGGCCGTGACCCGGATTTTCATCGCCGAGATTTATGGGAAGCCATTGAAATGGGGGATTACCCAGAGTTTGAGTTAGGCGTGCAAATGATCGAAGAAGAAGAGGAATTTAATTTTGACTTCGATATTTTAGATCCGACAAAACTATGGCCGGAAGAAGTGATACCGGTAAAAATTATCGGGAAAATGACGTTAAATCGCAATCAGGACAACGTCTTTGCAGAGACGGAGCAGGCCGCTTTTCACCCGGGCCATGTCGTACCGGGCATCGATTTTTCTAACGACCCGCTGTTACAAGGCCGCTTATTTTCCTACACAGACACGCAGTTGATTCGTTTAGGCGGACCGAATTTCCACCAAATTCCGATTAACCGTCCTGTGGCACCAGTCCACAATAATCAACGTGAGGGCTATCACCAAATGAACATTGATAAAGGGCAGGTAAGCTATCATAAAAACTCACTGCAGGAAAATGATCCACGCCCTGCTTCCGAAGAGGAAGGTGGATATGTGCATTATCAGGAAAAAATGGAAGGCAAAAAAGTCCGCCAGCGCAGCGACAGTTTTAAAGATCACTATTCGCAGGCCAAGCTGTTTTGGAATAGCATGACAGATATAGAAAAAGAGCATATTATTGAAGCCTTCCATTTTGAAGTGGGCAAAGTACAGAGCAAAGAGGTAAGACAGCAGGTTGTCGATGTCTTTGCCAATGTCGATGAAGAATTGGCAGCAGCCATTGCCGCGGGCATCGGAGCAGAGGTGCCAGCAGGAAGAACGGCTTCGAAAGTAACGCTTTCTTCTCCCGCTTTAAGTCAGGAAAAAAATAAGAAAAAGAGTGCAGCAACACGCAAAGTGGCTGTCCTGGCGGCAGATGGCTTTGATAACTTAACAGTTGAGCCTTTGATGCAGGCATTAAAAGGAGCAGGAGTTCACCCGGAAATTGTCAGCAACCATGTCGGCATGGTTACAAGCGCCGACGGACAGCAGCAGGAAGCGAAGCATTCTTTCTTGACGAGCGACCCGGTTATATTTGACGCTGTTTATGTAGCGGGAGGGAAAGCAAGCGTTGAACAAATAAAAGGTAATCCAAAAGCGGCTGAATTCATTAAAGATGCCTTTAAGCATTTTAAAACAGTTGGCGCGGCGGCAGAAGGTGGCGAGCTTTTGATTATAGCAGGAGTGCAGAGCGGATCAGATCCCGGCGTCGTTATTGCACATGATCCGAAAGAGTTAGAGGCATTCAGCAAATCGTTCATCACAGCTTTAGCTGAACACCGCCATTGGTCCCGCCA
This sequence comes from Bacillus sp. PK3_68, assembly GCF_003600835.1. Taxonomy (NCBI): domain Bacteria; kingdom Bacillati; phylum Bacillota; class Bacilli; order Caryophanales; family Bacillaceae; genus Bacillus; species Bacillus sp. PK3_68. The sequence continues at coordinate 2,503,733 of NZ_NQYC01000001.1, read as the reverse complement.
ACTATAAGGGAGATGAAAAAGCAGCTGGTGACCGGAGACGCTTTTGATTGAGTTTTGCACTTTGAGGGACATATTAGCCTGTAAGTTAGACAAAAATAGACTACATTTACACTTTAAGAGGCCGTGCCATTTTGGGCACAGCCTCTTTTTTGGGTGACGCGGACGGAGATTACGCTTTTTCTTCAAATAGTTTAGCGATTTCGATAATGGTCTTCACTGCTTTTTCCATGTTGTCAACTGAAGCATATTCAAAACGGCCGTGGAAATTTTCACCGCCTGTAAAGATGTTAGGCGTTGGCAGACCCATATAGGAGAGCTGAGAGCCATCGGTTCCACCACGGATCGGTTCAACAATCGGCTCGATGCCCAAGTTGGTCATCGCCTCATAAGCGATATCTACGACTTCCTTTACCGGCTCAATTTTTTCTTTCATATTGTAATATTGGTCATTTAATTCCAACACAATTCGTTCTTCTCCATATTTGTTTTGTAGGTCTTTCACAATTTGCCTGAATACATCTTTGCGTGCTTGGAACTTTTCTTTGTCATGATCACGAATAATATAGTGCATTTCAGTTTTTTCCACATCACCGTGAAGGGAAATGAGATGATAAAAACCTTCGTAACCCTCTGTGTGTTCAGGGGCTTCATCAGCAGGCAGCTTTTCATTCAGTTCCATAGCAATCTTTGCGGAATTGATCATTTTTCCTTTAGCTGATCCAGGATGCACATTTTTTCCATAAAACGTTACCTGGGCTCCGGCTGCATTAAAGCTCTCATATTGTAGTTCACCGAGCGGTCCACCATCGACGGTATAAGCAAATTCAGCCTGAAAAGCAGCCACGTCAAATTTGTGAGGCCCTCTGCCGATTTCTTCATCTGGAGTAAAAGCGACACGGATTTTTCCGTGTTTAATTTCCGGATGCTGAATTAAATAGTGCATGGCTGTCATAATTTCTGTTACACCAGCTTTATTGTCTGCGCCAAGCAGCGTGGTGCCGTCAGTGGTGATGAGTGTGTGGCCTTTATACTTTGACAGTTCGGGAAAGTCTCTCGGTGACAAAATAACGGATAATGATTTGTTTAATAGGATGTCTGCACCATCATAATTGTCAACGATTTGCGGCTGTACATTTTTGCCGGTAAAATCTGTCGCTGTATCTACGTGAGCAAGAAAGCCGATGACGGGAACATCTTTCGTTGTATTGGATGGAAGCGTAGCCATTAAATAGCCATTTTCATCCAGATTCACTTCTTGCATGCCGATTTGCTTCAGCTCCTCTTCAAGCATGCGCAATAATGTCCATTGTCCTGGTGTAGAAGGGGTCGTGTCGCTGCTTTCATCTGATTGTGTATCGATTCTGGCATAGGAAGTAAATCGGTCAATGATTTCTCTTTTCATTCAAAAACAGCTCCTTTTCATATGTATGTAGTTGATTTTAACACAAGCAATAGTTAAATATTAGTAAATTAAACCGCCGATAACAGGATTAAATGACGCCAATAGCGAACAGTTGGTAAGTATGATAGAGAAAAGCCATCAATATATATAAGATAAGTCCTAGAATGATTCAGGGGATTTAGGGGAAAAAATGAATAACGATCCTTTACAGCTGACACGCCAGCTAAATGATTGTAACTGTCCGGAAAGGGGTTATCAAATGGATGAAAAGCCATTATCATTAGCATTTTCTGTAGAAGCAAATAAAGGAGTCTATGCCCTCCTTCTGGGTTCAGGTATTTCTTATTCAGCAGGCATACCAACTGGCCGCGGCATTTTACGGGAGCTTTGCCGGCGAATAATGTGCGTCAATGGCGCAAATGAAAGTGATCCATTTGCCTGGTATGAAAAGAGATACGGAAAAGCCCCTTTATATAATGAAGTGATAGAGCTGTTAGCTAAAACCTCCTCGGAACGCAATGGGTTGCTAAAAGAGTTTTTTGAGCCGACGCTTGAGGAGGTAGAACAAAAGCAAAAGGTGCCGACAGACGCTCATTATGCAATTGCTAAGCTGGTTCAACGAGGCTATGTAAAAGTCATTGTTACGACAAACTTTGACCGCCTGCTGGAGCACGCGCTGGACGAGCATAATGTGCAATACCAAACGCTTTACCATGATACGGACATTGAAGGGATGAAGCCGCTCGCTCACGCTGATTGCACAGTATTAAAAGTGAATGGGGACTATCGCGATACTCGTTTTAAAAATATAACAGGGGAGCTGGATAATTATACGCTCCCCCTTGCCCAGTTATTGCGCCGGGTGTTTGATGAATATGGCATCATCGTATCAGGCTGGTCAGCGGAGTGGGACACAGCGCTCCGCGAGCTGATTAAATCGGTGAAAGGTCGCCGGTACTCATGGTATTGGCATGCCTTTTCGGAAAAGTTGACCCCCTATGCAGATGAGCTGATTAGTTTTCGTGATGCTAATAAAATCATCGATCCAAAAGGGGCAGATCACTTTTTTACTGAGTTGTATGAAAACGTTATAAATATTGCAAAAGTAAAAAAAGTGAGCCCTGAAAACATTCAAGTAAAAACCAAAAGGATGAAACGTTATATTCAGGATAGACGGGAAATCGAATTAAGAGAAATGCTGACAGACCAGACAAGGAAGGTAGTTTCCTTCCTTTTTGAACAACGCTATACAGAAGAAGCAACAGCCGAAGCACTGTCTGTCCGCGCTCAGATGGTTGCTGAAAAAAGTAAAACACTGGCAATGCTCGTTGCCATACTAACCTACTATATGAGAACGCCGGAACAGGCTGAACTGTTAATTCAGACAGCTGAGCGCCTTACCGGTTCACGGCATCACTTTGGCGACCCGCATTTATTAGCTACACAGGAAATTCCGCTTCAAGCCATTTTTTATAGCACTGGCATTAGCGCTGTGATGAAAAAGAATTATCAACTATTAAATAAGCTGTTCACTTTGCCAAAGGTACAGGATCCTCATCGCCGTCAGCTCTCTTTTTTAGCTTATACCTCTACGGAGGCAGGATTAGATCCTCTGTTCCAAAAGATTTCCGGCAAAGAGACCCATCTGGCGCCAACAGAAGTAATGTTTACGTATCCATATTTAAAGAGTTTGTTCATTGAAGCGAGACTGGCATTTGATGAGCAGGAGTTTGAACAGCACTTTGACCAATTTGAGCTGTTAAGGGCGATTAAATGCCGCTATATGAATGAGGTGAGCAGCATGTGCGGTCAATTCGGCTATAAGGAAAACCGAGAGCACCTTATTCGCTTTTTGAATGAGGGGGCAGAAACCGAGGACTGGCCTGCTCTTGCTATCTGTGACGGACGCCGCGAAAAGTTCACTGATTCGCTTGAGAAGTTAGCGGAGGATTTGAATGAAAAAGAAGGATTTAATGGCAAAGGCTTGTTATATGCTTATACGAAATTTGAGGAATGAGAACCTGACACACAGGTTCTTTTTTGTTGGCTGAAATCTTCAGAAATTCTTCAGAATTATGCTGCTTCAATATTAAGAATTGGCCGGTAAAATAGCATCAAACATTAGGCAGCACACATGCTATACTTTCGAAAGGAGGCGAAACAAATGAGCGATTATACGGTATTGGTTGTTGATGATGAAAAAGAAATTCGCGATGCGATCGAAATATATTTAAAAAATGAAGGAATTACGGTCATTAAAGCGGGAGACGGGATAGAGGCGATCGAAAAGCTTCATGAACAACCCGTTCATTTAATTATTTTAGATGTCATGATGCCAAGGATGGATGGAATATCCACCACGTTCAAGATCAGAGAAGAGAAAAACATTCCTATTATTATTTTAAGTGCCAAAACAGAGGACACGGACAAGATCCTCGGCTTGCAAATGGGGGCCGATGATTATGTCACAAAGCCATTTAATCCAATGGAATTAATTGCCCGGGTAAAATCACAGTTGAGAAGATATGTAGCGCTCGGCACATATGAAGGGATGAAAAAAACAATTGATTTAAATGGACTGACGCTTGACCAATCAGCTAAAGAAGTGACGGTTCACGGAGAGCCGGTCAAACTGACGCCAATTGAATACAAAATCGTTGAATTATTAATGGTTAATGCTGGCCGGGTGTTTTCAATTGATGAGATTTATGAACGTGTATGGAACGAGCCAGGTTATAATGCAGAAAATACAGTGGCTGTCCATATTCGAAAAATCCGAGGAAAGATAGAGATTGATCCAAAAAATCCGAGGTATTTAAAGGTGGTATGGGGAATTGGATACAAAATGGAAAAGTAGAGTGTTATTCGCCGGATGGCTGCTTTTGCTTGTCATCGGTCTGAGCAGTGTAGTGTCAGCTATAAATGATGGAAGCATGTATTTTAAGAAAGATTATTTTCACACTGAGGAGTTTGACAGTCACCTGAATCAATTTATCTCTGATTTAGAGACTTACGAATTAGGGGCTGTCTCGAAGGAAGAAGCCAAAAAATCGATAGTCGTCACTCCTGAGGAAATCAAGGGGTACCGTTATCGATATGGGAGTTTAGCTGAACAAATTGCCAATATAAAAAGCCAATACGAAATGGACATTCAGGAGGCGTCTGGTGCAAGCAGCAAAGAAGCCGAACAAGCATTAATAAAGACACGGGATCAAAAGATAACAGATGCTACGAAAAACTTCCAAGATGAAGATTATGTGCGACAAAAAGTCCAGGCAGAGAAAGAACAGGCCATTGATGAATATTACCGTTTATTGGAAACAGAACGCTCTAATCTGGACGACTATCAAGCATTTTTTAAATATTATTTCAAGAACACTTCGACAGGAAAGGTCTACACGAACGTCAACCTGGCGGATAGTTCAGTTAAAGAGGTATTCAACGACAAGGACATGCTGTTTGTCCGTAAATATGAAGGATCTAACCGACTCCATGTAGATCAAAGGGCAATCAGCTATGGAGAGAACGGAGAAGAGCTGTTTGTGGGAACAGAAGGAGCATTTGAAGGAAGGATCGCGGCTGTAAATCCTCCCTCTGAAACAAGTCTCGTTTATAGCGATTACAAAATGTTTCAGCGCGAACAAAAGGCTTTTCTTATTTACACAGCTAGCGGGCTTATTCTTCTTATTGTTAGTTTATATATGAGCAGAAAACTTTCTGTTTTTCCGGCAGGAATGACAGAGAAGCTGCAGCCCTTTTATAACCGGCTGCCGATTGACGCTGTGGTTGCAGCCGCTCTGTTGACGTTATTCATTGCGTTTTTGTCACTGGAGTGGAGCAGGTCGCTCATTTACTATGATTATACGTATACGTTCATACAGTATATCGTAAAACTGGCGCTCACCTCCTTTATCTTAGTGCTGCTTTCATTAGTGCAGGGGAAAATGCTCTGGGAAAGGTGGAAGCAGGCAGAAGAGCCTCAGGAGGAATGGAATCACAGCTTGCTGGCGAAGACGGGCCGCCTTTTAACCAATGCTTTTGCGGTTCGTTCGGTTGGTATCCAGTTCTTTTTCTTGCTGGCGGTCTTTTTCTTCACGGGGTTTGGGGTGCCGATTGTTATACAGCACACAGTGTTATTGCCGTTTTATTGCATTCTGTTTCTGCTTATATCCTTGCCGGCGCTGGTGTTATTGTTCAGGGGCATGGCTTATTTAAACAACATTATCCTTCATACAGGGAGACTGGCATCCGGTCATTTGGCGGCTGACCTGCCAGTCCGAGGAAAATCCGTCTTTGCCAAACTGGCAGAGAACATTAACCTGCTGAAGAAAGATGTGAGAGTATCACAAAAAGAACAGGCAAAAAGCGAACGCTTAAAGACTGAACTGATTACTAACGTGAGCCATGATCTGCGAACACCGCTCACATCTATTATTAGCTACACAGAGCTATTAAAGAATGAAACGATTTCCGATGAAGAAAGGCTGGCGTACACAGAAATTATCGACCGCAAATCCAAGCGGTTGAAAGGATTGATTGATGACTTGTTTGAAGCATCCAAGATGGCGAGCGGCAATGCGGAACTGGTGAAAGAAAAAGCCGATCTCGTCCAGCTTCTTCAGCAGGCGCTTGCAGAATACAATGAAGCCATTGATGAATCAAGCCTACAGTTTCGAGTGACAAATCCTGACGAACCTGTTTTTGCCATGGTAGATGGGCAGAAGATTTGGCGGGTATTTGATAATTTGATCGGCAATATTTTAAAATATTCCCTGGAAAATACGCGGGTGTATATTTCCATTAAAACAGAGAATGAGCAGGCGGTTATCACCTTTAAAAACGTGACTAAATACGAGCTTGGTGACAATGTTGATGAAATGTTTGAGCGTTTTAAACGGGGAGATCAGTCACGCCACACAGAAGGCTCGGGACTCGGGCTGGCCATTGCTAAGTCGATCATCGACCTGCATGAAGGGACGCTTGATATTGAAGTTGATGGCGATCTTTTCAAAGTGACTGTTGCTCTGAATATAGCTTAACAATTGTCTGCAAGTATATAAAATAGACTTTGTCTACACTATAAAAGAAGCACTCATGGTGCTTCTTTTATACGTTATTAACATATTTTATCTCCAGTTTTCTCAATAGTGGCAGGCATTTATTTGTTATAAAAATTCATGATTGGAGTTATTGGTAGCATAATGCTCTGTTATCGTTTTCCATCCCTGCCCTGTTAATATTTGTTTATGCTCGGTTCGCCTTTTTGTACACGGTTGATATTAATGACTTTTGGGGCAGAAGAATGGGAATTATCAATTTTAGAAATGACGCACCATCTGCCTGGTTCTTCAGAGGTTAATGGCACGTCTATCTCATCACCCGTATTTGTTTTAATCGTTACTTTGCCGTCATACTTGGCAAAATTGTCGTCTTTCTTAAAACGAAAAAAGCGGAAAATGTTAGTTGCAATGATAACAGATTCTATATCTTCCAAGGTTTTAATCACTAGATTTTCTTCGTTATGGCCGGACTTATTGCCAACACCAGCATCTTTATCGAGAGCGATATAAGGAGACTCGTTTGCCTTCCCTTTGTTTCCGAAGAAGATATGACCTGTTCTACCATTTTTTGTTTTATAGAAAGCGTGCATATCAAGATCGACGCCTTTCGTTCATTGCAACTTAATGGCTATATGTTTAATTTTATCGGCTTTTTTTAAAGAAATGGAGTCACCCGGTTTTTCGAGGGTAATTTTCGACAGCTGAATTACCGATGGAGCTTGGTCAACATTTATGTTCTCATTTTCAATAGCAGGGGCCGCTTCTTTTTGAGCCTGTTTCATACTAGCAGTTGGCTCAGTTTCCTCTGCTACTTCTAAGCCGAAATGCTGGCACAGCTGGGCAAGCCCTCCAGCGAACCCGCCTGTGTTGGCGGAAATTTTCCATCCGCCATTCCGGCGGTAAGCCTCTGCGACGACGAGCGAGTTCTCTACTGTGAATGGACCAAGGTCATAATGAATTAGTTCTGTGCCATTTTTTTTATTTAAGATTTTCATAGAGGCATGGTTCATTTGTGCAAATGTCTGTCCCTTCTGCTCCTCTTCAAAAATAGTTAATGTAAGGACCAGCTTCTGCACAATAGGTTCTATTGTATCCAATTTAATGGAAAATGATTCGGTCTTTTCGGAAGACTGGTTGTTTACTGAATGACAGACAGATTGGTTAGCGGAACTGGCATTGCCATAAAAGATCATATAAGGATCCCCTGGGCATTTCCCCGATTCATCAATCATGAAAATAGAAGCATCAATATCAAGTGAAGGATCTGCTTCCCAGCTGACTTGAATAATGATTTCGTCTAAACCCGGTTCATTTTTAGTGATATCTGCACGCGCGCCTTTAACGAGGTTCATTGTTATCTCCTCCTTTTGCTTTCCATGAGCATATCAAATATAACCTTTCCAAGGTACTCTTAATATTGGAGTTTGTTACATGGGATGAAAACAAAGTAAACTATTAAATTTTCAGAAAAAATCCTGCATAATGAAAGAGTTATTTGAAAAATGCAGAGGAGGCGGATTGTGTGAAACGTATGTATACAGGTAAAACAAAAGATGTCTATGAATTGGAAGATGGAAATTATTTGTTGAAATTTAAGGACGATGTAACAGGCGAAAACGGTGTGTTTGATCCTGGTGCCAACACAGTCGGTTTGACAATGGAAGGGGCAGGCCGAGCGGGGCTCCGGTTAACGAAACACTTTTTTGAGATTTTAAAAGAAAAAGGCATTCCTACTCATTATATTGAGGCTGATATTGATGAAGCGACGATGACGGTTCAGCCGGCTACTGTATTTGGCAAGGGACTGGAAGTGATTTGCCGTTACCGGGCGGTCGGAAGTTTCTTGCGCCGTTACGGCATGTATGCGGAAGAAGGGCAACGGCTTGACGGGTTTGTAGAGGTGACATTGAAGGACGATGAACGCCAAGATCCGCCAATTTCCGAAGATGCGCTTGCAATGCTTGGTATCCTTTCGCATGAAGAATACAAAGAGCTGAAAGAACTCACAAGAAAGATTGCCGGCACGGTAAAAGAAGAGCTCGCTAAAAAAGAGATAGATTTGTATGATATTAAGTTTGAATTCGGCCGTGCAAAGGACGGACAAGTACTATTAATTGATGAAATTTCCGGTGGAAATATGCGGGCATACAAACAAGGAGAATATATAGAGCCGCTTCGGCTTGAGAAAATGATGCTGGAGATGTAATTGCTGGCCTTTAAACTGGTATTAAATCATGATTCGGTACCTGTTTTGCTGAGAGGCAGTGCATGGCAAAGTCAGCCTGGTAGAAAAATAGAAGCAAAGAGGGACGCTTTTCCAATTAAAACTAATTGAAAATTAGCGAAATTGCTTATCTTTTGTAGTATGATAGTACGTGTAGTAAAATGGAAAAAGAAAGCCATTTGAAGCAGGAGTCCTTGTCTCTTGCTGACTTTGAGGGAGTGATTGATTTGGCTATTGTCCTCCAGAAAGGGCAGAGAATTGATTTAACAAAAGGCAATCCGGGACTTGAAAAAATTATGGTTGGTCTTGGATGGGATCCGGTACAGAGGAAATCTGGCGGGTTGCTTGGCATGTTTGGCGGAGGTGGAGGTGCGAATTTTGACATTGATGCTTCGGTCATTATGCTGCAAGACGACAAGTTTGTAAGCAATGAAAATCTCATTTATTTTGGTAACTTAAAAAGCAACTGCGGCAGCATTGTACATACAGGAGATAATTTAACAGGCGACGGCGACGGCGACGATGAGCAAATTCTCATTGATTTAAAGAGTGTGCCTTCTCATATTAACAAGCTTGTGTTTGTTGTTAACATTTATGACTGTGTTTCTCGAAAGCAGGATTTTGGCATGGTCCAAAATGCATTTATTCGTGTAGTCAACTCGGCAAATCGAGAGGAACTGCTTAAATTTAATTTATCCGAGGACTACTCCGGTTCTACAAGTTTAACAGTAGCAGAGATTTACCGTCATGGCGCTGACTGGAAGTTTGCAGCCGTTGGTACCGGCACACGTGATACAGGGTTACGCGAAATGGTACGCCGTTACGCTTAATAAAAAATAGGAAAGAGGGTTTTTAATATGGCAATTTCATTGAGCAAAGGACAAAAGGTCGATTTAACAAAAGGCAATCCAGGATTGAAAAACATTACAGTTGGCCTTGGTTGGGATACGAACAAATATGATGGCGGTCATTCATTCGATTTGGATTCTTCTGTGTTCCTTTTAAATGGGGCAGGCAAGTGTGGAAGCGAACAGGACTTTATTTTTTACAATAATTTAGAAGGCGGCAATGGTTCAGTCGTCCATTCAGGAGATAACTTAACAGGTGAAGGCGATGGCGATGATGAACAAGTACAGATCAGCCTAGCTGATGTTCCTGCTGCTATTGAAAGAATTGCTTTTACTATTACTATTCACGAAGCAGAACAGCGCAACCAAAATTTTGGACAGGTGTCCAACAGCTATGTTCGTATTGTTAACAGTGAAAACAATGAAGAATTAATCCGTTATGACTTAGGCGAAGACTTCTCAATTGAGACAGCAGTAGTGGTAGGAGAGCTATACAGACATAATGGCGAGTGGAAGTTCAATGCTATCGGCAGCGGCTACCAAGGTGGACTGGCTTCACTCGTTAAAGATTATGGATTGCAAGCCTGATAAAATGTAACATCACTTTATCAATAAATGGGGAGGGATTTGAAGATGGGTATTACATTATCAAAAGGACAAAAGATTGATTTAACCAAAACAAACCCTGGCCTTGTAAAAGCAGTGATTGGTCTCGGATGGGATACAAATAAATATTCCGGCGGGCAAGAGTTTGACCTGGACGCATCCGCGTTTCTTGTTAATGCTAGCCATCGTTGCCAAAATGATCACGACTTTATTTTTTACAACAACCTCCAACATCCAAGCGGTGCGGTGATTCATACAGGCGATAACCGGACAGGTGAGGGGGAAGGAGATGACGAACAGCTGGTTGTGGACTTCTCAAAGATTCCAGATTATGTGGAGAGAATCGGCATCACGGTAACGATTCATGATGCAGACTTACGCAACCAAAACTTTGGACAAGTATCCAATGCATTTGTTCGTCTTGCTGATGAAGCAACTGGCCAAGAGCTTCTGCGCTTTGATCTGGGAGAGGATTTCTCGATTGAAACAGCGGTCGTTTTTTGTGAATTGTATAAACACGGAAATGACTGGAAATTCAGCGCGGTAGGCAGCGGCTTCTCTGGAGGATTAGCTGCACTTTGCCGAAACTACGGGTTAGAAGTTTAATTTTTAAAGCCAATAAAGGGCGGGAAAGCCTTTTATTGGTTTTTTTCAACAGGAGGAACGAATGGACATTATTCATGGTATTTTTAACACGTATGCTGCCTTCTTCGATTGGCATATGTGGGCGGAGGTATTAACTGACCCGGTTAGCTGGGGATTGATCGGCACACTTGTCATTTTAGAAGGACTACTTTCAGCGGATAACGCTCTTGTATTGGCCGTTATGGTAAAGCATCTGCCGCCTGACAAGCGAAAAAAAGCACTATTTTACGGTTTAATAGGGGCGTATGCTTTCCGCTTCATTGCCATCGGTATTGGTGTATACCTGATTAAATTGTGGTGGGTAAAAATTTTAGGAGCCGCTTATCTTGCCTGGTTGTCGATTAAATACTTTATCGATAAATCGAAAGGGGCAAGCGAAGAAGAAGATGCAGAAGGCGGATTGAAGACAGAAGGAATATTAATCCGGATGTTCGGCGCATTCTGGGGAACGGTCGTAGCGGTTGAAATCATGGATATTGCCTTTTCTGTGGACAGCGTGCTGGCGGCTTTCGGTGTCAGTGAGGAAATCTGGGTACTCTTAATTGGAGGAATGCTTGGTGTTCTAATGATGCGCGGTATTGCGGGCGTATTTTTGAAACTCATTGAGAGGGTACCGGAACTGGAGACAACAGCGTATATTTTGATTGCTATCATCGCTCTGAAAATGGGAGCAGGTGTGGCAGGATATGAAGTTTCGCATTATGCATTCTTTATTATTTTAATTATTACTTTCCTTGCGACTTTTGTGGTGCACCGCATCAATCAGCGCAAGCTGGCTGAACAGGAAGCAGCTGCAGGCAAGAAGAAGGAATAAGATAGAAAGGGGCATGTATCCTTCCCCTGATATATTTAAATAGACGTTTATTTACATTTTTAAAGAAGGAGACCACCTCCTTCTTTATTTATAAGAAGGTGTAAAGTTTGAAATACTTTAATCATTTGCCGGAACTGCAATTGGAAGGTTTTTTTCATCAAAAACCGAAAGTGATTAGTAAATACACAAATAGGAGAAAACTAGCCTGCAGTCTTGGCCCTTTACTCTACATGCCGGCAACGAGACCGGATATTGCCCAATTGATTATTTCCAATAAGTACAAAGAGCTTGTTGCTCTTGTCATCTGCCTGGAAGACGCAGTCGGGGATCTAGAGGTAGAGCAGGCAGAAGAACAGTTGATTTCTCATATGGAGGAAATAAATAGAGCAGTAGCAGCTGGACAGCTTACGGATGAAACAACTCCGCTCATTTTTACCCGGATTAGAAGTGCCCGGCAAATGCGCAGGTTGGCTGAACGACTTGGTCCCTCTTTAGAGCAGCTGGCGGGCTTTGTGTTCCCGAAATTTTCCTCAGAAAACGGCGAAAGCTTTCTCTCTGAATTACAGCGCATCAATGTTCAATCAGGAACCGTTGTGTATGGGATGCCGATATTGGAATCACCTGCAGTGCTTTATAAAGAAAAACGGATTGAGGAATTGTTGCGCATAAAAGAGCTGGTTGATTGTTATAAGGAACGAATTCTGAACATCCGTATTGGAGCCACCGATTTATGCGGGTTGTACGGATTAAGAAGAAACAGCCAAACGACGGTGTATGAAATTTCGCTTGTTAATGAACTGATTACCGACATTGTTAATTTGTTCAGTAGAGAACCGGACGGCTATGTTGTATCAGGGCCGGTCTGGGAGTATTTCTCCAACCATGAGCGGATTTTAAAGCCGCAGCTGCGCCAAACGCCTTTTGAAAAGCAATTTGGCTCGGAAGGACTGCGCTTAAGAAAAGAATTGATCAGCAAGAATTTTGATGGCTTAATTCAGGAAACGCTGCTTGACAAAGCTAATGGGCTCGTCGGAAAAACTATTATTCATCCGTCCCATCTTCTTCCTGTCCAGGCTATGCATGTCGTTTCCAAGGAAGAATATGTAGATGCTTTGAGTATCGTCCAGCAGGCAAATGGTCAGAAAGGTGTTTTCAAAAGCGAGTTTCAAAATAAAATGAATGAAATTAAGCCCCATTTAAAATGGGCTGAAAAAATATTAATGAAATCAGATATTTACGGGGTGTTCCATGAACATAGCACATTCATCGATTTATTATCCGAACCAGTATACACATAAAATCGGCGAGTCATTAGAAGTGAACGTACAAATAGATGCAAATCCATACAGACTTCCAGCAGACGCGTTATATGAAATGGCTGCACGAATCAACAAGAAGCGGTCTTTTCTGTTTGTTAGTAAAGTGCTCGGAAAGCATATTCCGCTTCATCCGTACATTCCATCCATTGCGTCAGCTTTACTTGCCACTCTTTACTATGAAAGTGAAACCGGCTGTCAATCAAGCGTTAAAGAAACGTTCATAGAGGCATTAAAAGGCAGGTCGGCGGAGCAGCTTGAAGCAGCCTACTCCCTTGTGAAAAATGTAAGCTATTCTCCGGAAGCGCCCCTTTTATTCATCGGCTTTGCGGAAACAGCAACAGCACTTGGCCACGGGGTGTTTGACTGTTTCAGCCAATCAACTTATATCCATTCCACCCGGGAAGTGCTGTGTAATAAAGAAGTTACTCTTTATTTTGAAGAAGAGCATTCACATGCTACAGATCAGCGCTGCTATGCACCAGAAGAGAGCCTGAACAATGAAAGGACCATTTGTCTTGTAGATGATGAAATTACGACTGGCAAAACAGCCTTGAACATCATAGCATCAATTCAAAAAAAATACCCGCGGAAACAGTATGCTGTCTTATCCCTTTTAGATTGGCGTACAAAAGAAGACCAGAAGCGCTTCAGGGACTTTGAGAAAGAGTGGGGAATTGAGATTAAAACCTATTCTTTACTGTCGGGTTCCATCCAGGTACAGGGCGCGCCCAGCAGGGAAGAGACATCGGACAGCCATGCTCAGCCAATCTGTAAAGAGCTGAAGTATAACCACATCCGTCTTCATAATTTTTTTCCTCCTGTGCCGCATATGGCTTATTCATCCGTTGACTCACTCAGCCAAAACAATGAGGCGCCATATTTAGCAATGACGGGGCGCTTCGGCCTTTCCTCTGAAAAGAAAGAAGTGATAGAAAACTATTGCTGTGATATCGGCCATTATTTACAGACACAGCGAAGAGGAGAGAAAACACTTTGTCTCGGCACGGGAGAGTTTATGTACCTCCCTATGAAGGTCGCTGCTTATATGGGGGAAGGAATTCTTTATCACTCAACGACGAGAAGCCCCATCTTTCCTCTTAACCAAGCCGGATATCCAGTGAAAAACCGGGTTGCATTTGAAAGTCCCGACGATCCCGCTATTATCAATTATGCTTATAACATTTTGGATGGGGATTATGAAGAAGTATTCATCTTTTTTGAAAGGCCGGTCGGGGAAGAAAGACGCCTTTCGCTTTTGCGCCAGTTCAGCAGCCTGCCGCACATTCACATCGTTGACTTTATTTGAGAGGAGCGTTTAGATGATAGAGAATGCCAGACAAACGGTTACCGGCAGCTATTCTGTGGAAGATGTGATTTTTTTGTTAAAAGACTTGTCTGAAGCAGCTTTAGAAAAGGATACCAAGGAAAGGGAATGGGCCATTCAGCAAGGGGTGCATTATTCTGAAATGCTGCCAGTAGAGTATCAGCCGTCAGAAGAATATTTACAGCTATTTCATGAATCCCTTGAGATTTATAAGCAAAAGGTAGCGACTGCTGCTGGCGTAGTTTCTGAGTTAATTATCGATGAAAAAGGCCGGGATATAGTGTTTGTTTCTCTCGCTAGAGCAGGTACGCCTATCGGCATTTTAATGAAACGGTATGTAAAAGAAGCTTATGGGTGGACAGTGCCTCATTATAGTGTGTCTATTATTCGTGGGCGGGGAATTGATGAGAATGCTCTTTTATACTTACTGGAGCAGCACCCGGGCAAGCGCCTTGTATTTGTCGATGGCTGGACAGGAAAAGGAGCCATCTCCAAGGAGTTAACGCGTTCCGCACGCTTATTTAAAGAAAAGTATGGCGTTACACTGGATGATGAGCTCGCTGTGCTGGCTGATCCCGGCCATTGCTCTTCTTTGTTCGGTACGAGAGAGGATTTTCTTATTCCAAGCGCCTGTCTTAATTCTACTGTATCAGGGCTTGTCAGCCGGACGGTCTTAAATGATCATTGGATAAAGGCCGGTGACTTCCACGGGGCGAAAGTATATAGGGAGTTAGCAGATAAAGACTTGTCTAATTACTATATTGACATCATTGCGGGGGAGTTTGCGGCTGTTTTGCCGCTTGTTAAACAAGCAAAAGCAGACTTGCAAAAAGCAAATCGGACACCTACATGGGAAGGTCTCCGCTCCATTGAAGCGATTCAAAAAGAATTTGGCATCAAAGATATTAATCTGATTAAGCCAGGTGCAGGAGAAACGACCAGAGTTCTCCTCCGTCGTGTCCCTTGGAAAATACTGGTGAAAGACAAAGAGGATATTCGGCTAAAACATATTTTTCAATTAGCAAAAGAAAGAAATGTCCCTGTGGAGGAATATAAACAAATGTCTTATACATGCTGTGGATTAATTAAGCCAATGGAGGAGAACAAGTGATTTTTGCGAGTGATTTAGATCGGACCCTGATTTACTCAAACAGGTTTTTTGACGCAACTAAGCCAGACATGCCTATCCGCAATGTTGAAATATATAAGGGCAAAGAAATTTCATTTATGACTGAAAAGGCGATCGACCTTTTGCGGGAGCTGTCAGAACAGATGATGTTTCTTCCGGTGACAACGCGAACCGTGGACCAATACAAGCGGATTTCGCTATTTCAGGAAGAAATCCGACCGAAATATGCAGTGACATGCAATGGCGGCGTGATTCTTGAAAATGGGCAAGTGGACCGTGATTGGCAGGGCTATATGGAAGCGAAAATTAATCAAAACTCTACGCCTTTAGAGGAAGTAAAAAAGAAAATTAGCCAAACGGCAGATTCCGTCTGGCTGGAATCTATCCGGGTAGTAGATCACTTTTTCATTTATTTAATTATTAAACCGGAGCTTGCTCCAGCAGAAGTGATGAATGAGTATGCGGAGTGGGCAGCTGAATGTGGCTGGATCTTTTCTCTTCAAGGAAGAAAAGTATATTTTATCCCTAGCTTTGTCAACAAATGGGATGCTGTTCAATACCTTTCTGAGAAAGAGGGAAAGAAACAAGTCTTTACGGCGGGAGATTCTTATCTGGATCTATGTTTAATTGAGAAATCCGGCTGCGGGTTGATTCCGCGCCATGGTGAGGCAGCAGCCAAGCACGGGCATTTAGGACTGACGAAGGCATCCGGCATTTTGGCGGCAGAAGAAATATTAGAGGCGGCGCTGGCAAAGAGGCTGGAAGCCGTTTCTAAATCCTATTAAGTATCGCTTGCATTCCTTTATTTTATTCACTGAAAGGAGGGATGGAGATGAAAAGAGAACCTATTACAATGCAGGTCGATTACACAAACTGGGCAAACGAATTAGCTAAACCGATTACTGATCGGTCTGACTACTATCAAACAGAAGAGGACGTGCAATATAGTCGGGTAGCAGCACGGATACTAGGTGCCGGCTTTGATGAAACCGAATATTTGCTTTCACTTTATTTACTTAGCCAGCAGCCTCACGTATGCGTTCTATCGGAAACACTCGATAAGACGATGCCCAATGACCGCTTTCAATCGATCCAAAAGATTTATCATGTGATTCAACATGAACCCGGCCTTTCTGTTAACCGGTTTGTCGCTTTCCTTGAAGGCGCTGAATTGCTGCCAAAGTATAAGAAAGACCCGGATTTTAACCGGCTTGTTCGTTCAGCACTGATCGATGTTTTCTCTCTCTTTCAAGCGAATCATGCTGGATCCTTTAGCCATCCAGAATTTAGACGAGTGTTTCTAGATATAGTGAAATGGATTTGGAATCATTTAGATCCATGGGTGAAAGAGACACCGATTGAACAAGACGTGCCACATGTGATTTGGTATGGTGACATGAGTAAGAGCCAAGTATATTTCTTATACTATTTAATTCTTTTGGGCATGGATGTTGTTATTCTACATCCTGAAGGAAAAGACGACTTTCGGGAAGTCGATCCAGAGAACAAGTGGACAGTACGGGCAGACTATCCTTCTACAATGAAAATGCAGCCTTTTCCTGAGGAAGAGCCGAAGCGCCAGGGAACGGTCGCTTATCGTGCTTCAAAGGAAATTGAACAAGTACTGAACCATGAGGGATCAGCTTTCTATAAACCGTGGCAATTTCGCAACCATCTTCCGGTATCTGTTATCTTGAAGACCACATATGATGAGGTTTTCTTGCTGGCAAAAGAAAAAGCATTTATCCGGCCAGGCTTCTCGGCTGATGCAGAAGAAGTGAAAATCCCTAACTTATTTGCCAAAATTTCCGGCGTATCTAAGAACAGAAAAGAATATTGGGAAAATATGAACAGGCTGACAAGCTGTTCAAATGCTTTAACCATCAGGAAATTTCCTTATAAGCAGGAAGGAAAAGCGAATAATCAGTTTCACTATCGTCATGCATTGAATAAAGAGGGCCTGCTCGATCCTAAAAAAATGATCGAAAGCAATTGGTGGCAATACGGTCAGCTACATGATGGCTTGCAAATGGGAATCGCTGCTGCTATTTCTCGGATGTGTGCCCATCCAAAACTTAAGCCGCTTTCAGGAGAGGCGGAAGAGGATGTTCAGCTGTATTTGTTTACACAAGCAATCACTATTCCGCAAGAGATCCTAAATTTGCTGCAAACATTTGACTATTCGCAGGACATACCAAAAATCATTTTGTACAACAACGAAAAAAATGGTGATCTATCGCGGGCAGATGCAGCTTTACTCTTGATGCTCAGTGAGTTCGGGCTGGACATTATTTTGTATAATCCACCCGGCCACAATGATTTGGAAAGGTTTATTGATAAACAGTATTTTGATCATCATTTGCTTGAAGACATGGTATTTGACTTGCCATTTAATAACGGAAAAAAAGATCATTCCATTTTTAGCCGGATTTTAAAACAAATTTTTTAGTGGAAGGGGAGGAAAATCATGCCGGAAATCACGAAAAATGAAATTGAATTATTAGCGGAAAATGAAAATAAAGCCGAGGAGATGCGTCTGCAGCTTCGCAATGAACCGGAAGTGCAAAATCTTGTCCGGACGATTGATCCAAGAAACCAAACGGCTCTACTAGAATTTGGAAAAGAACCAGCTGAGGAAATTTCAGCTTTTTCAGACCGGATTTTGGCTTCCATGCGTTCCTCCAGTGTGACCGATTCTGGCGCATTGTTGAAACAGCTCGGAAAAACGATGGACAAGTTTGACAAAAACGATTTTGAAGAGCCAAAAGGTTTTTTAGGCAAGCTGTTTAACCGCGGAGAAAAAATGATTGAAAAAATCTTCGGTAAATATCAGACACTCGGCAAAGAAATTGAAAAAATTCATATTGAGATTTCTAAATACAAAGATGAAATGATCCGCTCTACTAACAACATGGATCAAATGTATGAACAGAACTATCAATATTACATGGCATTGGAAAAGTATGTAGTTGCGGGACAAATGAAGATTGAGGAACTGAAAAAGATGGTTCCTGGGCTTGAACAGCGAGTATCCAGCGGCGACCAGCTGGCACAGATGGAGCTCAGCACGTTAAATAATGCTATTCAGGCGCTCGAAGAGCGTGTCTATGATTTAGAGATGGCAAGAATGGTTGCCTTACAAACAGCTCCACAAATCCGCCTTTTGCAACGAGGAAACACCAAGCTGATCGGTAAGATTAACTCGGCATTCATCACCACCATCCCGATCTTTAAAAATGGCATTATCCAAGCAGTGGCTGCCAAGCGACAGAAGCTGGTTGCCGATTCAATGAGTGAGCTGGACAAACGGACGAATGAAATGCTGCTGCGCAATTCCCAAAATATTGCTAACCAAAGTGCAGACATTGCCCGGCTTGCCGGCGGCCCAAGCATCAAAATTGAAACGATTGAGGAAAGCTGGAATACGATTGTCAAAGGGCTGGATGAAACAATAGCCATTGAAGAAGAAAATAAACGAGCCAGAGAAGACGGCATGAAGCGAATTGCCCAACTGCAGGAAAGCATGAAAAATTACGGGAGATAGAGGTGAACGTAGATGATTGAATTAAAGAAAAAAGGGCAGTCCATTAATCTGTCTAAAAAAGGCAGTGACATTGGGGAAGTCTTAGTTAATTTAAATTGGAATCAAAGCTCAAAAGCAGCTAAAGGCGGTGGGTTTTTATCATCCCTGTTTGGCGGAGGTACAAAAAACTTTGATTTAGACCTTGGCTGTTTGTTTGAATTAAATTCAGGAGAGAAAGGGTGCGTCCAGGCACTGGGAAATGCCTTTGGCTCATTAAATAATCGGCCTTATATCCAGCTTGATCACGATGATAGGACAGGGGCTTCTGCCGGAGGAGAAAACCTACGAATCAATGGCTCCCGCCTCGCTGACATTAAGCGAGTACTCGTATATGCCTTCATTTATGAAGGGGCAGCTAACTGGTCAGAGGCAGATGGAGTCGTTAGGTTAACCTACTCTCATGGAGAGGAAATTGTTGTAAAGCTTGATGAGCATCGCAACGGTCAGATTATGTGTGCGATCGCCATGATTGAAAATGTCCAAAATGAAACGTTCAGCGTTAAAAGGCTAGTTGAATATTTCCCGGGACACAAGCAAATGGATCGGGCTTATAATTGGGGAATGAACTGGGTAGCCGGTTCAAAATAAGAAAAGAAGGGTCAGAATTGACCCTTCTTTTCTTATTTTTTAGAGATAGCGATTTGTTATTCAGTTATCCTTGTTAAAGGACCGTATTAATTTTTTGCAGGTTGATTAGAGTGAAAAGCGAAGCGGCTAGAGGGCAAACCAACATTCACTATGAGCAGGGTCATGCGTTTAAGAGGAAGTATCCGGTTCAGTATGAACGATCGCATATTGAACATTGTATTTTTCTAGCAGAATTTCTTCGATTTGTTCAGTAATTAAATGGCTGTCAACTACATTAAGTTGTGGGTTGACTGTAACGGTTACATCGACAAGAGTAGAATTGCCATGCATCCTGGCCTTTACGCTGCGTACCTGCTGTACACCAGAAACGAGAGCAATCGTGTCCCGTATCTCCTCCACAAGTGCTTGGTCGAAGCCATCGGTTAACGCATGTGTCGATTGTTTAAAAATCTCCCATGCTGTTTTTATAATTAAAAGCCCGACAATAAAAGCTGTAAATGTATCAAGCCAGTTTAATCCAAATTTGGTTCCAGCGATACCGACGAAGGCGCCTATACTTACTAGTGCATCCGAGCGATTGTCTTGAGCAGCTGCCATAATAGATTGGCTGCTAATTTTTTTTGCCAAACGAAGATTGTAACGATAAACGGCATACATGATGCCTGCGCTAAACAGGGCAGTCCATGCAGTCAACATGTCAGGTGATTTCTCCTCGACCAGAAAGAAAGAGCGACCTGCTTCAAGCAGAACCTGAAAACCAACACTGATCATAATAAAAGCAGCAATGAGCGAAGCGATGGTTTCAGCGCGAAAATGCCCATACTGATGATCGGCATCAGGCGGCTTACGGGCAATTTTCAAACCGATTAAAATAGCAATAGAAGCGATGACATCCGTAGTATTATTTAAACCATCCGCTTGCAAAGCTTTTGAATGGCCGATATATCCAACAGAAAGTTTTAGGATAGAAAGGAAAATGTAAGCAATAATACTGAGCCAGGCACCTTTCTCTCCTTGTTTTAAATCCTTGTAAGTATCCATTTTTAAGCCTCCGCAAACTTACTTGTCTCTTGTAATATAAGCATAACAGGTAGAATTTGAGTGAGTCTAGAGCAACAGGATTGCAGCAGGTGAACTTTCGTGCCTCGGCTAAATAGTATTGAAAGTAGTGAAAAAGAATATAGGCTAAATAGTTATATTTTAAATTGAAGCAGGAGAAAAATTATGATACAATTTGTGTAAACGGTTACACATAGAAAGGACGAAAAAAATGGCTACGATAAGAGATGTTGCCTCGGAAGCAGGGGTTTCAGTAGCAACCGTGTCCCGTGTGCTAAACGGCAAAGGGTATGTGCATGAGGATACCTTAAAAAAAGTTCAGCAAGCGATAGAAAAGTTAAATTACAGCCCCAATGAAGTAGCCAGGTCACTTTTCAAGAGAAAATCAAAGCTTGTCGGCCTGCTTCTCCCTGATATTACGAATCCTTTTTTCCCAGAACTGGCAAGAGG
This sequence comes from Bacillus sp. PK3_68, assembly GCF_003600835.1. NCBI lineage: Bacteria > Bacillati > Bacillota > Bacilli > Caryophanales > Bacillaceae > Bacillus > Bacillus sp. PK3_68. The sequence continues at coordinate 2,482,682 of NZ_NQYC01000001.1, read as the reverse complement.
AGTGGAGGATGAGCTACAAAAGCAGGGATTTCGCCTTTTATTTGGCAACAGTGATGAAAATCCGGAAAAAGAGCAGGCCTATATAGATACATTTTTGCAAAATCAGGTAGTTGGCATGATTTCCGCCACGCAGACATCCGGTTTGCACAAGGATGAGCCGCACGTCATTCCAACTGTATTGCTTGACCGGACACACGGGGGAAATTATACGGTATATGCAGATGGCAGGGAAGGCGGCAGAATTGCTGCTCGTGAGTTGATCAGCCGTGGCAGCCATAACATTACCCTATTAAAAGGACCAGGGAACATTTCCCCGGTGCAGGACCGTTTCCTTGGCGCTGTTGAGGTGCTGGCAGGTGCAAATGTAGATTTTCATGTGATACAGATGGCCTCCTTAACATATGAAGAAGCAGAGCAGAGAGCAAAGGAGCTTTTTAGCCATTATCCTGGAACGGATGGAATTCTTGCAAGCAATGATATGACGGCTGCGGCCGTGCTTCATGAAGCTTTACGAATTGGCAAGTCGATTCCGGATGAGGTCCAAATTATTGGTTTTGATGATATTCCAATGAGCAGACTGCTTTTCCCCGCCTTATCGACAATACGACAACCGGTATATGAAATGGGAAAACAAGCAGCCCAACTTTTGTTAAAGTTAATCAAAAAAGAGCAGGTGACCGAGCAGAACATTCAACTGCCAGTTACATTTGTAGAAAGAAATACAACGAGGAAGGTGAAGAAGGATGGTTAAAGTTGCAGTAATTGGCAGTTCATCCATGGATTTAGTCGTTACATCGGCCAAACGGCCAGAAGCAGGAGAGACGGTACTTGGAGAGTCATTTAAGACCGTTCCTGGTGGCAAAGGGGCAAATCAGGCGGTAGCTGCCGCCCGGCTTGGCGCAGAAGTATATATGGTCGGCTGTGTCGGAGATGATCATTACGGAAAGGAAATACTTAAAAACTTTGCTGATAATCAGGTGCGAATCAACTATGTGGAACCGGTTACCGAAATGGAAAGCGGAACAGCCCACATTATTTTAGCAGAAGGAGACAACAGCATTGTTGTCGTAAAAGGAGCGAACGATGCTGTGACACCCGCCTATGTAAAACATGCCAAGCGGGCTATTGAGCAGGCAGATATTGTTTTAATCCAGCAGGAGATTCCCGAAGAAACGGTAGAATATGTAGCGGATTTATGTTATGAGCTTGGTGTGCCACTGCTGTTGAACCCAGCCCCAGCCCGTCTGATCAGTGAAAATGTAATCGAGAAAGCGGCCTACATTACCCCGAATGAACATGAAGCAGCATTATTATTTGCGGGGATCAGTGCGGGAGAAGCATTAACAAAATATCCCGAAAAATTATTTATTACGGAGGGGAAGCGGGGCGTCCGTTATTTTAATGGCAAAAGTGAAGTGCTCATTCCTTCTTATGCTGTAGAAGCAGTTGATACGACAGGTGCAGGGGATACTTTCAATGCCGCGCTTGCCGTAGCTTTAGCAGAAGGAAAAACAATCGAAGAAAGCCTTCGTTTTGCTAATCGGGCGGCTTCATTATCCGTCATGAAGTTTGGCGCGCAAGGCGGCATGCCATTGAGAAAAGAAGTGGAGGATAAAATGGAATGAAAAAGCAAGGCATCTTAAACAGCCATATTGCTAAAGTACTTGCTGATTTGGGCCATACCGATTTTATTGTAATAGCTGACGCTGGTCTTCCTGTTCCAGATAATATTCCGAAAATCGATTTGGCTTTAACCGTTGGTGTGCCGAGCTTTGAGCAGACGCTGGCAGCTGTTGCCGCAGATATGGTAGTGGAGAAAGTAACAATGGCTGAAGAAGTAAAGACAGCAAACGGACCAATTTTTGATTATATGAAGGAAACCTTTTCAGATACAGCTATGGAATGGGTTACACATGAGGCGTTCAAGACATTAACAAAGCAGGCAAAAGCAGTCATTCGAACAGGAGAAGCTTCCCCATACGCGAACTGCATTTTACATGCCGGAGTATTCTTCTAGAAAGAGGTGAATGTCATGCAAATTGAAATGAGAAATATCCATAAAAGATTTGGCGCGAATCAGGTGCTTACCGGCGTGGACTTTGAGCTGCTTCCCGGTGAAGTCCATGCGCTTATGGGAGAAAACGGGGCAGGAAAATCAACGCTAATGAATATCCTGACAGGCCTTCATCAGCAGAACGAAGGAACGATTACCATTAACGGGCAAGACCGTTCTTTCTCCAGCCCGAAAGAAGCAGAAGAAGGCGGCATTGCTTTTATTCATCAGGAGTTAAATATTTGGCCGGATATGTCCGTATTGGAAAATCTCTTTATTGGTCGCGAACGGAAAAATGCTTTCGGTTTGCTGAAAATGAAAGAAATGAAAGAGATGGCAAGCGCACAGTTTGAGAAGCTGGCGGTTACTATTCCTCTCGAAAAGGAAGCAGGACTTTGCTCAGTCGGACAGCAACAAATGATTGAAATTGCCAAGGCACTCATGACAAATGCGGAAGTTATTATTATGGATGAACCGACGGCTGCTCTAACAGAAAGGGAGATTTCCAAGTTGTTCGACGTTATCCGCGCACTGAGCAAGCAAGGTGTCTCCATCGTTTACATTTCTCACCGCATGGAAGAAATTTTTACGATCTGTGACCGAATTACCGTGATGCGTGACGGCAAAACAGTTGACACCAAGATGATAAAGGAAACTAACTTTGACGAGGTTGTTAAAAAAATGGTAGGCCGTGAACTCGAAGACCGCTTTCCTGCACGAAAGCCTTCTCCTGGTGAAACAGTATTAGAAGTAAAAGACTTTACGAGAAAAGGGGCATTTGAGAATATCAGTTTCTCTGTGAAAGCAGGGGAGATTATTGGTGTTTCCGGCTTGATGGGCGCCGGACGAACAGAAGTGATGCGGGCAATTTTTGGGTTAGATCAAATAGACAGCGGCGAGCTATATATAAAGGGGCAAAAAGCGGTTATTCACTCGCCAAATGAAGCCGTTAGGAAAGGAATCGGCTTTATTACCGAGGACCGGAAAGACGAGGGACTCATTCTTGATTTCCCTATCCGTGAGAACATTTCCCTGCCAAGTGTTAAGAGCTTTGCTCCAAAAGGAATCATCGACCGGAAAAATGAACGGGAATTTGTAGAGATGTTAATTAAACGATTAACCATCAAAACGGAGTCGGCAGAAACAAGTGCTAAAAATCTATCGGGTGGTAACCAGCAAAAAGTGGTGCTCGCTAAATGGATTGGCATTGGCCCAAAAGTGTTGATTTTAGACGAACCGACAAGAGGTGTGGATGTTGGTGCCAAGCGGGAGATTTATTCGCTGATGAATGAACTGACTGACCGGGGCGTAGCCATTGTTATGGTGTCTTCTGAATTGCCTGAAGTACTTGGAATGAGCGACCGCATTCTTGTTTTCCATGAAGGAAAAATTAGCGGGGAATTAACGAAAGAAGAAGCGACGCAGGAGAAAATCATGACGTTCGCTGCAGGAGGGCAGTAATGATGAATAAAACAGGTGTAAAACCACTGAACGATCTGACACAGAAGCTTGGACCGCTGCTTGGATTAATTATTTTAATTTTGATCGTTTCTATTTTAAATCCCAGCTTCTTGGCGCCTTTAAATATTTTGAATTTGCTTCGGCAAGTGGCGATCAATGCGCTGATTGCCTATGGCATGACGTTTGTTATTTTAACAGGCGGAATCGATTTATCGGTCGGTTCCATCTTGGCGCTGTCTAGTGCGCTAATGGCTGGCATGATTGTTTCAGGCATCGATCCGATACTTGCCATTTTCATTGGCTGTCTGCTTGGCGCAATTATGGGAGCAATTAATGGCCTCTTAATTACAAAAGGAAAAATGGCGCCTTTTATCGCTACACTGGCAACCATGACGATCTATCGGGGGTTAACGCTCGTCTATACTGATGGAAACCCGATCACCGGTCTTGGAGACAATTACTTATTCCAATTGTTTGGCCGCGGTTATTTTCTAGGTATTCCTGTACCAGCTGTTACGATGTTGCTTGCCTTTGTGATCCTATGGGTAATTTTGCACAAAACTCCGTTTGGCCGTCAGACTTATGCGATTGGCGGTAATGAAAAAGCTGCCTGGATTTCAGGTATTAAAGTATCAAGAGTGAAAATTATGATTTACTCCTTAGCAGGTCTGCTCGCTGCATTGGCCGGTGCTATCCTAACCTCACGGCTTAATTCGGCCCAGCCGACAGCGGGAACTTCTTATGAACTAGACGCCATTGCCGCTGTTGTGCTTGGCGGAACGAGCCTTTCAGGCGGCCGAGGTCTTATCATCGGCACGCTCATCGGCGCTTTAATCATTGGCACATTGAACAACGGTCTCAATTTGTTGGGTGTCTCTTCCTTCTTCCAAATGGTCGTTAAAGGAATTGTCATCGTGATTGCTGTATTAATTGACCGTAAAAAAGCAGCGTAGGAGGGGATTGGCTTGAAAAAATTATGGATCATTTTGCTGTCATTTTCGTTATTTATGCTCGGAGGCTGCTCGCTTGAGCCACCTCAATGGGCCAAGCCGGCGAAAAAAGACAAGCTTGAAGATATAAAAATTGGTTTATCTGTGTCGACGTTAAACAATCCGTTCTTCGTTTCTTTAAAAGACGGAGTGGTCAAAGAAGCGAAGAAGAACCATATGGAAACAATCATTGTAGATGCACAGAACGATTCCGCAAAACAAGTGAATGATGTGGAAGATTTAATTCAGCAAGGTGTTGATGTGTTGCTCATCAATCCGACTGATTCATCCGCTATTTCTACAGCTGTGCAATCAGCGAACGCCATCGGTATTCCAGTGATCACGCTTGATCGTTCGGCTGACAAAGGAGACACCGTGACCCTTGTCGCTTCAGACAACGTAAAAGGCGGACAGCTGGCCGGGGATTTTATCGTTGAGAAGCTTGGAGAAGGAGCGAAGGTAGCTGAGCTCGAAGGAGTTCCAGGAGCATCCGCTACACGTGAGCGAGGAAAAGGCTTCCATTTAACAGCAGATAAAAAGCTAAAAGTTGTTGCCAAGCAATCAGCCGATTTTGACCGGACCAAAGGATTGAATGTCATGGAAAACATTTTGCAGGGTCATCCAGATATTCAGGCAGTTTTTGCCCATAACGATGAAATGGCACTTGGAGCGATTGAAGCCATTGCAAGCTCCGGCAAGGACATTCTTGTTATTGGGTTTGACGGCAATGACGATGCTATTAAATCTGTAAAGGCTGGTCAGCTAGCAGGGACAGTTGCACAGCAGCCGGAACTCATCGGCCAGCTCGCTGTGCAGGCGGCCGGAGATACAATGAAAGGGAAGAAAGTAGAAAAAACCATGCCAGCTCCATTGAAAATGGTAACGAAGTAAATAAAAAAGGCCGGCAGAGAAGAAAAAGCTCTCTGCCGGCCTTTTTTGTGAATGGTATTATTGCTGCTCCCGCAAGGCTGTAATAGCTTTATGTTCCTCCTCTTTTTTTACATAAATATCATATTGAGTGTTATCGCTAAAACTTCTGTGTCCGAAGTTAATCGGAGTTTTAGTTTTATAGGAAACGCCATTACTCTTCAGCTTCCCGACTACCATATAATAGCTTTCATGGCCATGTACAGTCCGCACCAGTTTCCATTTTCGATTGGAATTCATTGAAAAAATCATCCCTATAGCAAATAGGACCACCAAAATAATGAGAGAAATAGTCAATTTCAACCCTCCTCCGTTTTCTCTTTAAAAGTTTATTAGTGCTAAGGCGCTTATATGGCTGCGGCAAGAGGTGAAAGCTATGCTAATTTGTATGAAGCAAATGATGAAGCAGTCGCTCTTTATCATCGAAAAATTGTTTCATCATAACATAATGGCTCGTTTCTTCGAGTGGTTTCTCACATAGCCCGTCTTCAGTCACCTCTAGTATTTTAGAATCAGGATACGCCATCAACAACGGGGAATGCGTAGCAATAATAAATTGAGAGTTTGCCATCATTAAGTCATGCATCCTCGAAAGCATGGAAAGCTGCCTTAATGGTGAAAGAGCTGCCTCAGGCTCATCCAGAATATAAATGCCATTTCCTCTGAAGCGATGATTAAATACCGCAAAAAAAGATTCACCATGTGATTGCCGATGAAGCGATTTCCCCCCAAAAGAATCAATGATTCGGCCTCCGCCTGGCTCGCTATCCAACTCTTCAATGTTTGTTGCCACATTATAAAAAGTTTCCGCTCTTAAGAAGAAGCCGTCTTTGGGACGTTTTATACCTTTGATAAGCTTTATATAGTTCCCAAGTTCAGAGTGGGAATCATGGGTGGAGAAGTTAAAGTTAAGCGTACCTCCTTCCGGATTAAAACCAGAAGCAACCGCTATTGCTTCTAGCAAAGTAGATTTGCCCATACCATTTTCGCCAATAATGTAAGTAACCCGGGGATGAAATTCAATTCCTGCTGATTGGATAAAAGGCAGATGAAAAGGATATTCATCGAAAGAAGGGATACTCTCCGTCTTAAATTGAACTTTTTTTATGAACGGACTATCCAATTGACTGATCATTTAAATCCTCCGTCCTATCTGTTTTCCATTAGTGTAACAAAAAAATTTAAGACACCCATTTATTTAATAAATAATAAAATAAATCAGGCAGCTGCTAAATGCTTTAATAAGAATTGGGATTGAGAATAAAAGTTTGCCTAGGGAAAAATAAGCTAGATAATATTTCACTTTCACCATATTATAGAATATAACGGCTTGTCAGAAAGGAAAGATTCGGATGGTAATGGACTGGTTCATCAATTTGAATCCGGCTGTTCAAGCATTGCTTGGCGGTTTATTAACATGGGGATTAACGATGTTAGGGGCATCCATTGTTTTTTTCTTTCGCCACATTAATCAAAATGTAATGAATACGATGCTTGGTTTTGCTGCTGGTGTCATGATTGCTGCTTCTTTCTGGTCTCTTTTAGCTCCTTCCATCGTATTCAGTGAACAAAACGGGCAGATCCCGTGGCTTCCGCCTGCAATTGGCTTTCTGCTTGGCGGCCTTTTTATCCGGCTGCTAGACTTTGTTGTTCCTCACCTGGATTCTGGTTTGTCAGAAAATGAAGCAGAAGGACCGAAGACTGGTTTGCCTAAATCAATGCTGCTCTTCCTTGCCATTACGCTCCATAATATTCCTGAAGGGCTGGCTATTGGTGTGGCATTTGGGGCCGCAGCCATTGGTCTCGGAGAAGCCTCTGTAATAGGGGCTCTCGGGCTCGCTATCGGCATTGGTATCCAAAATATGCCGGAAGGCGCTGCGCTCTCCGTTCCATTAAGGGGAGAAGGGATGTCGCGACTGCGGGCATTTAATTATGGCCAGTTGTCTGCCATTGTAGAGCCGGTTGCTGCTGTAATTGGAGCCGCTGCTGTGCTCGCTGTACAGCCCATCATGCCTTATGCCCTTGCATTTGCAGCGGGTGCCATGATCTTTGTTGTTGTCGAACAGTTGATTCCGCAATCACAATCAGCCGGCAGCAAAGATTGGGCAACGCTGGGCTTAATGGCAGGGTTTACGGTCATGATGATATTGGATGTGGCTCTCGGTTAATATAAAGCCCCGTTACCAGCAAAAGGTACGGGGCTTTTATGGCTTAAATAACAATTTCGGTAGATTCCCTCTTTTTGTCTTCAAGCTTTACATATAGCTCGTGTACAGGAGGTTCTTCAGAAATTTTTACATGAATCATGAATTGATTTGGATCCAGGCGGCAGTGATGCTCCTTGGCCCACTGTTTTATTTCATTAAGAGATTTCCATAATGTGTGAGTGTATCCATTGTGCTTCATATAAATATAGCTTTGGGGAGGAATATTAAAACTAATCATGCCTGCGGGCACAATATCAACGTTGTTTACTTCCAGGGCAACACAGTGTGTCACTAGGCTTCCTTGTTTTTGGCGACAAATCTCCATTAATTCACCGTTTGTTTGATCTAAAATATCACTAGCAAATTGCTTGAACTGTTTCCAAAGTATTGCTTTCTCCGTTTCTAGGTCAGTAGTCTGACATGTTTTTTGCAAGCCAATTACTTTGATCTCCTCAATTTCGACAACTTTCGGGATCATTCGGACACCTCCGCTTAAAATAATTGCTTGTTCTTTTATTTTACAATAAAATTTCGGAGAATAATTACAATAAATTGAAAATTATAAAAATAGTTTGTTCATTAGAAAAGCCGGTTTTTACACCGGCTTTTTAAACGTATAGAGTTGCAGGAAATAAATAAATTACTGATCAGATAGAAATTTTACTGATCATAGCCGATCATTTACGAGCCGCAGAGTCTTGCTTGCAGGCTAACTGTTTACTCTTTATGGGAGGGCTCATTTACTTTTACAAGCTGCTTGCCGATATTTTCGCCTGTAAATAAACCGAAAAATGCTTGCGGAATATTTTCAAATCCTTCTGTAATGGTTTCTTCATAAGTAAGTTTGCCTTCTTGAAGCCACTTGGATAGGTGTTGAAAGCCTTCCGGATAGCGTTCACGATAATCCCCAACAGTAAAGCCTTTAATCAAGGCGCTGGACTTAATTAAGTAATGCTGAATGCGAGGGCCGTGATCCTCTCTTTTATTATAGGAAGAGATGGCTCCGCATTGAATGATCCGGGCGAATTTGTTCAGGAGCGGATATACGGCGTCAGAGATGTCACCGCCGACATTATCGAAATACACATCCACACCATCTGGACAGGCTTCCATAAGTGCCGTATTCACATCCTCTGTTTGATAATTAATAACGGCATCAGCCCCTAGCTGTCTCAACAATTGAACTTTTTCATCGGAGCCCGCAATCCCTACCACCCTGGCGCCGACAATAGTAGCGATTTGGACAACAGTAGAACCGACAGCACCCGCTGCACCAGAAACAACCACTGTTTCTCCTTCTTGTGGCCGGCCAATATCCATTAACCCAAAATAGGCAGTAAGGCCGGTCATGCCGAGAATATGCAGAGAAGTTGTTAGCGGTCCAAGTGCTGGATCTATTTTACGAACAGATTCAGCAGAAATGGTTGTGTATTCTCTCCATGGGAGGGAACCAGTTACAATGTCTCCTTCCTGCAGCTGGTCAGATTGAGACTTTATTACTTCAGCTATTGCTCCTCCCTCGATAGGCTGGTTTAACTGAAAAGGCTCTACATAAGATTTTCCTTCATTCATCCGACCGCGCATATACGGATCGACTGATACATATAGTAGCCGGACGAGTGCTTCTCCCTCTGATAATTCCGGAACAGAGGTTTCCTGAACAGACAAGTGTTCGGTTGTTGGTTCGCCATCGGGGCGTTTTAAAAAAAGTATTTCACGGTTTTTCATCAATGTCATTTCCCCCTCTTTTCTTTTCCCTTATCCTACCCGTTTGTTCTTGAAACAAACGTACAGGTTTCTCATAAAAATCACTGAAAGCCACAGGGTCTTTCTTTACTTAGGTATGTTTGTTTTTATGTATAATAAAAAGGAGAGCTTTTCAATGAATGTATTGCTAAAAAAGGCATACATTTCAGTGAAAGGACCGCTTTTCTTGTTTGTAAAAAAGGAGGTGCCGATGATGGCATTGGCATATTTTAATGGAAAAATTGTCGGCGTAGACGATCCGGTAATTCCGATTGATGAACGAGGCCATCAATTTGGCGACGGGGTGTATGAAGTTATTCGTTTCTATCAAGGTAAACCGTTTATGATGAAAGAGCATCTTGACCGCCTATATATGAGTGCTAAGGCCATTAAGCTGGAGATTGGAAAAGAACCAGATGAGCTGGAAGCACTGATCCTGCAATTAGTAGAAAAAAGCGGCTTGGCTCAAGCGGATCTTTATATGCAGGCAACGAGGGGGATAGCGCCCAGAAATCATTTGTTTCCAAAGTGTCCAGCCTCTATTTCGATGACGGTGAAGCCGGCTCGAGAGCTATCGGAGAGCATGCGCAGAGAAGGAGTTAAAGTAGCGGTGCTGCCTGACGAGCGCTGGCAAAATTGCTATATTAAATCATTAAATTTATTGCCAAATATTTTAGCGAAGCAGGAGGCTTTTGAGCAGGGCTGCTTTGAAGCAGTACTCGTGCGGGATGGCCGGATTACAGAAGGATCGAGTACAAACGTATTTATTGTAAAAGACGGAAAGATACAAACAACCCCTCTTTCCAACCGGATTTTGGCTGGGATTACTCGCCTCGCGGTTAAAGAAGCGGCGGAGGAATTAAGGGTTCCGTTTGTGGAAAAAGATTTTACACCTGAAGAGCTTTATCAGGCGGACGAAGTCTTTTTAACGAGTACGACGTCAGAAGTTCTTGCCGTGACTGTTGCTGATGGACGTGAGATCGGGAACGGGGGCCGGGTTCTATTACTGGTCGGCTACACGAATGCTTTCAACAAAAAACGAAATAAAGTTTCATAAAAACCCAGGCCTTTCTGCCGCTTTATGCAGGGAGGCCTGGGTTTTTATTAAGACAAGAGCTGGAAGCCTTCTTCATCTAAGTATTGAATGGCTTCTCCGTAAGAGTTAAAGGTGCCGTCTAAATTCAAACCGGCATACACATTCCACATATCTTCTTCCTCCACTAGAAGAAGAGTCTGGCCGTCTCTATTAACCCATGTTTCTTCATAGGCATCTCCTGCGACGGCTTCTTCTTCAACTGTTCTTGGAGAAAGGGATTGAATAGATTCATGGATAATCTGCTTTAATTCCTCAGCAGAAAATTCACGGATATTTACCATCCCTTTGGCATCTGTGGGGTAACCAGCCAATTCTCCCGCATATACAAAACCATTTCCATTCGGGTGAAGATGGTAGACGATGTTCTTTTTTTCTGACACACTGTCGGCAAATTGAAAATTGACCCTGCCGAGAGAGACATTTTTCCGTTGAAGTTGAGGAAAAGATTCAATAATCGACAATTTTTCATTGAAATTCAGCATAGTGCCTCCAAAGTTTAAAGGTAGAATAAGCCTTCATTATAACATACCCAAAACGCCGCTATTTCTTAAATTTCGTGACTTTAGTAATTACTTTTTGTATCGCCTCTGGTAAAATGAAAGAAAAATGTAATATTTCGACAAAAAATTACCTATTTTATAACAAGGGGAGAAACGCTCATGAATCCATCCAAACAGGGTAGCGCTGAAGAGAAAAAGAACGCCTTCCACCAGGCAGAAGCGTTTGCTGGTTTGATCCGTGCTATGTCTCCGTTAAACATCAGTATATTAGATGCTTTGCCGGTTCATATCTTTTTGGAAGATCGGCACGGGCGGACGCTCTTTGCTAATAAACTGGCCTGTGAGAAAAATGGCAAAGAACTCCACGAGCTGATTGGCAAGACCTCGTTCGACTTTTTCTCCCCTTCTGTCGCTGAGGAAATACGCTGCAATGACCTTGAAATATGGGAGTCTAAACAATTGAGAATGAAAGAGGCAATTGTAGACTTTGATGGAAAGCCGACCCATATGCTTGCGGGTACAACCATTATTCAAGGCGAAGAGGATGGCGAAGAATATTTGCTCGGCTTTTCTTTTGATATTAGTGAACGAATAGAAGCAGAAGAAAAACTGGCAAAGCTGGCGTTTTATGATCCGCTAACTGGTTTGCCAAACCGTCGCTATATCGAGCATTATGGTGACGGTTATTTAATGACTGATCAGGAAGGGTTATCGGCGCTGCTTGTTTTCGATTTAGATTATTTTAAAAAGATTAATGATAGCCTTGGGTATGAGGCGGGTGACCTGCTTCTTCAAGAAACAGCCCGCCGTTTGCGAACACTTGAAACAGAAAATATCTTAGCCGCGCGTATTAGCGGGGACGAGTTTGCGCTTCTCGTTTCCCGCGCAAATTGTATAAGTGAGATTTCGGAGCTATGCGAAAAACTGTTGGAGCTATTTCGCCAGCCGTTCGTTGTTTTAGAAAAAAAAGTACCTATATCGGCAAGCATTGGTGTCAGCGTTTACCCGCGTGATGGCGAAAGCTTATATTCGCTTTTGGTTCATGCCGACCTCGCCGTAAATGTTTTGAAAAATAGTGGAAAAAATGGCTATCAATTTTTTGCTGTTTCGATGAAAGAGTCTGCCAATCAGCGTTTAGAAAAAGAAATTCTGCTTTCTCAAGGGTTGGAAAAGGGAGAATTTCTTCTTCACTATCAGCCCAAAATATCCATTAGGACAAAAGAGTTATACGGTGTGGAGGCGTTGGTTCGCTGGAATAGTGAACAAGGGTTAATTTATCCGGGAGAATTTATTGGACTGGCTGAGGAAACGGGATTGATTGTTCCTTTAGGAGAGTGGGTACTGCGGGAGGCTTGTCGTCAATGCAAGGAATGGCATGAGATGGGGTATACTCATTTAAAAGTGAGTGTTAATGTGTCGGCCGTGCAATTCCAAAAGCAGGACTTTGCCGAGCTTGCGGCCCAGATTTTAGAGGAAACAGGCTTGGAGCCGGCTGCCCTTGAATTAGAATTAACCGAAAGTACAGTAATGGAAAAGCCAAAGGAAGCGGCAGTGATTCTTCTTCGATTGCAGCAGCTTGGAGTGTCTATTTCAATTGATGATTTTGGAACGGGCTTTTCTTCATTTAGCTATTTAAAACAGTTTCCGATGAATGCCTTGAAAATCGATCGGTCATTTATTCAAAACATTGAGGAAGAAGAAGCTGATAAGGCCATCGCTAAAGCGATGATTAGTCTTGCTCGAAATTTAGGGCTAATGATCGTCGCTGAAGGGGTAGAAAATGAAAAGCAAATGAAAATTTTAGAATCAGCTGATTGTGACACCGCTCAAGGGTACTTTATCAGCCGGCCGCTGGATGCTGATGCTTTTTTAAATTACATGAGAAACAGCCAAGTTAAATAATGCACTTTAATAAAATGGAAAGGCAGGTCTTTATGAAGAAACAGTTTTTTCTAAGTGTAGTCACTGTTTTTCTACTGGTCGCCTCCTTGTTTCCACTTAATGGGAAAGCAGACGGAGTTCGGTATGTGGCGCTTGGTGATTCGCTCGCTGCAGGGCAAACACCTCATAAAGAAATTGGTGCCAGCTATACAGACTTAATTGCCCTGTCTCTGCAGCAAACGGGACAGTTATCTAGCTTTTCAAAGCAATTGGCTTTTCCCGGGTATTCAACCGGGCAAGTATTGGAGCAGTTGGAAAAGAAAGAAGCACAGGCCTTGATCAAAACAGCCGATTTGATCACCATTTCTGCGGGAGCAAACGATATGCTGCCGCTTATTCAAAACGACTCTACCCGGAGAATGTTAAGCTACCAGCCTATCCCAGTGGCTTTTGCACTTAACGGGGTACGAAAAAACTATGTAAAAATATTTGAAAAGATACGAAAAATGAATCGGCAGGCGGATATTTATGTCATGGGTTATTATTTTCCGTTCCCTCATGTGAAAGAAGAACAGAAGCCATCCGTTGCAAGCCAGCTGACGCTTTTAAATGAAATTATTGAGCAGGAAGCAAAAAGAGCAGGTGCTTATTTCGTACCGGTTTCTGGGCGGTTCGGAACAAATGCCCGTTCGCTTATTCCTAACCCGGCAGATGTGCATCCGGCACCAGGCGGTTATTTGGAGATGGCAAACAGTTTCATCGAAGTGTATGCGCCTGGAAGCCGACTAATTCCGACAAGTATATTATCGCAGCTGCCAGCACCAGTGCCTTTTTCTAAGCTGAAAAAAAGCCATCCCAGCCGATCAGCAAGCAGAGAAACTTCAGAGAACAGCAGGAAAGAGAAACCAGCGAAAAAGGAGAATGGAAAAACAGCTGCCAAAGAACAGGGGAAAAGCTGTAAGCGCGGTGAATATACTTAAAGGGGAAAAGCCTTCCTAATCATTAGGAAGGCTTTTTTGCTGTTTCAATTTTTATTGGCCTCTAGTTGTTCAGATTGATACACATCTGGACGACGGTTTTGCAGATAATTGAGCAGCCCCTGCTCGCGGTTGATTTCCTTTAAATTGATGGGAAGAACAGGCAGTTCTTCATTGTTTCGTCCTTTGTATATGGTCTTGCCGCTAGGGTGAACAACTTGGCTTTCACCAAAAAAGATATTCTCACTGTCTAAACCAACCATGTTAGCCGCTCCTATATAGATATGATTTTCTAGGGCCCGGGCACGTAAAAAGGCGTCCTGATAATGCTGGTAAGGAAGCATATTAGCTGCAAGTACGAGTAGAAGCTGAGCGTTTTTTAAAGCTAATATCCGAGAAGCCTCCGGAAATTCCATATCATAGGTAATCATAAGGCCGACATCTCCTTCCGGAAGGGAGAATACAGGAAAGGAATCTCCGGCTGTAAACCATTGTTTTTCTTGATGATATAAATGAACCTTTCGATATTTCCCAAGTATGTTGCCATTTTTCCCAATTAATAAAGCTGAATTATACAAGAGGCTGTTATCTAGTTCTGGAAAGCCTACGATAGCGCCAACATTGCTGGATTTAGCCTGCAGCTGAATGCGTCGGATACTTTCTCCATTCTCTGGCTCTGCCAAAGAATATAAGTCTTCATCTAGTGCATACCCGCTTAAATATAACTCCGGAAAAAGTACATAGTCTGCCTGCTTTTCCTTTGCTTCCTCGATTGTTTGTAAAATTCGGTTTAAATTTGCTTCTTTCTTTTTTAATTCGCAGCGCAACTGTGCAATAGCGATTTTAATCATGGTTTTACTCCTTTTTTCTCTTCTTCTCGATATTTCTTTAGTTTTTTAGCAATCGTTGATTGATCGACTTGTAGCACTTCTGCTGCTTTATAAGTGCTTTTATATAAATGGTACACACGCAAAATTAACTCTTTTTCAAATTGTTGTTTCGCTTGTTTCAGCGGAAGGATATGTTCTTTAGATAAAAAGACAGTATCGGTTAAAGCGTCTGTTAGAAGCCAGCTTTCGCCTGTTTGATCGGATTGGGTGACAACGATTTGTTCAATTGTATTTTCTAATTCACGAATGTTGCCGGGCCAGTTGTAGGATTGAAACTTCTCCATCAGCAGGGACGACAGATTGAACTGCCGATGATATTTTTGGTTGAATTTCTGCACAAAATATTGAGAGAGGTACGGAATTTCGTCACGGCGCTCACGAAGAGGGGGGACCATTAAGGGAACTACGTATAAACGGTAATAGAGATCTTCCCGAAACTCTTTCTTTTGCACGAGCTCTTTTAAATTTTTGTTCGTTGCTGCGATAATCCGGATATTAGCTGCTTTCTCATGAATACTTCCGATTTTCCGGTATTTATTCTCTTGAATAACCTCCAGTAACTTTGATTGTGCCGCAAAAGGAAGTTCAGCTATTTCATCTAAAAATAGCGTACCGCCTTCAGCTGATTCAATGAGTCCTGTTTTTCCTTCTCTTTTTCCACCCGTAAATGATCCCGGTTCGTAGCCAAATAGTTCAGATTCTATTAAGTTTTCAGGAAGCGTACTGCAATTAATAGAGATAAAAGGTTGTTCGTGTCGCATGCTTTGCTGATGAACGTATTTTGCCAGCATGGTTTTGCCGACTCCGGACTCGCCAAGCAAAAGAACCGTTGAATCGACATTAGCAATGCGGTGAATGACGTCAATGATCTTTCTCATTTTTTCTGATTTTGCTATTAATGGACCAGCCGATGTATTTACTGAATAGTCTTCTAGTGAAGTCAATTTCCTTTCACTCCTTGCTGATGATTTTTATCATTATGAGGAAAAAAATCATTATTTTGATTAAATCCAAGTTTTAAACGATGGAATATGCGGTTGGAAATAAAAAACAATGAAAAAAATCATTAATTTATCAATAATTATATCAGAAAATACTAATAAATCGGCCTTTTTATTTTGGTACAGAACTTGCAATAAGGAGAACCACCGTCATTAGAACTAGAAGGGAGTATCAATCATGAAGGTTGCAGTAGCACAGTTCTCTCCAGTTCTCGGAGATAAACAAGAGAATATTAAAAAAATCATTCGTTTTTTAAAGGAAGCGAAGCGGCAGGCAGCAGAGATTGTTGTTTTTCCAGAGTTAGCGCTTACCGGCTATTCCATAGGCGAAAGGTTACCGCTTATGGCGGAAACAAGAGAAGGAGACTCATTAAAAACCATTGCGCTATATTGCAAAAGTCTGCAGATTCATGCCCTTATATCCTTTCCTGAAGAAGAAGAGGGGCGTTATTATATCTCAAGCACATTAATTGACGAAAATGGACTAATTGTTGGTGTTTATCGCAAGACCCATTTATTTCATGCAGAAACAAATTACTTTACACGTGGCGAAGGATGGCCCGTATTCCAAACGAAATTCGGAAAAGTAGGGGCGATGATTTGCTACGATCTGGAATTTCCCGAGGTATCCAGGCTTCTTCGCTTAAATGGGGCGGACATTATTTTAGTGAACACTGCTAATATGGTTCCTTATGAAAAGCATCAGCATGTGTATATGCAAAGCAGAGCGATGGAGAACGAGGTGCCGGTTGTTATTTGCAACCGAACAGGAAAAGAAGGAGAGCTTGACTTTTTTGGCCATAGCATGGCTGTCAATAACGAAGGGGAAATATTGTTCAAGCTTGACTCAGAAGAGGGAATCCGCACCATTGATATTCAAATGGATGAAGAGCGGGATCCTAAGCTGGCTTATACGAGTAATTTGCATTCGCTTGTTAAAAAACGTTTAACTCATTTGATTTAATCAGTCTACTTTGCCTCTCTACACAAAGCGGGGAGGCAAAGAAAAGGATGAGGGGAAAGGGTGAAATTGATGGAAAATGGTAGAAACTCTTTAAAAAGAACACTGACATTAGCACCGCTTGTTTTATTTGGATTAGCTTATATGACACCGATGATTTCATTTGGCATTTATGGCGTGCTGGCTGAAGCAACAAGTGGATTGGTACCAATAGCCTATCTTGTCGCATTAATAGCCATGCTATTTACGGCATATAGTTATGGAAAGATGGTGAAGGCCTACCCTGTATCCGGCTCCGCCTACACATATACGCGTAAATCGATTCATCCGAATTTAGGTTTTCTTGTAGGATGGGCAGTTTTACTCGATTATTTATTTCTTCCCATGGTGATATGGTTAATTGGAAGCGTATACTTGCAAGCTGCTTTTCCAACTGTGCCCGTGTGGATATGGGTCTTATCATTTATAGTAATAACTACTCTTATCAATCTCATTGGTATTCGGACGACTTCCCGAGTGAATTTTCTCATGATGGTGTTTCAATTTCTCGTTATTCTTTTATTTATCATTTTTTCCACAGTAAGTTTAATGAGTGGAGAGGGAATGGGAACGCTTTTTTCCGCAAGTGCCTTTATTCATAGTGACATGTCTTTTTCTCTAGTCTTGGCGGGTGCCTCTGTCGCTTGTTATTCATTTCTTGGCTTTGACGCGGTGACTACTTTATCGGAAGAAACTATCGACCCTAAGAAGACCATTCCGCGAGCGATCTTTCTTGTCGCTTTGATTGGCGGAGGCATTTTCGTTATTACTTCTTACTTTATTTATCTTGTCTATCCGGATTTTACTAAATTCCAAAATATTGATTCAGCCGGATTTGAGATTGCTGCTTTGGTTGGGGGCAACTTGTTTAGTGCTATTTTTCTTGCGGGAATGATTACCGCACAATTTGCTTCTGGTTTATCTGCTCAAGCGAGTGCGGCCCGCCTGTTATTCGCGATGGGACGTGACAACGTGTTGCCGAAGAAAATATTTGGCTTTATTCATCCACGCTTCAGCACACCTGTTCTTAATCTGTTTACAATAGCAATCATTGCTTTGCTGGCATTAAAAATGGACATAGCTACCTCCACTTCATTTATTAACTTTGGTGCCTTTGTTACATTTATTTTTGTGAACCTATCCGTTATTGGTCATTACTATTTTAAGAAAGGACTGCGATCGGGGAAACATGCCTTTTCCTATTTGGTCCTCCCATTAATTGGAGCCGCGTTTGATGCTTGGCTGCTTATCAATTTGGACAAACATGCATTGATCCTTGGAGGTGCATGGGCCTTGATTGGATTTATCTACTTACTGTTTTTAACGAAGCTTTTTCGTGAGGCCCCTCCAGAAATGGCGATCGATGACGTCGATGCAGCCTCATAGAAAAAAGAGTGATAAAGAATAGGGAAGAACGAAAAGGGCTAATGGAAGATATCCGTAGGCCTTTTTTGTTTGTTTTCCAGAACTACTTTTTTATTGGCATAATATTTGCATTTATCAGTTAAATGATCGTAGAGAGCAAACAATCTTCTACTGGTCTTTAAACATTAGATAGGTACCATACATAGAAAGGGAGAGACTAATGGGAAGAGGAAAAATGAACATTGCATTAATCCAGCATAAGTGCGTAGAAGACCGCGAAAAAAATGTAGAAACAGCTGAAGGGTTAATACGGGAAGCGGCAAATAGAGGAGCGCAAATTATTTGTACAGAGGAGCTTTTTGGCGGTCAATACTTTCCGCAGACGATTGATGTTAATAAATATGAGTGGGCTGAACCAATTCCAGGACCGACTTGTGACCGGATGCAAAGATTGTCGCAGGAGCTTGGCGTAGTCATTATCGTTTCACTGTATGAATATGTGCGCGATGGTTTATATTTTAATACGGTAGTTGTATACGAGGATGGAGAATATTTAGGAAAGTACCGCAAGCATCATATTCCTGAAGGCCCTCAGTATATTGAAAAATATTACTTTACTGAAGGAGACACCGGCTATCCAGTCTTCAAAACGAAGTATGGAACGATTGGCGTGTTAATTTGTTGGGATGAATGGTTCCCGGAACCATCCCGTATCTTGGCTTTAAAAGGAGCAGATGTAGTATTTTATCCTTCAGCCATTGGTTCAGAACCTGACAATCCCGATTTAGATACATCGCAAACATGGGTAGATGCGATCCGTGCTCACGGGATCCATAATAATATGTTTATTGCTGCGGTAAACCGTGTCGGTCGCGAGGACAGCAATGAAGGCCATATGACATTTTATGGACGGAGCTTTATTAGCAATCCATGGGGAACCATTATTAAGGAAGCTGAAACAAAAGAAGATGAGATCATTATGGCTGAAATTGATCTTGCAGAGATTACCCACGCCCGCAATGTATTGCAGTTTCATAGAGACCGACGCCCGGATAGCTACGGAGAATTGCTTAAGCGTGTAATAGAATAGCAAATATAGACTCTAAAAAGCCGTTCACTATAAGTGAACGGCTTTTTTGGACTAAGCAATCAGGTTTTTTATTCATACAGTCATAAAATATGCATATTCGAATAAAAAATGTGTCGAAAAAGGATAGACCAGCTCGTTTTTTTATTATTTTTAATTGGCACAATATTTGCAATAATTATAAAAAGGGTTAAGGGGGTTTGTTATGTCACAGACAAAAGAAATGAACAGGTCGCTAGGGCTTATCCACGTTGTTCTCTTTGGTTTTTCGTTTATGGCACTTGCCACAGTTTTCAGCACGTATGGAATTGCGGCCCAATTATCGCACGGAATGGTGCCAGGAGCCTATTTATTGGCCTTGATTGTCATGCTGTTTACTGCATACAGTTATGGACAGATGTCTAAATCTATCCCGTCTGCCGGCTCTGCTTATGCCTATACACAAAAGGCGATAAACCCGTATGTGGGCTTTCTTGTTGGCTGGGCTATTTTAATGGATTATCTTTTCATTCCTATGGTTAATTATCTGTTATTTGGCATCTTTTTTTCTGCTGCTTTTCCATCTGTGCCAAACTATGTTTGGATACTTAGCATGTTGTTATTAGTGACCGTTATTAATGTGAGAGGTGTGAAGCTGGCAACAAAGGCCAATGCTTTTATCACGATTTTCTCCATTGCATTTATCCTTCTTTTTATTGGGCTATCCATTAAAGAAATTGCAGGAGGGGCGGGCACTGGCACTCTCTTTTCTTTGAAACCGTTTTATAATTCGGAAGAGCCGCTTTCATTTATTATTTCGGGTGCTGCCCTTCTATGTTTTTCTTTCCTTGGCTTTGATTCAGCTACAGCGTTTGCAGAGGAAACTGTGAATCCGCAAAAAAATATCCCACGGGCAGTTTTCATTATCACGCTAGTAGGAGGAGCTATCTTTATTACCGTTTCATACTTTGCCCAAAATGTCTGGCCAAATTACAACTCATTTGTTGATCCGGACTCTGCAGCTCATGAAATCATTAAGTTTGTCGGTGGCAAAGCCCTCGCTTCTGCTTTTCTAGCTGTCTATGCCGTTACGGCATTTGGTTCTGCGATGTCTTCTCAGGCAAGTGCTTCGCGTGTGCTTTATGCTATGGGTCGTGATGGACAGCTCCCTAATAAGTTCTTTGGAACCTTGCATCAAAAATATAACACCCCTGTGAACAACATCCTATTAATTAGCGCTATTTCCTTGCTTGCATTGTTCTTAAGCCTATCACTCGTTGCTTCATTCATTAACTTTGGCGCTTTTCTTGCATTTACAAGTGTAAATATCGCCGTTATTACGTATTACTTTGTTCGGAAAAAGGAACGTTCTCTAAAAGGAACGCTGCTTTATTTAATTATTCCAGCAGCTGGAGCCTTGCTTGATTTATGGCTTCTTATTAATTTAGATATCCATTCAAAGGTACTAGGGAGCATTTGGTTTGCTCTTGGTCTTATCTATATGGTGGTTTTAACAAAAGGGTTTAGACAAAAACCGCCTGTAATGGATTTGTCAGCTTAGTATATAAATAGCAAAGGAGAATGAAAAATGTTGAAAGCGGATGTAATTATAAAAAGCAAGGCAGTTTTTACAGGATTAAAGGACGAACCGGAGGCCCTAGCCATTGCTGTTAAAGACAACAAGATTATTAGAGTCGACACGCCAGAAAAGATCGAAGCGCTGAAAAGTGAGGAGACGAAAGTAATAGATGCCGGCAATAAGCTTGTAATGCCTGGATTCCACGATGCTCACTTGCATATTATGCTCGGCAGTCTCTTCAGCCATTATTGTGTGTCTTTAACAGATGTC
Source organism: Bacillus sp. PK3_68 (assembly GCF_003600835.1). NCBI lineage: Bacteria > Bacillati > Bacillota > Bacilli > Caryophanales > Bacillaceae > Bacillus > Bacillus sp. PK3_68. Next base: position 2,461,674 of record NZ_NQYC01000001.1, on the reverse strand, counting down.
AAATCAGCTGAAGAGGCAGCGGTTAAAGTAAGAGAATATGCTGAAGGGAAACCAGATGGACAGTGGGTGATCGGCACAGGTTGGGATCATACGGCATGGGACAAGAAAGAGTTCCCCGACCGTTATATCCTGGATCAGGAACTGCCAGACCGTCCTGTTATGCTATTACATGCGGAAGGACATTATGGCTGGGTAAACTCAAAGGCGCTTGAAATTGCCAATATTACAAGTGAGACACCTAATCCGGAATATGGAGTTATTTACAAAGGTGATCAAGGAGAACCAACAGGCATTTTAATTGAAACTGCCATCGCTTTGGCTGCGGACTTTGCTTATGATTTTCCGAAGGAGCAGCTGCACGATATGGTGAGCCAGTTTTTGCAGCATGCAGCAAAGCTTGGTGTAACATCTGTCAATGACCTGTATGCGAGCCGTGCCCATGAAAAGCTAGAAGCTTATTCTGTGTTTAAGGAGTTTGAAGATAACGGACAATTAACATGCCGCTTCCATCTTTATCCGCCATTGAATGGCCAAATAGAACAAGCAAAAAAATTCAGGGAAGATTACTCTTCAGATAAGCTTCGGACTGCGGGGCTGAAGCAATTTATTGACGGGGTAGTGACCGGTTATACAGCTTATATGCTTGATCCATATGTTGACAAACCAGAAACCAGAGGAGAAATCGCCTATACAAAAGAGCAACTGGAAAAGTGGGTAGTAGAGGCAGACAAGGAAGGGTTCCAAATTCGTTTTCATACCATTGGTGATGGAGCTGTCCGGTTGGGATTGGACTTATATGAAACAGCCCAACAAGTGAATGGGAAACGGGATGCTCGTCATGCGCTTGAGCATATTGAGGTCATTGCGCCAGAGGACATTCCACGCTTTAAAGAGCTGGGTGTCATGCCGTCTATTCAGCCGTATCATATGGCTTTGATGCCAAGGGAAAGCCATACAACACGTGTCGGTGAAGAGAAGCAAACGTATATTTACCCGAATGCCACTCTATTAAGATCTGGAGCCGTTGTATCTTATAGCAGTGATTATCCAATTGTTCCGCTTGAACCGATGATTGAAATTTACCATGCAGTGACAAGGAAGGATTTCATGCTGGATGATACTTGGAACGAGCAGGAGCGAGTCACGCTTGCCGAGGCTTTGAAGGCTTATACTGCGGGTTCTGCCTATAGTGTCTTCCGGGAAGATGAATTAGGTACGATTGAAGAAGGCAAACTTGCTGACTTAGTTGTATTGGATCGCAACTTATTTGAAGTGTCAGCGGAAGAAATTCTGCAAACAGAAGTGGAAGTTACAGTAATGGATGGCGAAGTGGTTTGGGAAAAAACCCCTACTGCTGCTTTGAAATAAACAAAAACGAGTGCCTGCTTTTAAAGTTTGCGGCGGGTATTAATAAAGAGGACAGCCCCGAATGTAATCCGTTTGGGGCTGTCTTTCATCATTTAAGCTCCTAGATAAAAAAGCACCACAGGAATCGTTCCAATGCTTAGTAAAGTAGTGACCAGTGTGGTGAAAGATACGAGGTCGGGCTCCGTTCCGAATTGAATGGCAAACATCGTCGTATTGGCTGCAGCAGGCATTGCTGCCTGTAAGATGAGCACATTTTTTAGCAGTTCATTGACAGGTATGAAAGCAAGGATAGCAACTGCGAGCACTGGTGATGCAAACATTCGAATAAGGGTAACCGCAGAGACATAGCGATAGGCGACACGCTTGCGGGCAATAACGGCCAGCTGCATACCGAGGACGAGCATAACTGTTGGGATGGAAGCATCGGCCACGAGACTGATCGCTTCCATGAACGCTTTTGGAATATGTATAGATAAAATTTGTAGAGTAACACCGGCCAATGCCCCATGAATGACTGGCATGCGTACTACGCTTTTAAGAGATTGGATGAGAGAAGACTCGTCCTTCCCGCCGAGCGACGCAAAAAAGAGCCCGACTGTATTCATGAGAAGCGACTGAAAGACCATCATAATAACAGCATAGTCAAAGCCAGCTGCTCCGAAGGCGAAGAGTATGACAGGAGCGCCGTAATTTCCACTGTTCATGAAAGCGCCGCCGAGCATCATTGCAGACAACTGTGGTTTTGATGCTTTCATCCAGTAACCTGTGAGCCCAATCATCAAAACAAGGGCAAGACAAAGCAAAAGGCAAAATAAGATAATATAGAAATACTCCATCGTCAGCTCGTTCGTATAGAAAGTCCGGAAGGCAAGAAAAGGGGACATAATATAAAGAGCGGCTTTGGAAATGGATCGGATATCAAACCCGATTATTTTTTGGCCGAGAAAGCCGGCAAAGAAGATCATGAAGGCTGGCAATACAATCATCAGCAATTCCACATGTGTCACCTCCATTTGGACAATATGTTTTTCTCCTGGGCTATAAAAGAAACAGAGAATAATAAAGAGAGAGTGCCGCAAAGCGAGGCACTCCCGTTGTTAAGAGCCTATGGCCAGCTGGCGTTGCAGCCAATTTCTCCCCTCTACCAGACGAGTGACAAGCATGGCGCAGACCGTATTCCCGGTGGAGTTTAATAGAGTAGCAGGCGCATCAATAATCGTACTGATCACAGCGATAATTGGCAGTGCCTCCGGTGGAAATCCGAATACACTTAGAATTAGCATTTCTCCAATCATGCCGCCGCCGGGAATCGCTCCCATAACCGCACCAACGAGAAATGAAACACCGAGAATAGCTAAGATGCTCGTCAGGCTTGTCATATCCTTGTTAAAAAGAGCAAACAAAAAGACGACCTTTAACACACCACCAAAAACAGATCCGTCTTTATGCGTATTAGCGCCAAGCGGAATAACCGTTTCTGCAATATCTTTTGGCACCCCCATTTTTTTAGCAGCAGTTAAGTTCACAGGAATGCTTGCCGCGCTTGAACAGGTCGCAATGGCTGTAATAGAAGGGGCTGCAGCATGTTTCCAGAAGATTTTTACCCCATTTTTTCCACCCGCAATAAAGGCATACAGTGTAAAGAAAACAAAGTAGTAAAGGGCTGTCAGGCCAAGGTAAAGAGCAAATGTCCGGGCATAGCCACTAAGAATTTGTGGTCCAAGTTCGCCAATAACAGCGGCGAAATAACAACCAAGCCCAATAGGCGCATAATACATAATAATAGAAACGACTTTCATCATAACAGCTGTGCCAGATGCCAGAAAGTCAGCTACTGGTTTTCCCTTTTCTTTTGTCATAGCAGTAGCCAGCCCGAACAAAATGGAAAAGACAATCAGTTGCAGCATGTTGCTTTTCGACAAAAGCAAGGAAAAATCATTAACAGTAAATGTATTTACTAGCTGAGCAGCAAATGACACATTGTCTGTTTCCGCTTCTGCAGGATCAAACTCAGCCATAATATTTTTAATCGCCGTCAGGTCTGTTCCCTCAAGTGGATTAAATAAAAAAGCGCCCGCCAAGCCGATAACAGCTGCAGTAGCCGCTGTGAACAGGAAGACAATCACAATGCTGGCCATGATTTTTCCCAGCCGCTTCATTCCGTCCATGCTGGCAATAGCTGAAGAGATGCTAAAAAAGACGAGCGGGATAATGATCATGAACATCAGGTTTAAAAACAAATCTCCTAGCGGTTTGACTACTGCTGCTTTTGGGCCGAACAGAACACCGGCAACTCCGCCAAGAAGAATAGCTGTGAGCAATAAAAAAGTAAATCGATAGCTTTTCAGAAAACGTTTCAACGAATTTTCCAGCCTTTCTTAGAGAATATACAACTTCCTTATCATATTACGTTTGAGAAGCTGTGAAAAGGGTTTCCCTCAAAGCAAAGAGCCAGATATCTCCGTCGGACAGGAGATGCCTGGCTCTTTGGGGTCACTCGTTCTCTTATACAACACCTTGATCGAGCATAGCGTTGGCAACTTTCATAAATCCAGCGATGTTGGCACCGATCACCAGGTTTCCTTCATAGCCGAATTCAGCAGCAGCCTCGACACTGCTAGAATAAATGTTTTTCATAATCGTATGAAGCTTCTGATCCACATCCTCGAATGTCCACGGCATACGCGAGCTATTTTGGGCCATTTCTAAAGCTGATACCGCGACACCACCTGCATTAGCCGCTTTGGCAGGAGCAAAGAGAACTTTCGCTTCCAAGAAGACATCGATCGCTTCTAGTGTAGATGGCATGTTCGCTCCTTCACCGACGGCTTTTACCCCGTTTTCAACGAGTGTTTGGGCTGCTTCTTCGTCAATTTCATTTTGTGTGGCACATGGGAGAGCGATATCGCAAGCAATATTCCAAATGTTTGAACAGCCTTCTACATATACAGCTTCCGGGTGTTCGTCTGTATATTCACTGATTCGTTTTCTTTCCTGTTCTTTTAAACGTTTGACGGTATCAAGATTAATTCCATTTTTGTCGTAAATATAACCGTTGGAGTCGCTGCAGGCAACGACTTTTGCACCGAGTTGGGTTGCCTTCTCGATCGCATAGATAGAGACATTTCCTGAGCCGGAGACGACAACTGTACTGCCGTTAAAGCTCAGGCCATTGTCTTTGAGCATTTCTTCCACGAAGTAGACGGTCCCGTATCCTGTTGCTTCCGTTCTGGCCAGGCTTCCTCCATAGCTGACGCCCTTTCCAGTAAGAACGCCTGCGTGGTAAGCGTTCTGCAGCCGCTTATATTGTCCGAACATAAAGCCGATTTCCCGGGCCCCCACACCGATATCACCTGCCGGTACATCTGTATCCGGACCGATATGGCGAGAAAGCTCAGTCATGAAGCTCTGAGTAAATCGCATGACTTCGCCATCCGATTTATCTTTCGGGTCAAAGTCAGATCCGCCTTTGCCGCCGCCAATGGGCTGGCCTGTTAATGAATTTTTAAAAATTTGTTCAAAACCTAGGAATTTAATAATGCTTGCATTGACAGAAGGGTGAAAACGAAGGCCGCCTTTATAGGGACCGAGGGCACTGTTATATTGAACGCGAAATCCCCGATTCACTTGAACTTTTCCTTGATCATCCACCCAAGGAACACGGAAGGTGATCATGCGTTCAGGCTCAACAATTCTTTCGAGGATGCTGTTATGCATATATTGAGGGTATTTGGCAAATACAGGGATGAGTGAGTCGAAAATTTCCTTTACAGCCTGGTGAAATTCTTTTTCTCCGGCGTTTCGCTCTTGAACTGTTTGATATACGCTATCTACATAGGATTTTGCTATTTTCATACCAGAATTAGGTATCTCTTTTGTTATATTCATTTCCATCTCTCCCACCTGTATAAAGAATTTTATGAATAATTAAACGATATATCTATATCTTACGGTACGCTAAATAATATCGTCAATGCCATTAAGATATGTAATCAATGCTGAAATGAGATTAAAAAGAGAGCCTTCCACATGGGGAAGGCTCAAAGACACGAACCATTAACCTAGAAAACCAAGCGTATTAATAAACACAATAATAATAGTTAACGGCACGAGCCATCTCATTAATAAGTACCAAGTGGAGTAGATCCCAGGGCTCAACCGGCGGCTAAGCATAAATTCTTCTTTTACAAGTTCACGATTCATTCGCCAAGCAATAAACAAGGCGATTAATAAATTGCCAAGCGGTAGAAGAATGTTGCTCACAAGGTAATCTGTCGTATCAAAAACGGTTTTGCCGAAAAGTTGAACATCTGCCAGCAGACTGAAGGAAAGTGCTGCCGGAATGCCTGCAAAAAAGACGATTGTGCCTGCAATAGCCGCTATTTTTTTTCTGGAAGCACCGTTTTTAAGAAAAGCAGCTACGATAATTTCCAACAGACTGAAGGAAGAGGTTAAGGTAGCGAATAAAAACAGTGTTAAGAAAATAAATAAAAACAAGCTGCCAAATGGCATGTGCGAGAACACGGAAGGGAGAACGATAAACAGCAGTCCCGGCCCTTCTGCCGGTTCAAAGCCAAAAGCGAAAACGACCGGGAAGATCGCCAGGCCGGCAAGGACAGAGACAAAAATGTTCATTATGGCAACTGAACCGGCTGAAGTCGGGAGGCTGACGCTTTTGTTTAAATAGGAGCTGTACGTGACCATGCATGAAAACCCAACAGCAAGAGAAAAGAACGATTGCCCGAGGGCATAAAGCACAGCTTCTGCCGTTATTTTTGAAAAGTCAGGCTGCAAGAAAAAGCGGATACCTTCCATTGCTCCGTCAAGAGTTAATGCCCGGATGACGAGCACAACAAAAAACAAAAATAAGAGCGGCATCATATACTTGTTTGCTTTTTCGATTCCGTTTTGCACACCGGAAGCAACCACGACAACATTAATAACAAGAAAGACAGCAAGACCGGCGATGGTAATGGATGGAGAACCGGTAACGTGTCCGAAGAGGTTGCTATAATCTGCTCCGCTTTTAATGACTTGCCCGCCAAGCGCCATCACGGTATAGATGAGCACCCAGCCGCCTACTACGCTATAAAACGAAAGAAGGAGAAAACAGCCGATTACACCTAATTTGCCAATAATGGTCCAAAAGCTATTTGGGGCCAGTTTCTTATAAGCACTGACAGCTTCTCGGCCAGAACCGCGTCCAATGATAAATTCAGAAATCAACATCGGTAATCCGATTAATAAGGTAAATACAATAAACAATAACAGGAAAGCTCCGCCGCCGCTTTGACCGGTCACATAAGGGAACTTCCAGATTGCTCCAAGGCCTATCGCCGCACCGGCGGAGGATAAAATAAAGCCGAGACGAGAAGACCATTGTTCTTTTTTTTCCATAAACACTCACCTTTTCTATCTGTCTGCTAAAACACTAAAGCTTTGTGCGCAAGTCCCACAATTCCGGAAAGAAGCGGTGATCAAGCACTTTTTTTAAATATTGTACACCTGATGAGCCGCCTGTGCCCATCTTAAATCCGATAATCCGCTCAACAGTTTTCATGTGGCGAAACCGCCACTGCTGAAGCCAGTCTTCTATATCAATTAACTTTTCAGCCAGCTGATATAAGTCCCAATAAGCGTTCACATCATTATATACGCTTAACCATGCTGCTTCCACTGTTGGATGGCCTGTGTAAGTGATGGAATAATCGCGCTGAAGCAAGTCAACGTCAATTGGAAAGCCAGCTCGGGCCAAGGCTTCAATAGCCGCATCATAAATACTCGGTGCGTGATAAGTTTTTTCTAGAAGGGCATGAAGTTCAGGGTTTTTTTTGTAAATGGTTAAAATGTGGGATGTTTTGTAGCCAAGCAGAAATTCAATTTGTCTGTATTGGTATGACTGGAAACCTGAAGCCTGCCCAAGTTTGTCGCGAAATTCCATGTATTCAGAGGGAGTAAGCGTAGATAAAACATCCCATGCCTGAATAATTTGAGTTTGGATCTTAGAGACGCGCGCCAGCATTTTGAATGCCGGCTGCAGCTCATTCTTTTGGATGCAAACAATGGCTCCTTGTATTTCATGAATAATAAGCTTCATCCATAGCTCGCTAACCTGGTGAATAATAATAAATAACATTTCATCATGGTGGCCGGATAGCCGTCTTTGGCTGGAGAGCAGTCGGTTGAGGTCTAAATACTCGCCGTAAGTCATATTGTTTGTGAAATCAGTATGAATGGATGATTCTTGCAAGGGATCGTTTTTATTGATTGTCATATTTCCCCTTCCTCTCTGCTCGATTTGCAAGAGGGCGTAAAACGGCACGGACAGGGCTGCCATCTGCACCCTCAATGGGCAAAGGTAAAGCGATTAATTCATAATCGTCAGGTGCTATGTGATCGAGCACAATATTTTCAAGGATATGAATATTATGCTGGCTGAAAGAATGATGGACAGCCATCTCCTTACTATCTAGTGCATCAACAGATGGAACGTCCACGCCAATCAAACGAATGTTGTATTTTTTTAAAAGGGGACCAAGATCTGGATCGAGCGAAAGGACTTTTTCAGGGAATATTTCAAGGCTGCTTACAGGTGTGGTTTTTAGAAGCAGCCGTTCCGCTCCCTCTAAAGGGAAAGCTTTCATTTGTTCTGCTCCAACTTTTTTTAGGTGAGATACATCAATTACTCGGGCTTTGCCAATAAAGATAGATAAGTCAAGGTCAAGAATCGTCGGAGCACTGGAGTCAAAGTGAAATGGTGCGTCAACATGTGTGCCGGTGTGAAGACTGGTCGTTATTTTGCCGATAGTAACAGAGCCCGTTTGCTCCTTTGTGAAAGAGACATCATAAGAAAAAGGAACATCGCCAGGCCAGTGGGCAATTCGGCTGTTAAGCGGCTGAGAGATATCTAGCCATTTTGCTGTCATTGAGCTTCATCCTCCTCATCGTATTTGTATTTTTATTAAAAGCAAACTATTCAGTTATGGATGGTTTATCATCTCCTCCTGAGCTGTATTCCTAACTTGACTATAATGTAACTGGAGAGAGATGCCAATACAGTAGCGGAAGAAAACTATTTTCATTTATTTTTTTTACAGTATAATGGATAATTAATGATCAGAAGAAGGCAGGGCTTTATTTATGGAAACAAACGTAACATCAACCCCTTTAATAGAAGAAAAAGGACGAAAGGACCGGGGCAGATTGCTCGTTAAATGTCCAGATCGGCCAGGCATTGTCGCAGCCATCTCTAAGTTTTTATCAGACTTTCAGGCGAACATTATTGAATCCAGCCAGTATTCCAGTGATCCGGAAGGCGGGACATTCTTTATTCGCATTGAGTTTGACTGCCCTGGTTTAACAGAGAAGCGAACAGCTATGGAAGCGGATTTCAAAGGGTTGGCAGATACATTCGCTATGGAATACCGGTTCACTTATACAAAAGATAGGAAGCGGACAGCGATCTTTGTTTCAAAAGAGCCGCATTGTTTGCTTGAGCTATTATGGGAGTGGCAAAGTGGAGACTTGCCAACGGATATTGCCCTCGTTGTCAGCAATCATGAGGCGGCCAGAGACATGGTTGAGTCTTTAGGTATCCCGTTCTACTACATCCCGGCTAACAAAGACATCCGGAAGCAGGTGGAACAAGAGCAAATCGCTTTGTTAAAAGAGAACAATATTGATTTGATTGTTCTTGCACGCTACATGCAAATTTTAACTTCGGATTTTGTCAGCGAATTTCCGAATCAAATCATTAATATCCATCATTCGTTCCTTCCGGCCTTTATCGGCGCCCGTCCTTATGAGCGCGCTTACGGCAGAGGAGTAAAGTTAATCGGTGCAACCTCGCATTATGTGACAAATGATCTTGATGAAGGTCCCATCATTGAGCAGGATATCGAGCGGGTCAATCACCGGGATCATATAGCCGATTTGAAGAAGATTGGCCGTTCTATTGAACGCCGTGTTCTGGCGAGAGCAGTAAAATGGCACTTGGAAGATCGAGTAATTGTCCACGAAAACAAAACGATTGTTTTTCAATAAGAAAAAGCCCACCTATAAATGGTGGGCTTTTTTCTTAAAGACATGCAGCTGATTTTTACCTTTCCGCTTTGCCTCGTACATTGCCTGGTCTGCCTTTGTTATTAATTCATCGGGATGCTGGCCGTCCTGTGGAAATAAGCTAATGCCGATACTGGCCGATACTACTGCTTGTCCTTCATTTAAGTGAACAGGCTGAGCAACGAGCTGGCAAATTCGGTTGGCGATACAAGCTGCTTCCTCTTCACTTCTTAAATCGAATAGAAAAACAATAAATTCATCTCCGCCGAGACGGGATACGATATCTTGCTCACGGATCACTCCTTTTATTCGTACAGCCGTCTTTTGCAGCAGTAAGTCACCTTGGTCGTGTCCGTAGCTGTCATTTACGTCCTTAAATCCGTCAAGATCGATAAATAACATGGCGCCCATCCGTTTCATGCCCTTTAAATTATCCAGCAGCATGGAAACTTCGCTGTAGAAAAACGTGCGATTTGGTAAATGAGTCAAGCTATCCTTATAGGCAAGATTCATAATATGACGACGATAATTTTCAAGAGAATCCACCATTGTGTTAAATTCAAGCTCTAGCAAAGAAATTTCATCTTTTCCTCTTACACGTATACGGGCAGATAAATCATTGTGTTGTTGAATGGCAATCATATTTTTCATCAAGCGGTTAAGACGGCGAAACACCATGCGGTTAATAAAGGAAAGGGCGCCTTTTAGCAATAACAAAGCAGCTGCTACAATTAAAAGCAACAAGTAGAAAACGCTTTTCCGGCCTTGATTGTAGAGATGCCGGTCGGCTTTAATGTGCAGTATAGCTGCGGGGTTACCATGTAAATCCGGAAGGGCAGCATAGGCACTATATTCGTCTGTTTTTTGCGTATCCATCCAGATAATAGTCGAGCTATCATCTGATTCTACTTCCTTTGGAAGCACTGTCCGTTTTAAGTCAGCCAGTTCCACCGGTAAAAGAGTATCATCACGAAGTTCATCAACCAGCTGCTTATCCAAATAGTGTCCGACAATCATTGTACCAGCGCGTGGACCGGTTAAGTCGCTTTTTAAAATAGGTTGAGAGACTAGCAGCATCGGTCCTTCTTGCAGACGAATAATACCTGAAAAAGAATCTTGCTTTGAAATGCGAGAAAGGAGAGGATCAGTTGCTAATTTTTCTAAAAGAGATTTAGAAACAACCGCTTCTCTTTCTTCTTCTAACCTTATGGCCTTTTTAAATAGAATCTTTTGCTCGTTATTTAGGATAAGAAGCACATTAAACTCATTGGTAAAAAAGGTTTGGTTCAATAGGTTGTTCTTCTCATACATTTTGTTCGGTTTCAAGGCATATTGATATGTATCATCCCATGCCGAATAATCTAAGGAGCGGGAGACAAGGTGCTCCTCAAAGGTTGTAAGCGCATGCAAAATGCGTTGCATGTTTTCCTTTGCCTGAGCGTCTTCAAGAGCTTTGAAGTGAGTTAATATAAAAAAATGAGCAGAAAAATATAAAACGGATAGGCCTATGACAACAGCAGCAGTAAAAAATAAGATTATTTTTTTGCGAAGAGACATGATGGTTTTCTCCTATATAGATATAAACTCCTATGACCTATACCCTTTTTTGCGATTTGCAAAACTGTTTGTTCTTAAAATATAGACAATTTTTCACAAGGAATCAAAAAACTGTCCTTCGGATTCTCTTTCATCTAAAACTTTCGTCCTTAAAATGATGAAAAGTAAAGAAATCTTAGCGAAGAACAGTTTTTTTATCTTAGGAAATAGTAAATCTAACGATAACAGGAGCCTTTAGAGCTTTTCCTGTTGGTGACGCAATCGTCGTATCTATATAGAGAAAATAAGTTTGTCCGGATGTATAGCCGGCTGGCGGAGCTTTGACTGTCACTGTTTTTCCGTCGGAGCTTGTTGATAAAGCAAGGCCATCTACAAATTCTCCTTCATTTCGCACGAAAACGCTCGAAGAATTAACAGTTTTTGAATCGATGCTTTGGCTGAAGCGAATCGTCAATGTGTGGGTTGGCTTAAGATTTAGGAGAGAAGAAAACTCTATTAAGCCAAGTTGTTGGCGAATGTTGTTCAGCCCAAGCTGCAGTTCTGCTTTTTCTTGTTGATCTGGAAGTTTGCTAATAGCATGACGAGCAGAGTCATAGTCCCATAGCTTTTTAGTGGTGTTGGCCTGGACGATTTTATTTGCTGCTTCTTCAAAAGCGGATAGCAATCTGTTATCTACAGCAGGTTCTTGAACAGAAGACGGACTTGTTTCTCCATAAGTAGCTAATCCGTACCCATACCAAGGATCTCTTCCGGGTGTACCAAGGTCTGTCGTTTGTTTTAGTAATTCATTTCGCAGAGTACTTCCTGAAAGAGCGGGATGTTGCTGTTTCAAGAGAGCAAGTAGACCGGCAATATGAGGAGTGGCTTGAGACGTCCCGCTCATGTAGGCATAACGTCCATCTGTATATGTGCTAAGAACATCAACTCCCGGCGCTGACACTTCCACTTCATTCCCAGTAGAAGAGAAACTTCCTCTTTTTAAATAGCGATCAACGGCTGCTACTGCTATAACGCTGTCATACTTAGCGGGATAGTCAACAGTGTTGCCAGTCCCAGCTGCTAACCCGTCATTCCCTGCTGCTCCAACAAGCACGATGCCCTTTTCATAGGCTTTATTAATCATGTCATGCATCATTCGAGAATCAGCTTCAGTTCCAAGACTTAGATTAATAATATCCATCCCGTTAGCGATCGACCAGTCGATTCCTTCAAGAATATCTTGGAGTGTCCCTTCTCCTTGTTGATCCATTGCTTTGACGGCAAAGAGATTGGCGTCTGGTGCTATGCCGATGATGCCGGTTCTATTCCGATGAGCTCCGATGATACCGGCTACGTGAGTGCCGTGTCCATTGTCATCAGCCCAGGAGGATGTGTAGTCAACGGTAGAAGTTCCACCGGCAATGGTTAACTCAGGGTGAGGGGAGATGCCAGAATCAATAACGGCTACTTTCACACCTTTTCCAGTCATGCCTTTTTGGGCAGCTTCATTAGCTTTTACTGCTTGGTAGCTCCATTGGGATTCTTCACTGGAGATAAAAGCACTTGTTTTAGCATTATCTACTTGCTTTTTTGTGAGTACCTTCTTTTTTGTTCCCTTTAATTTAAAGACTACGTTTTTTTCAATATAAGCAATATTACGGTCTTTCTTCAGTTGATTGATGTCTCCTTGCTCCATAGTAACCGATACAGCGGGGGCATACTTGAATTGATGGTCGACTTCTACACTGTTGAGCAATGCCTTCTTCTTTCCAGTCGCATTTTTATAGACTACAATGACTTCTTCTTTTTTCTGGTCAGCTGTCTGGGGCTGAGCAGCAAGCGGGTGAGAGGCAAGCGATAAAATAAGTGCAGGAACAGCGAGACATTTAAACAGTTGTTGTTTCATCTATATATTTCATCCCCTATATACTAAATTTGAGAGTAAGAGACTAAGAGGCAGCGAGGAAAATGAATTTTCTTGCTATTTATATATCGGCAAAAAATGGATCATTTTAATAAAATAGTGAAAATAAAAGAAAAGGTGAATTGACTGATAAACGCAGGATTGGTATAGTAATAGATAATTTTCAGAATAGTTTTATTGCGGAGAGGAGAAGAGAGAGATGAGTAGAGTTGAGACAGAAAAAGGCTATTTTGGACAGTTTGGCGGCAGCTTCGTTCCGCCAGAATTAAAGGAAGCTTTAGAATATTTAGCTGAGCAGTTTGAGGCATACAAAGATGAACCTGAATTTATGAATGAATATAAATATTATTTAAAAGAATACGTTGGTCGAGAAAACCCGTTAACCTATGCCAGCCAGTTAACTGAGCAGCTCGGCGGTGCGAAAATTTATTTAAAGCGGGAAGATTTAAACCATACAGGCTCTCACAAAATTAATAATGTAATGGGCCAGATTTTGCTGGCGAAAAAGATGGGAGCCAAGCGGATTATTGCCGAAACTGGTGCTGGACAGCACGGGGTAGCCACCGCTACCGTTTGTGCTATGTTCGGTATGGAATGCGTGATCTATATGGGGGCAGAAGATACCCGGCGCCAGGCACTGAATGTCTTTCGAATGGAGCTTCTTGGAGCCCAAGTTGTAGCTGTGAAAAGCGGGCAGGGACGCTTGAAGGATGCCGTTGATGCGGCGTTAGGTGATTATGTAGCAAACTATAAAACGACCTTTTACTTGCTTGGCTCCGCCGTAGGACCTCACCCGTACCCAACCATGGTGAAGCATTTCCACGGTGTGATTAGCGAAGAGTCGAAGAAACAGATTCTCGAAAAAGAAGGCCGTTTGCCGGATGCTGTCATCGCTTGTGTTGGCGGCGGCAGCAATGCCATTGGCGCTTTTGCCCATTATATTGATGAGCCATCTGTCCGTCTCATTGGTGCTGAGCCAGAGCAGGCAGCTACGCTTACGAAAGGGAAGCCAGCTGAACTACATGGTTTCAAATGTCTTGTTCTAATGGATGAGCAGGGAAATCCACTGCCTACTTATTCAATTGCTGCTGGGTTAGATTACCCGGGAGTCGGCCCGGAACATAGCTATATGAAAGAAACCGGGCGCGCAGAGTATTATACCGTGACGAACAAGGAAGTATTGGAGGCATTCCAGAAGCTGTCGCGTACAGAGGGGATTATTCCTGCTTTGGAAAGTGCCCACGCTGTTGCTCAAGCAATTAAACTCGCTCCACATATGGAAAAAGATCAAATTATTATTGTAAATATTTCCGGTCGAGGCGACAAGGACGTTGAGCAAGTATTTGAAATGCTAAAATAATAAAGAAAAAGTCCAGAAGACTCTCTTCTGGACTTTTTTATTCAACAATGACTAGTGACTGTATATTGTAAAATGAGGATAAGTCACTTTTTTCCTCGCCGCAGCAGCTTCCGATGGGCACGTACGCTCATTATATAGTAGAGAAAGCTAATGACGAGGAGGAGGCCGCTTCCGTAGAGCCATAACTCCTGCTGAAAAAAGCTGGTTACAGCCGTTAGAATGAAACTGAGCAGGATAAAAAATAAGGCATCGCGTTTTTTAGATAATAAAAAATCATGCTCAAGCCGATTATGCTCATGACGCTGTTTCCATTCCCGATATTTTCTCGGCTCATCCAGCGTTTGCTGAATTTGCCGTGGAATGGACAACAAAGGGCGAACAGATTGCATAAGCAAGTTGATGGCCGTCCGGTCAGAAACAGGACCAGGCTCAGGGTTTTCCTGTAGCCATTTAAAAATAAGCGGCTTGCTGACCTCCAGTAGGTCGACGTCAGGGTCAAGGATATATAAGATGCCGACGAACGTAGAAACAGCACGGCCAAAAAAAGCAAACTCGCTTGGCATTTGGATAGGTTGATCCTTTACTATTTTTTCAATATCAGCTAACAGCTGTTTCATTAAAAAGTCGTCTGTTAGCGAAAACGTATGTTTTGTATAATGACCTACGAGTGTCTGAATAATATTTTTCAATAATTCTTTGTCCGCTCCAGGAAGCAGGAAGCGCAAGCTTTCTAGGGCGGAGACAACTTGATCATAATCCTCAAGGATAACTCCTTCTACAAGCTGGCGCATGTAAGCAGCGTCATTCCGTTGAATTTCGCCGATCATTCCAAAGTCAATCAAAATGATCGTTCCATCTTTTCTGACTAAAATATTGCCTGGATGAGGATCAGCATGAAACTTTCCTTCTTGAAGAAGCTGTTCTAGAAATATTTCTACAAGCCGGGCGGCTAAGTTCCGGCGGTCGATCCCATTTTGTTCAAGGAACTTTAAATCGGTTATCCGCGCACCCTCTATCCATTCCATCACAAGTACTTTTTTCGTTGAATATTCTTCATAATAAAAAGGAACACTTATCTTATCAAATAATTCATAGCGTTTTTTAAAGTACAACCCATTTTGCGATTCTTTTAGAAAATCGAGCTCTTGGCTGATCGTTGCTTCCATTTCCTGATATAAGGCTGGCAAGTCCGTTTGCTTGCCGAAGGGGGTAAAAACCTCCGCCAGCCACATGACGATGCGGACAGCTCTAAAGTCAGTTGAGATAATCCGGTCAATTCCCGGCCGCTGAACTTTGACGGCAACCGTAGTCCCGTTCGGCAGAAGGGCCTTATACACTTGCCCGATAGAAGCGGAAGCGACAGGCTCCTCATTGATTTGCTGGAGCATGGAAGTATAGGATTTATTCCATTCTTTTTCCATTACAGCCTTCGCTGCTGACCAGGGAACACTAGGTACCCGATCAATTAAGTCTTCTAACTCTTCGATAAAAGCTGCTGGCATAATATCCGCTCGCGTGCTTAAAAACTGCCCAAGCTTAATTAATAGCCCTTCTAAACGCAGAGCCGTTTCCCGATATTCGGCTGCCTGGCGCTTCAGCAGCGCTTCCCATTTCTGATTGGTTCTACTTGTCCAGCGTTTTCGGTATCTTTTGTGAAAGAAAGTTACTTGCAAAAAGAACTTAACTGCCATTGTTATAATAATAAACATGCGGTAAAGAGAGAATTTTTTCATAAATTTTCTTCCTTTCCGGCTAAAGTGTTTATCCTCATTTTAAATCAATAGATTCTGCTCTGTACAATAATTACTATAAATGTTATCACCAAGGAATATAACTTGTTTTTAGTACCAAGTAACAAATTTATTGACAAGTGTGAAAATAAAGTGATACGATTGGCCCTAGTTGAGAAGGTGTCAGTCAGTCGATAGTTTATAGATAAGATACATTTGAAAAGAGGGATAGCACATTGAAAGAGCTTCAATCATTCGGTTGGTATGCTGCTCGTGTAGCATCGCATCTGCCTAAAAAAGCATTCAGCCCTGTTCCCGGGCGTCTTTGGGGAGGACTAGCCTATCTGGTTATTGTCGTATCGGGGATTTTGACGATTAGTTTAACCGATTTTAACATATGGCTAAGCTTAGCTATTTCTATGATATTAGGTACTTCTTTTGCAGCTATGGGATTTCTGGGACATGAGATTCTGCACGGAACGGTTGTAAGAAAAGCCTGGCTTCGCGAATTAACAGGAGGGATTGCTTTCTTTCCGCTAAGCACCGGGCCGAAGTTATGGGTGAAGTGGCACAATATGACACATCATCGCCATACGCAGGATGAGGAGAAAGATCCGGATGCCTGGCCAACGATTGAACAGTTTTCAAAAGCTAAAATATTAAAACCTTTTTATCGGCTTCCGCTGTCACTGCGAGGGTTTTTAGGGATGGCCTTTTTAGCGATAACTTTTACGATGCATTCTTTAAGAATGTTTAAGCGCTTTGTAAAAGAATTTAACCGAGAAAAGCGCTTGTCAGTTTGGATGCAGCTGCTGTTTCCTTGGCTTACATGGATCGGGCTGTTGCTGTTAATCGGGCCGTTAAAGTGGACATTTGCTTTTCTGCTTCCACTCTTGATTGCCAATTTTATTGTCATGGCCTATATTGCAACGAATCACCGCTTAAATCCGCTCGTCCCTGTTAATGATCCACTTGCTAACAGTTTGACAGTAACAGTACCCAAGTGGGTAGATGTGCTGCACTTTAATTTTTCATATCATACAGAACATCATTTATATCCGGGAATGAGTTCAAAATATTATCCGCTCGTCAAAGCGGAGCTTAAAAAACGCTGGCCGGAAAGATACCATGAAATGCCGATGATTCAGGCGCTTGCTGCTCTTTATAAAACACCGCGGCTGTACAGTAATCAAGTGGAGCTTGTAGATCCTGTCGGAGGAGACACTTATGGGACGCTTGGTCATGGACTGAATCCTTCCGATATCAAGCCGAAGGAAGCCGATTCAGTTTCCGCAGCAAAAAAAGATGCACCACGTTCTATGACAGTGAATGAATAAGACAAGCCTGATCTCCATAAAAAAGGAGATCAGGCTTGTTGGCGTTAGGAAACAATTAATTGTAAAGGGAAAGCTTTTATTTCTCGGCTGTCGCCTTTACAGAGGAAGTTTATAAACATCGGAATCAGGGAATACATGGTTGACATTTCGGTATTTCTCAAAGAAAAGAGGTCACTATGCTTGATTCGATGCTATTTCATCTTATGATGATTGGATTGTTGGGGATCATTTCTCAATGGATTTCCTGGCGTTTTCGGCTTCCGGCCATTGTCATTATGTCAGTAGCAGGACTGATCGCCGGGCCTGTGCTTGGTCTAATCAATCCAGAAGAAGATTTTGAACAGCTATTTAAACCCGTTGTTTCCATAGCGGTAGCTATTATTTTATATGAAGGCAGTTTAAATTTGAATCTTCAAGAAATCAAAGGTCTTAAACAGCCAATTATCCGGATTATCACCCTGGGAGCATTGCTTGCCTGGATTTTTGGCTCACTTGCTGCTCGCTATGTTGCAGGCTTGTCATGGGCTGCTGCTCTCGTCATTGGTGGTTTATTCGTTGTTACGGGACCGACTGTCATCTTGCCGCTATTGCGCCAGGCAAAGTTAAAACAGCGGACAGCGGCGATATTAAAATGGGAAGGTATTATTGTAGACCCGCTTGGTGCGCTGCTAGCAGTGTTTGCTTTTGAAATTATTAAAGTCTTTATGCACAGCGAGTTTCACCTCACGGCATTATTTATCTTTTTTGCTGCTTCATTATTCGCCGTGCTGCTCGGCTGGGCACTCGGCAAAGGTATTGGGTTAATGGTAGAAAAAGGAGCGATACCCGAATTTTTAAAAGCTCCATTTGTATTCGTATTGGTCATTGCATGCTTTACCATATCGGATGAACTCATGCATGAAACAGGCTTGCTCGCTGTTACAGCTATGGGAATGACAATGGCTAACATGCCAATATCTTCTATAAAAGATATGAGGCATTTTAAGGAAAACGTATCGATTTTACTTATTTCCTCCATCTTCATTATGCTGACAGCTTCTTTGTCACTGGATGTCCTGGTGCAAATTTTTGACTGGCATATTTTACTGTTTGTCGCTCTCATGCTCTTTGTCGTTCGCCCTTTATCCATTTGGATATCCACTATTGGAACGGGTTTGACAGCGAAAGAAAGAGGGCTTGTGGGCTGGATTGCTCCACGGGGAATTGTTGCCTTGACAGTATCGGGCTATTTTGCCGATTCACTTCTTAGAGCCGGTTACGAAGATGCTCGTATTGTAACTTCTCTCACGCTCGCCCTAGTGTTTGCCACTGTGTGTGCCCATGGGTTTTCAATTAGCTGGTTGGCAAAAAGGTGGAAGCTGGCTGTTGATTCTCAACCAGGAGTATTAGTTGTTGGCAGCAACGATTTTACAGTCGGGCTGGCTGTGGCATTGAATGAGGCAAATGTGCCTGTGTTAATCGTTGATGAGTCATGGAGGAGACTGCAAAAAGCAAGAGCGGCGGGCCTTTCTTTTTATCACGGTGAAATTTTGTCAGAACAGGCCGAATACGAAATGGACCGTACTCCCTATGAATACATGATAGCTGCCACGGATGATGATGCATACAATGCCTTGGTTTGTAACACCTTTGTGCCAGAAATGGGAAGAAACAATTTATTTCAATTGAGCGCTGATACAGATCGCCAGCTTGCTTCAGGAGACTATAGCCACGCGATTGGAGGAAGCATTCTATTTTCCGAAGAGGCTACCTGGGGAGAGTTGAATAAAAAGCTGAAACAACATTATATTTTCCGGAAAACCGAGCTGACAGCCCGGTATAGCTATGAGCAATATGTGAAGGAGAGGGCAAGAGAGACTATTTTGCTACTTATATTAAAGCCGGATGGAAAAGTATTATTTTATGTAAAAGACAATAGTCCGAAAGGAGAAGAAGGGGATATCATTGTTAGTCTCTCTCCTCCTGCAAGAGAAGGATGCAAGAAGCAACAGAAGAGCTAAAAAGCTGCCTGGTTGTCAGCCAGGCAGCTTTTTAAGAGCTTACATAAAAGATAGAATAGTGCTTTTATCATTAACGCCAGATGGTCTCAGCGAAAGCGCTTGTTAAGATGAAAAGAATGGGGTGGCTTTTCATCTAGGCTGAAGCCCATCTTGCAGACGTTACAAAATAGGAATTCTAAACAAGGTTATTTTTTAGCGGAAGCAGCTTCAGGCTGCAGCATGGTGCCCTTTTCCATATAATTCAGATGCCAGGAGAAAGCTTTATTCAACACATGAGGGGTTTGGCCTCCATATGTTAAAGCCTCTTCAAAATAAGCTGTCATCTGTTCTTTATAAGCTGGGTGCATGCAGTTCTGGATAATGAGACGAGCACGCTCCACGGGGGAGAGTCCGCGCAGATCCGCATACCCTTGCTCCGTTACTAGAACATCCACATCATGCTCCGTGTGGTCTACGTGGGAGACGAAAGGAACAACACTTGAAATATCTCCATTTTTCGCGATAGACTTTGTTACAAAGATTGCCAGCCGGCTGTTGCGGGCGAAGTCTCCTGAACCGCCAATTCCGTTCATCATTTTTGTGCCGCAAACATGGGTGGAATTCACGTTTCCATATATATCTGCTTCCAATGCTGTATTAATGGAAATAAGTCCTAGCCGGCGAATAATCTCAGGATGATTGGAGATTTCCTGCGGCCGCAGCACAAGCTGCTCTTTATATTGGTCAAGCTTTGGAAAAATAGTTTTCATCTTTTCCTGCGACAGAGTAATTGAACAGCCTGAGGCAAAGCGGGCTTTCCCGCTGTCCAGTAAATCAAACACCGCGTCCTGTAACACCTCTGAATAGATTTTTAGATTTTCAAACTCAGAATCAATTAATCCGTGCAGCACAGCGTTGGCAACAGAGCCAATTCCTGATTGCAACGGAGCCAGTTGGTTAGTAAGTCGTCCCGCTTTAATTTCTTCACGCAAAAAACCGATTAAATGATCGGCTATAATGGCCGTTTCTTCATCTGGCGGCACAATCGTTGAAGGAGAATCTAGCATATTTGTTAAAACAATCCCTCTAATTTTATTCATGCTCACTTTCAGGCTGGATGTACCTATGCGTCCCTCAACAGACGTTAAAGAAATTGGTAAACGCTTTCCTTGTTCACCCACTTCATAAATATCATGCATTCCCTCAAGTGCAGCAGGCTGCGCAAGATTTAATTCGATAATAATGTTCTTTGCTTTTTCCAAGAAAATAGATGAGTTTCCTACAGAAGTAGAAGGAATAATATTGCCTTCTTTCGTAATGGCAACCGCTTCAATAATGGCAAAATCGATTGGATTCAAGACCTCAGAACGCACCATTTCAGCCACGTGTGATAAATGCTGATCGGTAAAGAGCAGCTCTCTTTGATTGATTTTCTTTCGCATAGAAGCATCCGCTTGGAAAGGTAGCCGTTTATGTATAATGCCTGCTTCTGCCATCATTTTATCAATATCTGACCCAAGAGAGGCACCAGTATATACATCCACTTTGAAGTTTTCATCTTTGGCTCGGTCAACTAATGCCATCGGCACTGCTTTTGCATCGCCGGCTCGTGTAAATCCGCTTAAACCAAGAGTCATGCCATCTTTAATCCATGAGGCTGCTTCGTCTGCTGAAACAATTTTCTTTCGCAGTTCTTCACTGCGCAGCTGTTTAGTGATACGTGAGTTCATTAAAATTCCCCCTTTGCCACTTTTTATAATTCTAGCAACCTTCCTGCGTCTACTCATTCGTTTTTGCATGAAAAGCCTTTAAAAAGCGACAAAGCAGAAAAAAACGTACATAAAGCAGAAGTTAATAATTCAATGCTTTTCGGAAGGAACTAGAGTATGTTTGGCTAACAGGAATCTTTGTCCGATCTTTCATAACGAGCAAAAAAGTGGAGTGGGAGTCCGGTTGAATTTCTTCTATGAAACTAACGTTGACAATATATGAACGATGCACACGGATAAATAAATCGTTTGGCAGCATAAACTCAAGCTCTGTTAAGCTCATTTTATGATAGCCTTCTCCGCCGATCGCCTGTACTTTTGTTTTTCGGTTTTCCGCCTCAAGATAAACAATCTTTTCATAAGAAACAGGATACCAGCGGTCTTCAGCTTTAATTGTAAAAAACTTTGCTGCGATCGGAGAAGGCTTTGCTGGAAAGATAGTTGTAACGGCTCCTGTGACTTGTGCGCCGTTAAATAATGGGATAGATATGGCATAGTAAGGTATTCCATATACATCGCTATTAATGTATTCCGAAATTTCATGTCTGTTGGCAATGGCTTTTGCTGCTCCGCTGCCTTCTTTATAGGGCTCTCCGGGACGAATGCGCAAATCAATCAGCTTGCTTGGCTCGTAGTAGATAAATTTTTCTGAATCGGCTACTGCAATAGATGTATGCGGCGGTAGAAACTCTTTCATTACATTCATAATAGATGTGACAGTCACATGATCCACAGGTTACACCTCATCTCTTTAATCGTTTATACTAATTATCATAACAGGCTTATTTTTAAGAGGAAAGGAAGCTGAAAGAAGTGAAGGGTAAAACGAATGCGATGCGCATACTTGATAAAGCTGGACTAACATATGAGACGTATGCTTACGATCCTGCCGACGGAAAAATTGATGGTCTATCCGCCGCGGAAAAGATCGGCAAAAGCGAAGACAGCGTATTTAAAACACTCGTTACAATTGGAGCGGATAAAGAAATATACGTATTTGTCATACCGGTTGCTGAAGAGCTTGATTTGAAAAAAGCCGCTAAAGCAGCGGGGGCTAAAAAGTTGGATATGATCCCTGTAAAAGACATTCAAAAATATACGGGCTACATAAGAGGTGGTTGTTCACCGATTGGCATGAAAAAACTATACCCTACTTTTTTGGATCGGCGCACTATTTCCCGGGAAAATGTTATTGTTAGCGCTGGCAAGATCGGCAGGCAAATGGAATTAAAAACAGGCGATTTAATCACGATTACAAATGCAGTGACAGAACATGAAATCATAAAATAAACCAACCTAAGTAGCAACTAACAGCTGTTTCTCCATTGGCAGCCTGCTCTATATGTCACATAGACAAATGCCCTTGCATATAGTGAGAGAGGACCATTCTTAAAACTGATACAAAGAGGTGCAAAAATGAGCAGGAATGTGATTCGTTATTTTGCGAGGGGAAATACGGCAAAAGGACTGCACAACCTTCTTGATTCAAATCTACAAGGGCTAAGGCAAGTCTTCCTCGTGGACGGAGGCACACCGGCAGAGAGAGCGGCTTGTTTTAAGCAGCTAGCCGATCAGCTGATGGCGGAAGGAATAACTATGGAATTGTTGCATTGTCCGGGAGATCCTGACCAAGTGGAGGGAATCATTGCAACGAAAAAACAAACAGCTATTTTAATGAAGCAGTTGGCGCCATCTATTTCCGGCCCGCATGTACATGAGGTGAGAATTCCAGAGCAGGCATCTGTGCCGGCAGATAAGGAACGAGAAATAATGGAATTAGCAGAGCAGGAAGAAATCGCCCGGCAAAATGCTTATGCTTGTTTCCGCAAAGCCTTGGCTGTCCATGATGAGTGGGAAGGCATTTATATTCAACAGCTGAATAAAAAAAGAGCCAATGAGTTAGCAGATGAATGGATTGCCCGCTTGGTTCCAAGTCTTTCTGAAAATGGAGGCGGCCTCATTAGACACCGCTTTTTAGGAGCTGCTACACCAAAAGGAGCGGTGGACTTTATTGATAACTTAACAGAGGGCCTTGCTAAAAGATATTTTATTAAAGGCCGTGCTGGAACGGGCAAGTCAACGATGTTAAAAAAGATCGCTTCTGCCGCTGAACAGAGAGGATATGACGTAGAAATGTATCATTGCGGCTTCGATCCCGCCAGCATCGATATGGTAATTGTACGTGAACTCAGTTTTGCTATTTTTGACAGCACAGCCCCGCATGAGTATTTTCCAGAGAAAGCAACTGATAGCATCATTGATTTGTATGAAGAGATTGTGGCAGAGGGCACGGATGAAAGGTATGCGGCTGAGATTCAAGAGATTGCTGGGCGTTACCGGATGCTTATGAATAAAGGCACGGCCTATTTAGCTGAAAGTAAAAAGTGCAGAGAAAAGCTGCAGGCTTGCTATCCTGAAATGGAGAGCCATCACATTTTGACTAATATATGCGAAGGAATTAGATCAAAGCTATAAAGATACTGCTATATAATATTCAACAGATGTCCCTGACGCTAGAAGCGTAAGGGACATCCGTTTGTTGATTACTCTGCCCACAGAAAACGGCCGATCAGCTGGTCTACTTTTTTACTTTCATGCAGGCCGCTATGATTAAGGCTAGGGTCTGTTATAACGGCGTGATGAAAGTTTGAAGCTGGTACAATTTTATTTAAGCTAAGGGCACTATCCACAGAAACAAGCTGATCTCCTGAACTAGCAATGGCCATCACTTGTACATCGGAGGGGAAATTTTCTTTTTGTTTAAACAGTTTTTCCAGAGCTGCCGATTGTGGCATTAAGTCCATTGCTACCGGCCCTGAGTTTCGATTTAAATAACTTCTATCTTTTAATCCTGAAAACGGACTACCGATTACGACTAATTTGCTAATGAATGGGTAGCCGGTTTTTTTGGCATATTCCTCAAGAAATTTAACAGAAACGATGCCCCCCATTGAGTGGCCCACGATGTTTACTTCTTCGAATTTATATTTTTCACGTAAGGTATGCAGGGCTTTGGACAACCAATAGGCTGTATTTTCAAAGCTTGCCCGATTGTTGTCGAAGATCAGTTGAACGAACAGCCGACTGCTTGAGGAGAAACGGCCTGTTTCATCACAGAGTACTTGGCTGTCAGCTGTTACACGGCAAACGATTGCTTTTTTGCCCCACTGTTGTTCGTTTTCAAAGCGATTCAGCATAGAGCGGAAAGAGACAGCCGTTCCTTTATACCCATGTACAAAAACTGTCACATTGGGAGGAGGAGTATTTATCTTAGAATGGACTGTGAAGGTCCCATAACCGATAAGAATGATAAGAGAAACAAGCAGGGAGGCTATGATTAATCTATTTCGCTTTGTCACAAGCTGCAATCTCCTTCTTAGATGGTTTTCTTTAGCTTTCTTCATTTACAACAAGGATATTCAAGTGTTTTTTATTATACAGAAAATAAAAAGCTATCGATGTGAAAATAATGACAGGAACATGAAAATAGATCTCTAATATAAAAAGTAAGGAGGTCGTTAGAATGAAAGAGAAGGTAAGCATATGTAAAAGGTGTGGAAAAGTCCTTTACTGTCTAGACGGATTCTTTAATGGTGTAATAAAAGATGATGGCTCTGCTTGTTGCTTTGAATGCATTGAACAGGAGGAGAGAAAGCAGATATGAAGGCTTCCTATAAAGATAGGAGGTCTTCATCGCGCCTATCTGACGATGAAGACACTGGTGTTGCAAATTTTATATATCTTTCGTAGCTACATCTTTAATTTCCCGGCGTGCTGCATAAAGATTCACAGCGATCGTTTTCAGAATTCCATATGTAGGGATGGCCAATATAACCCCCAAATACCCGCAATATTACCAGCAGCTAAAATTAAGGTAATAACTGTAAGCGGATGGATGTCGAGCGCTTTTCCCATGACATTTGGGGAAATCAAGTTTGATTCAATTTGCTGGGCAATCAGCATAACGAGGGCGACCCAGATAATCATTTGTGGATCTTGAATCCAAGCGACTAACAATGCCGGTGTTACTGCCAGATAAGGCCCAAGGAAAGGAATCACATTAGTTGCCATGCCGATCAGCGCCAAAATTAATGAATAATCCAGGCCGATGATTAAGTAGCCGATTAATAACATGGTGCCGACAAGAAAGCTAACGAGCAGCTGACCTTGGATGTAGGATTGTAAGGTTTCATCTAAATCTTTTAACGTTCGGAGGATCCATTGCCGGCGGTGACCTGAAAAAAAGTTAGCTAGAAAAGGCGCAAATCTTTCTCTATCCTTTAGCATATAAAATAGGAAAAATGGAACGAGTACGGTTAAGAACACCGTTTGCAGTAATCCTTGCAAAAAGTTAATTAACCAAGTACCAAAAGCCATTGCCCAATCTTCCACTTTTCCTTCTGCGTCTTCAAGGGATTGAATCGCAAATTGAGGAAGACGTTCTTTCTCATTCATTAAATAATTGATGGCATCTTCTGCAACTTGAACCATCTGCGGCGTATTTTTTGCCAGTCTTGCCCCTTGCTCATTCACAATTGGGCCAATCAGCGCAAATAACACCCAAAAAGTGATAATCAACAGGAGGAATACGCTCAATATCGAAGCCCATCTTGGCAGTTTCTTTCCTTCCAGCCAGTTAACGACAGGGCGCGTTAAATAAAACAGGACCCCGGCAAGAACAAGAGGTAAAAATACGGTTTTCATAACAATGACTAGTGGATTGAAAATATCATTTATTTGTCTGAACAACAAAATAATAATCAGGACCAGCACAAGTGCAATTCCTGTTTGAAACCATGTTTTATTGACCACTCAACTTTACACTTCCTTCCGCTCTTTAAAGCTGCTATTCACATTATACAAATATTTACTAGGATAAAGAAACCGCCAATGTGAAATAAAAAACACACACTTTCATACGAAAGCATGTGCAAAAGTGTTTCATTAAAATAATAAATGTGCCATACCCGCGACAATTGGCAGGGAGATAAGCGTTCTTAATAAGAAAATAAAAATTAAGTCTTTAATAGAAACCGGGATTTTCGTTCCAAGAAGAAGGCCGCCGACTTCAGACATATAGATAAGCTGGGAAACAGAAAGACTGGCAATCACAAAGCGAGTTAACTCACTTTCAATGCCTGATCCGATAATAGACGGCAAGAACATATCGGCAAACCCAACAACAATCGTTTCCGAGGCTTCTTGAGCAAACGGCACTTGCAATAATTCTAATAATGGAATGAATGGCAGGCCAAGCCATTGGAAGAATGGAGTGGTTTCAGCAATAATTAAAGCAATCGTACCGATCGCCATTACGATTGGGGCGACCCCGAGCCACATATCGATTACATTTTGCATCCCATCTTTCACGACAGCTGACGGTTTGTTTCTTTCAGCTTGAGCAACCGCCTGTTCAAAACCATAACTAAATGGTGTATAGCCCTCCGGAATACTTTCATCATCATGTTTTCTCACTTCGTCATTTACAAACGTATCCATCTTCTTAGAAAGAGGAGGGATGCGCGGTAAGATTAAAGCACAAGCGATCCCTGCCAAAATAACGGTTCCATAAAAAGGAAGGAAATAGCGGGCTAATCCGACTTGGTTAATCACGACTAAACAGAATGTAACCGATACGACAGAAAACGTCGTGCCAATAATAGCGGCTTCTTTCTTTGTATAAAACCCTTCTTCATATTGCTTGCTTGTTAAGAGGACACCAATGGTCCCGTCACCAAGCCAGGAAGCCAGACAGTCAACCGATGAGCGGCCGGGAAGCTTGAAGAGAGGGCGCATCACTTTGGTTAGAGAGTAGCCAAAGAACTCCAGCAGTCCAAAATTGAGTAACAGTGGCAATAACAAGCCAGCGAATAAGAAGGTAGAAAATAGAATCGGCAGGAGTGAATACAAAAGCATGCCACCTGTATTTTCGGAATGCACCCATTCAGGTCCAAGCTTATAAAGGGTCATCACAGCAAATATGGCACCGATGATACGTACGAGAGCCCAAACTGGCGCCACATCAAACAATGAAGCTAGAAACGGAGAACGGCGGACAAACGCCGGGCGCGTAGTCTTGACAAAAATAGTACCCACAGCCGCTAATACGACCAAATACGTCATAATCGTTGGGATGACATTGCCCATAGCTGACTGCAAAGAATTAGATAAAATAGCAATAGGAATAGTCAGCTCTCCATCAATCGGCACAGGCGTCATAAAAAAGAAAACTCCTATTAAGGAAGGAATAACAAAACGTAAAATACTAGATAAAGAGCTTCTAGAAGTAGTAATTTCCATTCAATACATGTTCCTTTCTATGTATATGTTTGTATAAATATTAATTATTTTTAAATTTTATACATAAGTGATTAAAAATGCAACCCCCTTTATTATTATTCAAATATACAAAAGATTCAAACCTCCCTTCTGAATATAGCATAAACAAAAGGGTATGAAAACGTTTTTATTCAAAAATTTACTAATATTGAATAATAATTGGAAGGTTTGCATATTTAAAAATATTCATTTTTAAATATGCAAAAATGTGAAAGCCAAAGGAGTTTTTTATAACTCTCTATCTGGAGCTAAATAAAAAGGGACAGATAAAAAATTCCTATTGAAAGCCAAAAGAGAAATCTATGTTAAAATGACTGAAATGAGAAAATTTAAAGAAATATCGGGATTTTTTATCCATGTTCTGAATAGGTATGTTAAAATAATTCTTAAAATTCAATTAAAGAAGGGGAAAAATGTGAGTAAAGCCTTAACAAAAATAAAAGTAGAAGACATCGTAGTGGCAAATCAAACATTAAAAGACGTCGTGATCAAGACGCCGTTGCAAAAAAATGAATTACTCTCTGCCCGTTACGGGTGTAATATTTTCTTAAAGAGAGAAGACCTACAGGTCGTTCGTTCATTTAAATTGCGCGGTGCGTACAATTTCATTTACCATCTTCCACCGGAAGAACGAGCGAAAGGAGTCGTCTGTGCGAGCGCTGGTAATCATGCGCAAGGAGTTGCTTTCTCTTGCAACCAGTTAAATATTAAAGGCGTCATCTTCATGCCGTCCACAACGCCAAGACAAAAGATCTCCCAAGTTAAGCGGTTCGGTGGCCAAAATGTTGAAGTCATTTTAACTGGCGATACATTTGATGATTCATACGAAGCAGCCATGGAATATTGCACGAAAGAGGGGATGGTCTTCGTTCATCCATTTGATGCTTATCCAACGATTGCTGGACAAGGAACGGTAGGAGTAGAAATTATGAATGAAGCTCCTCAGCCGATTGATTATGTTTTTTGCTCCATTGGAGGAGGCGGTCTCGCAGCAGGCGTTGGTTCTTATATGAAAAGCATTAGCCCTCACACTCGCATGATCGGTGTTGAGCCGGAGGGGGCCGCAGGGATGAAAACCTCGCTAGCCCAGGATAAAGTAGTTGCTTTGGAATCAATTGATCCATTCGTTGACGGGGCAGCAGTAAAGCAAGTAGGTCACTTAACGATGGAAGTGTGCCGTGAAGTGATTGATGATATCGTTGTTGTACCGGAAGGGAAAGTATGCACGACGATTTTGAACTTATACAATGAAAATGCGATCATCGCTGAGCCAGCTGGAGCCTTGTCTATTGCCGCTCTTGATTTTTATAAAGAGGAAATCAAAGGGAAAAATGTCGTTTGTGTCATTAGCGGAGGCAACAATGATATTGATCGCATGCAGGAAATTAAAGAGCGGTCGCTTATTTATGAAGGCATGAAGCACTACTTTATCGTTAACTTCCCACAGCGTGCTGGCGCCTTACGTGAATTTATGCACGAAGTTCTTGGTGAGCATGATGACATTACACGCTTTGAATATACAAAGCGCACGAATCGTGATGAAGGACCGGTTCTCGTAGGTATCGAACTGAAATCAAAAGTAGATTATTTGCCGCTCATTGAACGCATGCAGCAAAAAGGTTTCCCGTATATTGAAATTAACAATGATCCATTCCTATTTAATTTATTGATTTAACTGCCGATATGCACGCCGGCCCAGGGGCTGGCGTATTTTTTCGAAAAAAGCAATTAACTTCCGGATAACTGTTCTCTATTCCAGATAAAATTATTTTTGATAAAGCCTGAGCAAAACAAGAGGATGACCTATTTGGTCATCCTCTTGTTTAATTTATTGCAGCTCGCTTACCTTGTCATCGTCCCAGCGGTAATTCCAAAAGCGTTCAAACTTTATGCGCTGAATAGTTGCTTCGTCATTTTGCGCAAGCAGCTTTTCCATTTCCTTTAGCATCCAGGCCGTTTGAGAGATATGAGCGCGCAAGGCAGCCATCTTCTGCTCGAAAACGTCTGAAATATCATAGACAAGATCCGGTGCCCCAAGATCTGTGTCTGTATTATTGGCAAACGCAACGAGATGAAGCTTCGGTCGTTTATCTTCTGGGAGCCGGCGAACGGCACGAATGACGGCGCGCGCGGTAGCTTCATGATCGGGATGCACGGCGAAGCCGGGATAAAAGCTAATGATAAGAGAAGGGTTCAACTCAGCAAGCAAACCGGAAACGAGATCGGCCATTTTCGTATCATCTTCAAATTCCAGCGTTTTATCACGTAATCCCATCATGCGCAAATCTTGAATATCAATTGCTTCGGCAGCTTTTATCAGCTCAGCCTTACGGATATCCGGCAGCGATTCCCGGGTAGCGAACGGCGGATTCCCGAGGTTTCGTCCCATTTCCCCAAGTGTCAGACAAGCATATGTAACAGGGGTCCCTCTTTTTCTATGTGTAGCAATAGTGCCAGAAACACCAAAGGCTTCATCATCAGGATGCGGAAAAATAACGAGTACGTGCTGTTCTTTTTCAATTTCCGTTAACATATGGGAGAATCACCTTCCTTTACAAATTATTTAAACGGTTCTTCGCCTATTTGCAAAGCAACAGCGAGCTTTCCGTCAAAGCCATGGCCGGCAAGAAGCAGCCTGCCGTTTTCATCGAAGCCGAAATGGGTCAGTCCTTCTGCATATACCCAGCCAATTGATAGTTTCAGCCCGACGCGGTAGGGGCCTTCCCCAACTATTTTTCCATGCTCGTAAACGAGCTTAGCATTGCGTATATAAGCACCTGCTGAAAAAAACTTCTCATCAAAGTGAGAGGCATAAGCTCCATTCGTCGTTTCTAAATGGATATATACTTCCTTCTGAGCAAATCGGTCAATCGATTCTTGAACCTTTGCTACAATAATTGGCTCCACGTTCATCCACCTCCATAAGCACCTGTAATGAACATTTTACAAGAAATAATTAGGGATTGCGAAAAATGAGCCTAAAAAGCCATCCTTTTAACAATGGATGGCTTAAAATTTCTTAGTTTCTAATTTGATTGAAAGCACCGTGCATAACTGGACCGACATATTGGTTTAGCTTGAAGCCGTGGCGAATGGCTGCGCTGACGAAATCTTTCGCATTAGATACGGCCGTTTTTACATCTTGTCCTTTTGCCAAGTTGGCTGTAATAGCAGCAGCAAATGTACATCCAGCTCCATGATTGTAAGTAGTGGCTACTTTTTCGGCTTCTAATACAGTGAATTCATTGCCGTCATAGAAGACATCGACTGCTTTTTCATGCTCGAGCTGTTTGCCGCCTTTCACAACGACATTTTTGGCGCCCAAGTCATGAATTTTTTTAGCGGCTTCTTTCATTTGTTCTAATGTACGGATCGGCCCAATTCCAGAAAGTTGTCCGGCTTCAAATAAGTTCGGTGTTACAACGGTAGCGATCGGCAGTAAAAATTCACGCATAGCAACCGGTGCTTCCGGATTTAAGACTTCATCTTCCCCTTTGCATACCATAACTGGGTCAATCACGACTTTATCTAGTCCATTGGCTTTAATATGCTTGCCTGCTACTTCAATGATCTCAGCAGTTGCCAGCATCCCGGTTTTTACAGCATCAATTCCGACAGACATGGCAGTTTTTAATTGGGCTTCTAGTGTATCAATAGATAGCGGGTGAACACCATGGCTCCAATGATTGTCGGGGTCCATCGTCACGATGGTTGTCAGCGCCGTCATTCCATAGACACCGTGCTCCTGAAATGTTTTCAAATCTGCTTGAATGCCTGCGCCGCCGCTTGTATCTGATCCTGCAATGGTTAATACTTTTTTCATTTCCATGCTGCAAAAATCCTCCTTTGAGTGTATAGCGATATAAGTTGCTATTAACATTTTAAAAAATTAAAACATTTTGTACAAGCCTTTTGGCGCGCATGGCTGTTAAGATAAGGGTAATAAACCCATATAGGAGGGATGAGATGGACCGCAAGGAAAGGGAAAAGCTGGAGCAGCTGGAAGCACTTATAAAAGAACTAAAGGCCGGGCGCAGTGAGACAGCATCTACAGCAGCGGCAACAGGAGGACTGCCTGTGTTCTTGACAGGAAAAGCAACAAGATGGCTGCTCGCTCTCTTTGTGTTAGTTATGCTTGCCCTTGGAACGTTTGGTCTCCTATCTTTATATTCTGATTCCGGGCAAGGAGAGCCGGCTGCTTTTGTTGAACAAATCAAGAATTTAAATTCACTGGCTACGGCAGAAGCTTATGTAAAGGCAGTAATTGAACAGGAAGACAATAAGCTCTTTGGACAAAAGATTGGTGTAGACGTGCCGGGAACAAAAAGGAAAGTTTTGTTAATTGTGCCTGGGAAAGTGCTCGCAGGTGTGGATTTAAGTAAACTATCAAAAGCGGATATTCAAGTGGATGAAAAGAATAAAACAATTAAAATCTATATCCCCAGAGCAAAAATTTTGCAAGAGCCGGCTCTTATGACTGATCAAGTAAAGCTGTTCTCAGTGGAAGGAATCTTTCGGGGAAAGGTGGATTGGAAAGAAGGGTATACCCTTGCAGATGAAGCTAGGCAGTTAATTAAAAAAGAAGCGGTTGAGCAGGGGCTGCTTCAAAAAGCCGAAGAAAATGCCATACAATCGCTTGAGCAATTTTTGAGCATATCGGGTATAAAGCAACTGTAAAGATTTCAGGATAGTAAGAGACCAGATTCTAACAATTATCAGGATGATGGAGAAGGAGTGGTGGGAATGACAAAGAAAATATTGCAAAACGACTGGGGCGAGCTGCTGGCGGAAGAGTTTGAGAAACCTTATTACCAGGAGCTGCGTGAATTTCTCAAAAAGGAATATGCAACAAAAACAATTTACCCTAATATGGATGATATTTACAATGCTCTTCGTTATACAGCTTATAAAGACGTAAAGGTAGTTATTCTCGGACAGGACCCCTATCATGGTCCTGGACAAGCGCATGGATTAAGTTTTTCAGTGAAGCCGGATGTTCCAGTGCCGCCTTCCCTGCGAAATATTTTTAAAGAGCTGCATAGCGATTTAGGATGTCCCATTCCGCACAACGGTTACTTGGTGCCATGGGCAGAGCAAGGGGTGCTTTTGCTCAATACCGTGCTGACTGTGCGACAAGGTGAAGCTCATTCCCACCAAGGAAAAGGCTGGGAGCGGCTGACGGACCGGATTATTTCCTTGATCAGCAGCCGTGAAAAGCCCGTTGTGTTTATTTTATGGGGAAAGCCAGCTCAAAAGAAGCTTGTGCTGATTGACGAAAAGAAACATTGCATCATTCAAGCACCGCATCCAAGTCCTCTATCGGCTTCAAGAGGCTTCTTTGGCAGCCGTCCTTTTTCAAAAGCCAATGAATGTCTGGAGAGGTTTGGAGAAGAGCCGATTCATTGGGAAATAAACGATCAATAAATTTCGTCAATATACGCTGTTTCACGTGAAACAAAGCTAATAAATGACAGCATTCGCCTTTGTCAAAAAGAATTCTTATTCCGATTGGATAAAATTTGTTAGAATGAAAAGCAGAAGGGGCGTGAGCGGATAAATGGAAAAGGTGAATTGTTTTCAGTGCAAATACTTTTTTGTTACGTGGGACCACAAAAGCCCGCGCGGCTGTCGGGCATACGGTTTTAAGACGAGGCAGCTGCCGTCAGCATTCGTTCTGCAGGCTTCTGGTCATCCATGCCGCCAATTCACGCCTAAGCTCGTTAAAAAGTAGTAGGAGGTGCATGAAAATAAACATTTCTCATTTATCCGTCTTAAATAAAATAGAAGAAGAGATCCGGCAGGCACGACTTGCTGAAAAAAGTGGCATGATGAAGCAGCATATTTACACCGTCCGGACGTTATGTGAAGTGCTGCTTGATGAGTCAGACAAGACAGGAGCAGCGGCTGTCCTCCCTGAGTCACTGCCGATTCGGCAGGTAGCCTCTCAGCCGGCGCAACCAGCATTAAGCCAGGCTGAAAAGCTTCAAACGGACGATGGGGCAAATGGCGATTCTATATTTGATTTTTAAGGAGAAGAAAATGAAACTATTTATTATCATTGGGGCAATCAATGCCTTTTTATCTGTAGCGCTTGGCGCGTTTGGCGCCCACGGCTTGGAAGGGAAAGTAGAGCCGAAGTACTTGGAAATTTGGAAAACCGGTGTTCAATACCAAATGTTTCACGCTTTAGGAATGGTTCTAGTTGGTATCCTTATAGGGCAAGTCCAGTTTAGCTCTATGTTGAACTGGTCTGGCTGGATGATGCTTATCGGAACGGTTATTTTTTCAGGCAGCTTGTATGCTCTCACGCTGTCGGGGATCAAAGTGCTAGGAGCTATCACGCCAATTGGCGGTGTTGCTTTTCTAGTGGGCTGGGTGCTGCTCGTTTTAGCGGCTATAAAATTCTAATATAAAAGCTGCTCTCTGAAAAAAGAGAGCAGCTTTTATTAATTAACGTGGCGGATAGGAAGCAAGTCCGCCACCTGTTCCTGCCCCCGCTCCACCAGGGACCGGATAATTGTATTCTATCGGCTCATCAAAGGTAGCATAATCTAAAGAGACCATCAGGATTAAATAGCGCATTCCTGTTTGCGGATCACTCAAGATTAAGTGGTCACGTCCGGCAGCTTCAATAATTCCTTTAAAGATTTTCGCATTCCATTCACGGTTGTTTTCAAACGTTGTGTAGACTGTTACTGGTTTTCCGCGGTTCAGACGAAAAATATTCTCGATGTATGACTGTTCTGAAGGCAGCATGCCAGGGACATTTATTCCGCCTCCTGGTGAAGATGATATGCCCCCGGGAGGTACGCTTGGAGTAGTAGGGGCTGTATACATTGGATAGGGCTGATAATAATAAGATGGCATACCACTTTGCCTATATGGACTAGCAGTTGATGGACTCACAGGAACCCTCCTTGAACGAATAGATTTTTCAAATCGGTTGTCAATTAATGTGTATGTGGAAATTTGAGTTTCATGACAAAATAAAAAGCCTTTTCTAAAATGTAGAAAAGGCTTTAGGCAGTTTTTTAATTAATTTGCAGCATTTGCTCCAACTTAGAATCATCGAGCAGATTGCCGACAAAGAACGCTCCGAATTCGCCGTAACGGGCGCTGACTTCATCAAACCGCATTTCATATACAAGTTTTTTAAATTGAAGCACATCGTCAGCGAATAGTGTAACGCCCCATTCATAATCATCGAAACCGACAGACCCAGTAATAATTTGTTTCACTTTGCCAGCATATTGGCGGCCGATCATGCCATGGCTGCGCATAAGTTTCCCGCGCTCTTCCATTGGGAGCATGTACCAGTTATCTTCTCCTTGGCGGCGCTTATCCATTGGATAGAAGCAAACATGCTTTGCTCTTGGCAGCTCAGGATATAAGCGGGAACGAATCTGCGGGTTTTGATATGGATCTTCATCACTGGATAAGTAATTGCTCAATTCGACAACAGATACGTAAGAATAGCCTGGGATTGTGCATTCGGCAATTTTTAACTTGTTGAATTCCGTTTCAATAGCATTTAACTCTTCCATTGTCGGGCGAAGAATCATCAGCATAAAATCAGCTTTTTGGCCAACGATGCTGTAAAACGCATGGCTTCCCTCTTTTGCCTCGTGAACGGCATTTAACTTATTGAGAAATTGCTGGAACTCATAAATAGCTGTTTGACGTTCATCACTTGAAAGCAACTTCCAAGTCGTCCAATCAATCAGACGAAAATCATGCAGACAATACCAGCCGTCAATTGTTTTTGCAGCTTCACTCATCTTATTCACTCCTTATGTAAATGTTTTCAGTTATTAATATAACATACATCTGGAGGCAATCCATAAAAGTGCTTTGACGGGTGTGTGAACATAAAAAGGAGAGGGAATGATGGAGAAGAGACATTTTATTATGTAAAATCATAACTGTAGAAGGTATCCTGAGTATAGGAAGGGATAAGGAGGGAATTGGAATGAGTGATTTATTTACGGCTTTAGAAAACAAGCTTTCCGGACAGAACGTAAGAATTGTTTTCCCGGAAGGACATGATGAACGCATAGTAGCTGCTGCGAGCCGGCTGGCGAAAGAAAATCTGTTAACACCGATCCTCATCGGCGATGAGCAGGAAATTAAGCAGAAGGCTTCCCAGCTGCAAGCAGGACTGGAAGGAATCGAAATTGTTGATCCTGCAAGCGACAGTCGTCTTAATGAACTTGTTCAATCATTCGTTGAACGCCGGAAAGGCAAAGCAACAGAAGAGGAAGCACAGAATATCTTAATGGATGAAAATTATTTTGGTACAATGCTTGTTTACAAAGGCTATGCCGAAGGGCTTGTAAGCGGGGCTGCCCATTCTACAGCTGATACGGTTCGCCCGGCCTTACAAATTATCAAAACAAAGCAAGGAGTCAAAAAAACATCTGGTGTGTTTATTATGGTACGTGGAGAAGAGAAATATGTTTTTGCTGATTGTGCGATCAATATTGCTCCAGATAGCAATGATTTAGCGGAAATTGCCATTGAGAGTGCCAAAACGGCAGAAATGTTTGACCTTTCGCCGCGGATTGCTATGCTGAGCTTCTCGACAAAAGGATCGGCGAAGTCCCCGGAAACGGAAAAAGTGGAAGAAGCCCTCCAATTAGCGAAAGAGAGAGAACCAGAATTGGTCATTGACGGAGAATTTCAATTTGATGCAGCATTTGTTCCGTCTGTTGCTAGGAAGAAGGCGCCGGATTCGGTCATTCAAGGAGATGCCAATGTCTTTATTTTTCCAAGCTTAGAAGCAGGGAATATCGGTTATAAGATTGCCCAGCGTCTTGGTAACTTTGAAGCGGTTGGACCGATCTTGCAAGGATTGAATGCGCCGGTGAATGACCTGTCCCGCGGCTGCAGTGAAGAAGATGTGTACAAACTGGCGCTGATTACTGCTGCCCAGTCACTAAAATAACAGTTGCATTGAATGACTGTTCCCGATAAAGTAAGGTCAGACCGGCGTCTGCCGGTTTTTTTGATGTGACTATCGAGAAGGAGAACACATTATGAATGAATCGCTACAATTACTTAAGCAGCCGGAGTGGCGCCTGATTGATCAGTCAAGCTTAGGGCCGATGTTCAGCGCACTTCAGTCGTTTGCCGCCGATGATACATTATGTACATCAGTCGGTGCTGGCTCCAGCCCACCGACTGCGAGAGCATGGGTTCACCATAACACCGTAGTGCTCGGTATCCAGGACACAAAACTTCCTTTCCTGCAGGAGGGAATCAAGCTTTTACAAGAAGCTGGTTTACAAGTTATCGTTCGTAACTCGGGGGGCTTGCTGTAGCACTTGATGAGGGTGTGCTTAATTTATCGCTTATTTTTCCTGATACAGAAAAAGGGATTGATATTGATCGTGGCTATGAAGCGATGTATCTGTTGATTAAACAAATGTTTTCCGGCTTTTCTGCAAGGATTGACGCCTATGAAATTGTAGGCTCTTATTGTCCGGGAAGTTATGATTTAAGCATCGGTGGAAAAAAGTTTGCCGGCATTTCCCAACGGCGCATTCGCCGTGGAGTGGCTGTTCAGATTTATTTATGTGTAAGCGGCAGCGGCTCAGAAAGAGCATCACTTATCCGCCGCTTCTACGAGACAGCCAAAAAAACAGAAATAACCAAGTGGGATTACCCTGATATCCAGCCCGAGGTGATGGCTTCATTGTCTGAACTGCTGGGCCGCAAACTTACTGTCCAAGATGTGATGCTGCGGTTTTTAAATACTCTTCATCAACATGCCGGCCGTCTCTATGCGAGTTCACTGCATGGAGAAGAAGTGGATCTTTACCAAGGGTATTTACAGCGCGTAACCGAACGCAATGAAAAAGCCTTGACCGCAGAAAGCTGAAGAAAAACAGATAAGCGGCATCTCTAAAAGGTTTCTATATTCTTTTCTCATATTCATGTATTCAATCAGCAGCAGGCTGTCAAAAAAGAAAGGTGTCCGAAAGACGAAGCTCTCGGGACACCTTTATTTATTCAGCTAGCTTTTCCAGGTTACCGTTGCGGTCCATTTTAAAGGCTGTAGGACTAGGCTCTTCTTCATCAAAGAGAACGAGCTTTCTGGCACGGTTCATTATCTTTATTAGTGTTTCATAGTCTTCTTGCATAGTGACAGTGTTTTGCTCTAGCTCGCGTACAGTTTCTTCCAATGCGGCTTTCTCTTTTGTCAGCTGCTCTACTTCATGCTTTAATCTTGCATTCTCTTGTTTTAGACGGTCTGACTGGTAAGTAGTGCTAGACAGAGTTTGTAAAAAGGCAATCACTTTTTCCATAGACAGTTCTTCATTGTTCACCGGTGACACATACGGCAGCTGTTCAGTTTCTATCTCTATATCATTAGGAAGCGGCAAAGACATAGCCTCGACTTCTTCAATAGAAGGAACAGGAGGCTGATACAACAATTTTTTCTTGCCGCCTTGTTCTTTTCCAAGCAGTCGGTTGCGTTGTTTGCGTTGTTTTTTAGCGAGAGCGAGTGCTTTTTCATATTGATGGCGAACAACTGCGTTCCAGCGAAAGCCGCAGGCAGCAGAAGTCCGGTTTAGCTGATCTCCCACTTCCTCGAACGCATTTAATTGTGTACTTCCTTCACGCACGTGGCGCAATACTGTTTCAGCGAGCAATAGATCATTTTCCTCTGACCATGCATCTTGTCTGTTTTTCATTACATTCAACTCCTTGTTTTAGTAAAAGTTTAATTACTGACAGGATGATCCAAATACGTTAGATTTATACCAATATTAAAAAATAATTTTTTTCTGCTAGTTTCCCTGTTTA
This sequence comes from Bacillus sp. PK3_68, assembly GCF_003600835.1. Taxonomy (NCBI): domain Bacteria; kingdom Bacillati; phylum Bacillota; class Bacilli; order Caryophanales; family Bacillaceae; genus Bacillus; species Bacillus sp. PK3_68. The sequence continues at coordinate 2,423,462 of NZ_NQYC01000001.1, read as the reverse complement.
GCCGGCACACGAAAGCTTCAAGGACGATTCGAGTGCTTGCCAACCGTTTTTTTTCGATGTAAAATACCGTTTAGCTTAACCTTATTTAAGAAAGGATTGTATATAGATGGCAAACGAATTTCGAGTTTGCGATGATTGCCAGGCAGTTAACTTGAAAACTCTTGTGCCAAAGCTGAAGGGCATCGATCCAGAAGCAAAAATCGACGTAGCCTGTCAGTCTTACTGCGGCCCTGGCCGTAAAAAACATTTACTTTTGTCAATAACCGACCGGTTGCTGCTTTAACTGAAGAAGAACTTATGGAAAAAGTAAAGAAGAAGCTAAAGAGATAAAGATGAATCACCTGTCGGATGTTGGATAAGGTGATTTTTTGTTTAAGAAGCACCGGCTCCAGAATCGGTGAATGATTCTATGAACTTCGTTTCCTACCGGTATTTCTTCGACAAAGAGCACATAGAACGCCCCCTTTATTTCACTATATGCAGGAGAAAGAAGGTTTCTTCCTCCTATCTTCATAATTTCTTCGCTATAATTAAAATAATGAATAAGTATGAATAGGGGGGACAAAATGGAGTACGCAAAGAGCAAGCTGAAAGAAGAAAAAGTGTTTAAGGACCCTGTTCACCGTTATATCCACGTTCGCGATTTAGTTATTTGGGATTTGATCGGTACAAAAGAGTTCCAGCGGCTGCGTCGGATTCGTCAGCTTGGAACGACATATTTGACGTTCCATGGAGCGGAACATAGCCGTTTTAATCATTCACTAGGCGTTTATGAGATTGTTAGACGCATTGTCGACGATGTATTTGCAGAGCGTCCAGAATGGAACAGGGAGGACCGCCTGCTTTCGTTGTGTGCCGCTCTTTTGCATGATGTCGGACATGGACCGTTTTCACATTCATTCGAAAAAGTGTTTCAGCTCGATCATGAAGAGTTTACGAAGCAGATTATTCTTGGAGAAACTGAAGTGAATGCTGTGTTATCAAGAGTGAGTAAAGACTTTCCTAAACAAGTGGCAGAGGTCATTGGCAAAACTCATGAAAACAAGCTTGTTGTCAGTTTAATCTCGAGCCAGATTGATGCAGACCGAATGGATTATCTCCAGCGTGATGCATATTTCACTGGGGTCAGCTACGGACATTTTGATATGGAGCGCCTGCTGCGTGTGATGCGGCCGCGTGAGGATCAAGTTGTCTTCAAGCAAAGCGGGATGCATGCGGTAGAAGACTATATTATGAGCCGCTATCAAATGTATTGGCAAGTATATTTCCATCCGGTAACCCGAAGTGCAGAAGTTCTGCTGACAAAAATTCTCCATCGGGCGAAAGAGCTGGACCGCCAAGGCTACGCTTTTACATATGCACCTTTGCATTTTTACTCCATCTTTCAAGAACAATATAGTCTTGCAGACTACTTGAAACTCGATGAAGCGGTCATGCTGTATTACTTTCAAGTTTGGCAGGAAGAAAAAGATCCGATTCTAAGTGACTTGTGCCGCCGATTTGTCAATCGAGATTTATTTAAGTACGTCGAATTTGACCCTGCTAAAGAGTACCGCAAGCATAGCGAGCTGGAAGCATTGTTTAGAAAAGCCGGCATTGACCCGGAATACTATCTTGTGTTTGATTCTTCGTCGGACCTTCCTTACGATTTCTATCGGCCGGGAGAAGAAGAGGAGCGGCTGCCGATTTACTTGTTGATGAATACAGGGGAGCTGCGCGAACTATCACGTGAGTCGGATATTGTTGATGCCATTTCAGGTAAGAGACGAACAGACCATAAGTTATATTTTCCTGCCGATTTATTAAATGACGATTCGTCAAAACGCAATATTAAACGGCAAATACGATCCATTTTAGAAATCTGACGCCGGGAATGATACAGTGGGAGTTGAGAAAAGTTGTTAAAAGAGCATGCAAAATTGATGGGGGTCTTTGCGGCCTGCGGAGAAGTCATTGGGCGGAAAAAACTGCAAAAGATGATCTACATTGCGAAGAAAATTTCATTTCCTTTTCAGGAGAAATTTGAGTTTCATTTTTATGGCCCTTATTCAGAAGAGCTAACGCTTCGAGTGGAAGAATTATGCAACATGGAATTTATTGATGAAGTTAGAGAGAAAAAAGGCGGTTATTATCAATACCGTTATACGTTAACAGAAGAAGGCAAAGCTTTTCTTCAGCATGCTGAAGTAGACATACCGCATTTACAGGAAGCGGTCACAGAAATGAATAACCAAAGCGCCCGATTCCTTGAGCTTGTGTCTACCGTTCTTTACTTCGATGCACTGACGAGAGAGGAAGTAGCAGAAAAGATTTTTACATTAAAAAGAAAACAGCGCTACACCGAGGAAGAGATTGAAGAAGCTTATACTTATATTGAGCAGTTAAAAGCCCAACTGCAATAAGGAAAGCAAAACCCGATGCTAAGGAATGAGAAGCCTAGGCTGAGTTGATGAAATGATGATTTGCAGCCATGTAACGAGAGTGGCTGATAGCCTCAAGTCTTCAAGGAGCACGGAATGGGGCAATAAAAGAGCCCGCTTTCAAACGGACTCTTTTACCGATTAAGCCATTAATCTTCGTCACTGAGTCTTTTACCGGCAACAGCATAATGGTTTTTAGACATTTCTTCAATGAAAACCACTACTTTGTCCACAGAAGCGCCAGTTGTTTCCGTCACAGCGGCTGTCACTTTTTCGACAAGCGCCTTTTTCTGCTCTTCTGTACGGCCCTCTAGCATTTTTACAGTTACGTAAGGCATATTTCTTGGCTCCCTTCCATATGGTTCAATAACAATACAACCAAATTGTATGCTTTTCAAAGGGGACAAGCAATATATCAAGATGAAAATCTCTACTAAAATAAAATAAAGGGGTTTAACATTTGGACCGATTTTTAGCTTTTTCATTGCAGGAACTGCCGTTTGTCGTGATTACGCTCATTGTGGCCTTCACCTTCCATGAATTTGCCCATGCGTATGTTGCTCATAAATTCGGGGATGATACGGCAAAGAACCAAGGCCGGCTAACGCTCAATCCTGTTCATCATCTCGATCCTATCGGGACAATTTTACTTTTAATTGCTGGATTCGGATGGGCAAGGCCAGTACCGGTTGACCGCCGAAATTTTCAAAATCCCCGCCTTGCAGGAATACTAGTATCACTTGCCGGCCCTCTGAGCAATTTTTTAATTGCCGCCATTGCTTACGGAATTTTATTTTTTTCTGTTGGTGCAGGGCTGCCGCCATTTTTTATTGATCTGCTTAATATGATGGTTTGGCTCAATGTTGTTTTATTCGTGTTTAACCTGTTGCCGCTGCCGCCGCTTGACGGTTACCGGATTATCGAGGATATCGTCCCGCCATCTGTCCGGGTTAAGTTAACGCAGTACGAGCAGTATGGCACGCTAATCTTTTTGATTCTTGTCATTACACCGCTTTATCAATACACAATCCAGCCAATTTTTAGTTTTGTGTTGCCTTCCATCATTCAAGGCTTTAACACGATTTTTATGATACTGTTTGGTTAATGCGACTGTAAGAAAGGAGAATGTCTTATGGAAAAAAAGAAAAAGGTTGGCTTTAATATTATTAAAAATGATCCAACAGATGGTCACAAAGGCTTTGGAAAAGGAGCTCTTTCCCTGGAGAATGTTTCTCCAGTCTTTATCGACGTGGAGGAGAGAGAAGCCTTCATTGATGTAGGTGCTATGCACGCCCGCAGTGCTGTAGAAAAAGGAATTAAGTTCCTCTCAAACAAAGAAGAGGTTCCGGAAGGCGCCAAGCCATACTGGCTCGTCTGGGTAACGGTAGACCAGGGAGAGAAGGGCCCCTTCTATGCAGGTGTCACAGCGTGCGAGTTAACGGTCAATCGTGAAAAACGTCGCGGCTACAAGTCGCTTCCCGAACATGTGAATCGCATGGATAAATCGTTGAAAAGCCATGTGATTGTCGAACATATGGATGCTCCTTCGAAAGAGGTGCTGAAAGCTTTTTTACAAAATCATAATGCTGAAATGTGGGAAAACTCTTCTGCAAAGTTAAAGGAAGACTTAACAGATTGATTATCCTTTTATTCCCTTTTTAGTGAACAATATTTGAACGTTTTTTGAAAATGATGTTCACATCTTGCCCAATAACTAGAAAGAAAGTACACTTAAGGTAATGCATAAATTGCATAAGCTAGGACAAGAAAAAGCCCCGGACCGCACATCCGGGGTTTTTTCTTGTCCTATTTTAGTTAGGTGAGCGCATCATTTGACAAAGACAAAAAGGGTAAAAATAGTAGAGTTTTTGTCTAGAAAAGAGGAAATAGACGCTTCATCCAGCTTTCCTCGTTTTTCTTTTCTTTGGTTTTCTCTTTTTTCGGTAAATGATCCGTGCAGTATTCTTCTGGCTCGGTCCCTTCTATAAAATACATTTTTCTCGTTACTGGACAGTGGCTGCTCGCGATCTTTCCATTCTCCGGGTTGATATCTACGGCGATGACGCCTTTAGGCTTTGGAAATTTCTTCACCGCTTTGCCTCGGTGAGCATTCTCCATAAAACTGAGCCACATGTCTTTGGCATAATGCTTGTCCTCAACTTTCCTTATTTCCCTGCCATCGTCATATCCTGTCCATATGCCGGCAGCCAGCTGGGGAGTGAATCCGATCATCCAGTAATCATAAGTAGTTGACCCTGACTTGCCGGCGTAGGGACGTGTCATTTTCGGCACGAGCGAAGCGCCGGTCACACTAGCATAGCTACTTAGATTTTTGTCGAACATCCCGGTCATCATATGAGTGAGTACGGCTGTTTGTTTTTTATCAAATCGCTGCTCTTTGTCCGGTTTATGTTCGTAAAGAACCTCTCCGTTCGCATTCTCTACCCGCTGAATAAAAATAGGCTCTTCGTATTTTCCGCCGTTTGCTATGGTGGCGTAAGCATTCACCATTTCGAGCGCACGGACCCCGGATGTACCCAGTGCCAGTGACGGCAGTGGTTTTAGCTGGGTGGATATTCCAAAACGCTCCGCTGTTTTAACAAGGGTTTCCGGCTTTAAAAACAAGTGTGTTTTAACGGCATAAATATTATCTGAAACAGCAAGCGCCTGTTCCATGGTTACCTCTCCGTCAGCATAGCGTTGGTTAAAATTGCTTGGCTTATATACCTTTTGGCCATTATCGTACTGGAAGGCTGTTTTTTCGCTTGTTAGCCGGGTGGCGGGAGTATAGCCGTTTTCAAGTGCCGCATAATATAAAAATGGCTTAAATGTCGATCCTGGCTGGCGAATAGCCTGGATTGCCCGGTTATAAGAGCTCTCGTTAAAGTCTTTTCCTCCAGCAAGAGCAGTGACAAAGTGTGTTTTCGGTTCAATGGAAACGAATGCGGGCTGAATGTCGGAATCGTCAGGAATCACTTTTTTAATGGTTTTCTCGGCAATGTATTGATGCTCCCTGTTTAACGTAGTGTAAACACGCAGTCCGCCAAGTGCAATGGTCTGTTCATCCACGCCTAGCTTATTAGCGAGTACTTGCTGGACAGCTTGCCGAAAGTAGGGAGCTGCTTCCGAATCGGTATGCAAATGCTCACCAATGATGTGCACTTTATCTGCAACTGCTCTCTGGTGTTGCTCAGGTGTAATCACACCACTCTCTTCCATTTCATTTAAAATTACCTTTTGTCGTTCTTTAGCCTTTGCTAGTGACGAAAGGGGCGAATAAATAGAGGGGCCCTTTGGTACGCCGGCGAGCATGCTGGCTTCTGCTAATGACAGGTTTTTTGCACTCTTGCCGAAATAGAATTGGCTGGCAGCTTCAATGCCATAGGCCCCGTGTCCATAATAAATTGTATTTAAATAACCTTCTAAAATTTGTTCCTTCGTATAGTTCATTTCAATCCGAACGGTATAGAGCGCTTCAGACAATTTACGCTTCCATGTTTTATCATGGGAAAGATACAGGTTTCGGGCGTATTGCTGGGTAATCGTGCTGGCTCCTTGAACTTTAGCCATGGCTTTCACATCAGCGACGGCCGCTCCTGCCATTCGTTTAAAATCAAAGCCATTATGCTCGAAGAACTTCTTATCTTCTACAGCAAGAGTAGCTTGAACAAGGTAGGGGGATACTTTATCAAGACTGACCCAATACCTTTTTTCCCCGGTATAGCTTTCACCGATCACCTGTCCGTCAGCGGCATAATAAATTGTAGACTGCGGGACGGCCACTTCCGGTTCGCCCAGCATCTTTACGTATAAAAAACCGGCTCCAATAAGCAGCAACAGGCCAGCCGCAGCAAAAAGACCGAGAAACAATCCTGCGCGTATCCATTTAACTGTTTTGTGATAGCCTGACAGGGTAATGACTGTCATATAAGGTTACCTGCCTTAAAAAGAATAATTACACATAGTATGAAAAAAATTCCTAATTTTTAAACGTAGTAGAGGGATATTTTCATACAGATGGAACCGGCGGAAAAAATAACTTGAATTTTTGCGGGATTCCACTATACTTTTTTCAGTGCAATTGGAAAACATTCATTTGCAGAAAGGAAGAGATGACATGAGCGAACTTTGGTATACAGAAAAACAGACGGAAAACTTTGGGATTACAATGAAGGTTAAGCGTACGCTTCATACAGAGCAAACCGATTTTCAATATTTAGAAATGATGGAGACAGAGGAATGGGGCAACATGCTGTTTTTAGACGGCATGGTTATGACATCTCAAAAAGATGAATTTGTTTACCATGAAATGGTGGCACACGTACCATTGTTTACTCACCCAAACCCGGAAAATGTTTTAGTTGTCGGTGGTGGGGACGGCGGTGTCATCCGCGAGGTGTTAAAGCATCCGGAAGTGAAAAAAGCAACACTTGTTGATATTGACGGTAAAGTAATCGAATATTCAAAGAAGTTCCTGCCTGAAATTGCAGGGGAACTGGACAATGCGCGTGTGGATGTACGTGTAGATGATGGGTTTATGCATATTGCTAAGAGTGAAAATGAATATGATGTAATCATGGTTGATTCAACAGAACCAGTTGGCCCGGCAGCAAGCTTGTTTACTAAGGGCTTTTATGCCGGCATTGCCAAAGCACTAAAAGAGGATGGTATTTTTGTTGCACAAACAGATAATCCTTGGTTCAAAGCAGATCTAATTCGTGAAGTACAGCGTGATGTAAAAGAAATTTTCCCAATTACACGCTTGTATACAGCGAATATCCCTACTTATCCGAGTGGCATGTGGACATTCACCATCGGCTCAAAAAAATATGATCCGTTGGAAGTGAGCGATGAGCATTTCCACGAAATTGAGACGAAATATTATACGAAGGAACTGCACAAGGCGTCGTTCGTTCTACCGAAATTTGTAAAAGATTTAACTGAGTAATCGGCTATTTTGATAAAAGAGGTGGGAAAGTTATGCGTTTTGATGAAGCGTATTCGGGCAACATCTTTATTGGTGCCCAGCAGGAATATAAGAACAGCCGGGTAGTCTTATACGGCATGCCAATGGACTGGACAGTCAGCTACCGTCCAGGTTCCCGTTTTGGCCCGGGGCGTATTCGTGAAGTATCAATTGGCTTGGAGGAGTACAGTCCTTATCTGGATCGCGAACTGGCGGAGGTTAATTATTTTGATGCGGGGGATATTCCGCTGCCTTTTGGCAATGCAGCAAAAAGTCTGGATTTAATCGAGAACTACATTGACAGTCTATTAGCAGACGGAAAATTTCCGCTTGGCATGGGCGGCGAGCACCTTGTTTCCTGGCCGGTCATGAAGGCTGTCGCAAAAAAATATCCTAATCTGGCAATTATTCATATGGACGCCCATACAGATCTCCGTACAGAGTATGAAGGCGAACCGCTTTCCCACTCTACGCCAATCAGAAAGATTGCTGAATTGATTCATCCTGAAAATGTTTACTCCTTCGGTATTCGTTCCGGAATGAAAGAAGAGTTTCAATGGGCGAAGAAAAATGGGATGCATATCTCTAAATTTGAAGTACTTGAGCCGCTGAAAGAAATTTTGCCGAAGCTTGCTGGCCGGCCGGTATATGTCACAATTGATATTGACGTTCTTGATCCAGCTCATGCTCCGGGAACTGGAACGGTGGACGCAGGAGGAATTACTTCCAAGGAATTGCTGGCGGCTATCCATGCAATTGCCCATTCCGAAGTGAACGTTGTTGGCGGTGACCTTGTAGAAGTAGCTCCAATCTACGATCCTTCCGAACAAACGGCCAATACTGCCGCTAAGCTAATTCGTGAAATGCTGCTTGGCTGGGGCTTAGTGAACAAGGCAAAGTAAGAGCCGTTCGGTTAGAGAGAATAGAATGAGACGTTGTACTCAATCAGGGGAGGCCGATTGGTTAGCCTTCTAAAATAGCACCCGGCATACGAGATTGCCGGGTGCTTAATTCTTTTGGGAAATATAATTAAAAGTCTTTTCTATCATTGAGGCGGTATTCATCTAAAATGCCCATCTCATCAATATGGCGTCGGGCTTGCTCGTCGCCAAATTTATAAATCAAACCGTAAATGGCGATAAGCGCCCGGTCATACTTATCATTTTTTTCTTTGTAAGAATAATCGAGATAAGGAACATGAGCGCGGACAAAGGTTTCAATCTCAGCTCCATATTCTTCTTCAAAGACACGCTTGATAAAAGCGGCCTCCTGATCAGTGGCTTCTATTCTGAAATTGCCTTCACTTGCAGCGGTGGGCAACACTTCTTTACTGGCAGGATCTACATAGTATATTCTTTTTACCTCTTCCATCGTTCAACAACTCCAATCCCTTTTTCTATTGATGTACCACAAGTGATCCCTCTTTAATCATGCATTCAGCGAAATTTCAACGATGTCCATTGCATTTTTAAATAAACATTTTTATACTTAATAAGTTATAAGGAAGAATTTTTAAAAGGATGTGAACAGCTTGGCACAGAATCCGCAAGCATCTGTTCCTGTCGATATCCATTTAACAACAAGCATTGAACATGAGGGAGAGAAGGAAGTTTTTAAATTTATGCTCTCCGGGGAATTTCAGGAAAAGAATGGGTCCTTTTTTTTGAAGTATAATGAAATTCAAGAAGAGGGCACGATTCAAACGATTGTGAAGTTTTCTGACAAAGGCGCTGTTATTTTACGCAGCGGTGCTATCAAGATGAGACTGCCGTTTAACGAGAAGGAACAAATGAATGGTTCATACGAGAGTCCTCAAGGCACATTGGCTATGTCAACTCGAACAAACAAGCTGTCGCACAGCCATACATACAAAGAATCGCAACTTGAAGGAGCGCTCCGGCTTGACTACCATTTGCTTATGCAGGGAATAGCAGTGGGCAGTTATACACTGGATCTTACGTTTAAAAGTACATAGAGAAACGTTTCATAGGAGGAACATAACAAGGGGCATTTCCCATTCTTTAAAGCATCGAAGAATATTGAGGAGGTATCATAGAAATGAACGTAGCAGAGAAGGTACAGGAGGAGTTAAAGGAGGAAGTAAAGGCGGCAGTGTTGAAGGCCGGTTTAGCTCAGGAAGAAGAAATTCCCGTTGTAGTATTAGAAACGCCAAAGGAAAAGGCACACGGTGACTATTCAACGAACATGGCGATGCAGCTGGCTCGCGTGGCGAAGAAAGCTCCGCGTGTCATTGCAGAAGAGATTATTGCTCACTTTGATCTCTCAAAAGCCTCCATTGAAAAAATTGAAATTGCTGGTCCTGGCTTTATTAACTTTTATATGAACAACGCGTATTTAACCGACCTGATTCCAGTTGTATTAAAAGAAGGCGGGGATTATGGGAAAACAGACGCTGGTCACAATGAAAAGGTTCAAGTGGAGTTTGTATCTGCCAACCCAACGGGAGATTTGCATCTTGGTCATGCCAGGGGAGCCGCTGTCGGCGATTCCTTGTGCAACGTGCTTGAAAAAGCCGGTTACAACGTTACCAGAGAATATTACATTAACGATGCTGGCAACCAAATCAACAATTTGGCTTTATCTGTTGAAGCCCGCTATTTCCAGGCGCTCGGCCAAGATAAGGAAATGCCGGAGGACGGTTACCACGGTCAGGACATCGTTGGCATCGGAAAAAAGTTAGCTGATGAGTTTGGTGATAAGTTCGCTGCAATGACGGAGAAAGAGCGATATGAGGCATTCAGGGAATATGGCCTGAAGTATGAAATGGAAAAGCTAAAAACTGACCTGGAGAATTTTCGTGTTCCATTCGATGTTTGGTATTCGGAAACTTCCCTTTACAAAAATGGAAAGATTGATGAAGCGCTTGCTGCCTTACGTGAAAAAGGCCATATTTATGAAGAGGATGGGGCGGTTTGGTTCCGCTCAACGGCATTCGGGGATGACAAAGATCGCGTTTTAGTGAAAAATGATGGCACCTACACCTATTTAACGCCAGACATTGCATATCATAGAGACAAATTTGAGCGCGGCTACCAAAAAGTAATCAATATTTGGGGAGCCGATCACCACGGCTACATTCCACGAATGAAAGCAGCGGTAGAAGCACTTGGCTATAATCCGGATAATTTAGAAGTTGAGGTTATTCAACTTGTTCATTTATACAAAAACGGCGAGAAAATGAAAATGAGCAAACGGACCGGAAAAGCAGTAACGATGCGGGAGCTTGTTGAAGAGGTTGGATTAGATGCTGTTCGCTATTTCTTTGCTATGAGAAGCGGTGACACACATATGGACTTTGACCTCGATCTGGCTGTATCTGAGTCAAATGAGAATCCTGTCTACTATGCACAGTACGCACATGCCCGTATTAGCAGTATTTTGCGCCAGGGAGAAGAACAGGAGATCACAGTTAACAAAGAAGCAGACTTGTCACTCATCGGTGCTGAGAAAGAGATCGACTTGCTAAAGAAAGTCGGCGATTTTCCGCAAGTGGTGGCGGAAGCTGCTGAGAAGCGTATCCCGCACCGCATTGCTAACTATATTCAAGAACTATCCGCTGCGTTCCATAGCTTCTATAATGCGGAAAAAGTGTTAGATCCAAATAATAAACAATTATCTGAAGCTCGCCTTGCTTTAGTAAAAGCTGTGCAGATTACATTAAAAAATGCTCTGCAGCTTATTGGCGTATCCGCACCTGAAAAAATGTAAAGAAAAAGCTTGCCCTGCAAACTGCAGGGCAAGCTTTCTTCTATTACAAAAAATCCTTCAATAAATGGGCAGCTTTTGTTTTCACCTTTTCGCTAAAAGTGAAAGGGTACAAATCTTTTATCGCAAGCGGTCGGCTGTTTTTTAGATCTTCCTCAAGAAAAGGACGAATTTGATGAATGAATGCCTCACTGTAAATAAAACAGTTACACTCAAAGTTGATGATCTGGCTACGGGCATCAAAGTTTGCTGTGCCAAGATCACATACCTTATCATCGAAAATAATAATTTTCGCGTGGTAAAACCCGTTTGTAAATGATTGAATATGGGCATTTGGAAAAAGCAGCAGCTCTCTTAAAAATGGCCAGGCAGCTTCTTTTACAAGCGGATGATCTTCATTACCGGGGATCAGAACCGTAACACAGACACCACGCTCCAGTGCGCGGAGGAGCTCATCAAAGATAGGCTTCGTTGGAATAAAGTAAGGCGTTCCAATAAAAATAGAGTGCTGGGTGTGCTGGATGAGATTGATTAATTTTTCTTGAAGATTTCCGTTTCCAGAAGGGAAAATAACATGTTCCACTCCGCTTTCGCTTTCCAAATCTGTCTCCACTTGCCGAAGATGAGGACGATTCTCCTGGTTCCAATCAGCAATGAACTCTGCTTCTAAATCAATAACACTGCGACCTGTTAAGCGTAAATGGTAATCCCGCCATGGAGAAAGCTGCGGGTTTTTGCTTTTATTTATATATTCGCGACCGACGTTAAAGCCGCCAAGATAGGCAACTGTACTATCAATGACGGTGATTTTTCGGTGATTCCGCTGCTGAAGAGTAAAAAAGAAATAAGGAAGCCGGGGTTTACCAAAAAAGCTCACTTGTACGCCGGCCTGTTTTAAATCATCCAGATGGCGTCTTTTTACTTTTAAACTCCCATGCCAATCCATGAGTAGATATACCTCTATGCCGCTGCTTGCCTTCTCTTTCAATAGGTGAAAAAACTCTCGTGTAACACTATCGTCTTTTACAATATAAAAAAGGCAGTACACACGTTTACGAGCATTTTTTATATCGAAAAAAAATTGCTGAAAAAACTCAGGGCCGCTGCAGATAAAATCAATCGATCCCCTTCTCTTTGGGTACGTTCGCTGGAAAGATTGCCTTTCTGCGTTTTTTTGGCCGAAATAAAGATCCAGCCCAAGCCATGAAGCGAAGAGAGCGAGCCAGAAAAGTATCCTCATGAATCTTTTTCCTCCTTAAAGAAAGCAGCATTACTTCTATGCTTCCCAAAAAGAAAAAAAGACTCTCATAGGAATTGCGTAAAAAATATTTTAATTAGAGGTTGACTGAATGCTCATTCATAATATAATAAAGGTATAAACATTCTGAATAGTAATACTGTTTTTGCAAAGGGGTAAGAAGCAGCTACTTTAGAAAGGAGTGGGAAGGGGTTATGAACGGACTGCTATGGATCAACTTAATTGCAACTATTTTTGTAATCGCTTACGGGGTGTATTTATTCGTTTATTTATTAAAAACTCGTTATGAATACATGAAGTTGGGCAAAAAACAAGCATTTGACAACGATGTGAAGAAGCGATTGGAGAAAATTTGGGTATTCGTGTTCGGGCAGAAAAAGTTGCTGAAAGACAAAAAAAGCGGTGCCATTCATGTCATGTTCTTTTACGGGTTTTTGCTCGTGCAGCTTGGTGCCATTGACTTTATTATCAAGGGTATTGTCCCAGGGGCACATCTGCCGCTTGGCCCGCTGTATGGAGGGTTTAAGTTTTTTCAGGAACTAGTGACCTTAATGATTCTTGTAGCCGTCGTATGGGCGTTTTACCGCCGTTATGTAGAGAAGCTTGTTCGCTTAAAGCGCGGCTGGAAAAATGGCCTCGTTCTGATTTTTATCGGACTCTTAATGCTGTCTGTCTTAATTGGAAACGGCTTGGATCTCATCTGGCATGAAGGAGCAGATGTTCACTGGACGTGGATCGAACCAGTCGCTTCTACTATTGCTGTAGTCTTTTCAGGAATCAGCACCAAGGTGGCCATTGCTTTTTTCTATGTCTCCTGGTGGGTGCATTTACTTGTTTTGCTCACCTTCCTTGTATATGTGCCACAATCCAAACACGCTCATTTAATTTTCGGGCCAGTCAATACGTATTTTCATCGCCTGGATCGTCCGGGGACATTAAAGCCAATTGACTTTGAGGATGAAACGCAAGAAACCTTTGGTGTCGGAAAGATTCAGGACTTTAATCAGCTGCAAATGATTGATTTTTACGCTTGTGTGGAATGTGGGCGCTGTACGAATATGTGTCCGGCTACCGGTACCGGGAAGATGCTTTCGCCGATGGACCTAATTGTCAAGCTGCGCGACCATTTAACGAACACAGGGGCAGCCGTGACATCGAAACAGCCATGGGTGCCGGCATTTGCTTTTGCCAACACACAAGGGAACCAGCTGGCGCTGGCTGGTGGGGCAGAAGCAGCAGCTGCTATGTATCACCCCAGCCTGATTGGCGATGTGATTACCGAAGAGGAGATTTGGGCATGTACGACGTGCCGCAACTGTGAAGACCAGTGTCCGGTTATGAATGAGCACGTCGATAAAATTATTGATCTGCGCCGCTATCTTGTTTTAACCGAAGGAAAAATGGACCCGGAAGCCCAGCGGGCAATGCAAAGCATTGAACGTCAGGGGAACCCTTGGGGACTCAATCGAAAGGAAAAAGAAAACTGGCGTGAGCTACGCGACGATGTCCATGTGCCAACAGTGAAAGAGATGAAAAAAGCAGGAGAGGACTTTGAATACTTGTTATGGGTCGGCTCAATGGGCGCATTTGACAACCGCAGCCAGAAAATCGCTCTTTCGTTTGCTCGTTTGTTAAACGAGGCTGGGGTAAAGTTTGCGATCCTTGGGAACAAAGAAAAGAATTCTGGCGATACGCCGCGCCGTCTGGGCAATGAATTTTTATTTCAGGAGTTGGCGGCAGCGAATATAGCTGAGTTCGAGAAAAACGGTGTAGAGAAAATTATCACGATTGATCCGCACGCGTACAATATTTTCAAAAATGAATATCCGGCGATGGGCTTCAAAGCAGAGGTATATCATCATACAGAACTGCTTGCGCAGCTTGTGAAAGAAGGGCGCCTGAAGCCGCAGCATCCGGTCAATGAGACAATTACCTTCCATGACTCTTGTTATTTGGGCCGCTACAATGACGTCTATGACCCGCCGCGGGAAATTTTAAAGGCGATACCAGGTGTAAAACTGGTAGAGATGGCCCGCAACCGGCAGGACGGTATGTGCTGCGGAGCAGGCGGCGGACTGATGTGGATGGAGGAAGATACTGGCCATCGCATTAACGTAGCACGCACGGAGCAGGCGCTGGCAGTCAGCCCATCTGTCATTAGCTCCGGCTGCCCTTACTGCCTGACGATGCTCTCCGACGGCACAAAAGCGAAGGAAGTGGAAGAAACTGTCGCCACTTATGATGTAGCCGAATTGCTAGAGAAAGCTGTTATCGGCCCACAAAAAGTGGAGGAACTTCCGGAAGAAGAGCAGGCTGAAGAGCAGCGTAAAGCAGTCGTCGCTGAAACAGCTGCTGATACACAAGAGGAAAAATAATAGAGCAGAGAGGAATTCCTCTCTCGCTCCTTTGTTTTTTGAATGTTCATTATTTTCGTTTGATTTTTAATTTATTTTCTTTAAAATAAAAGAATATAAGAGTATAAAAGGGAAAAATGTCCCTTTTCTTATGGGGAATTTTCGAGCGAGCGTTCAGTCAAAGTGGTGAAAGCGTTTTCTTTAAAATGGGTGAAGGGGGAAATAATCATGGCAAAAACAGTAATTATCGATGGGGCTCGTACGCCTTTTGGAAAATTTGGTGGGGGACTAAGCACA
The DNA here is from genome assembly GCF_003600835.1 of Bacillus sp. PK3_68. NCBI lineage: Bacteria > Bacillati > Bacillota > Bacilli > Caryophanales > Bacillaceae > Bacillus > Bacillus sp. PK3_68. The sequence goes on along the minus strand of NZ_NQYC01000001.1, from coordinate 2,408,441 downwards.
TTATCGGCTTCACAGCTTGGGGGAATAGCGATTAAAGAGGCTTTAAGACGCGCAGGGGTAAGCCCTGATCAAGTGGATGAAGTGATTTTTGGGAACGTTCTTCAGGCAGGACAGGGACAGATTCCTTCTAGACAGGCAGCTAGGGAAGCAGGGATTCCTTGGGAAGTGAAAACAGAAACCATTAATAAAGTGTGTGCATCTGGCTTGCGAAGCGTCACGATGGCCGATCAAATCATCCGAGCAGGCGATGAAGAGGTCATTGTTGCGGGCGGCATGGAATCCATGTCTAATGCTCCTTATGCGCTTCCTAAAGGCCGATGGGGAATGCGGATGGGAGATGCGCCGATGGTTGATTTGATGATTCATGACGGATTATCCTGCAGCTTTACGGGGGTCCATATGGGGAATTATGGAAATCAAACAGCTGAAGAATTTGGTCTGTCGAGAGAAGAGCAGGATGAATGGGCGGGTCGCAGTCATGAACGAGCAATAGCTGCTATTGAAAATGGCCGCTTGTCAGAAGAGATTGTCGCAGTTGAAGTGCCACAGAGAAAAGGAGACCCTGTCAAAGTAGAGCAAGACGAAGCTCCCCGCAAAGATACCAATAAAGAGGTATTGGCAAAGCTGCGCCCGGCGTTTGGTAAAGATGGAACGATCACAGCGGGCAATGCGCCAGGAATTAACGATGGAGCTGGGGCACTCGTCCTAATGAGTGACGAGCGGGCTGCAAAAGAAGGGAAACAGCCCCTTGCCACAGTGATCGGTCATGCGGAAGTAGCCGTAGAAGCGAGCAAGTTTCCGCAAACTCCAGGGCTTGTCATTAATGAAATTCTAAAAAAGACAGGAAAGTCCCTCCAGGACATTGATTTATTTGAAGTCAATGAAGCTTTTGCTGCCGTTGCACTTGCAAGTGGTAAAATTGCTGATCTTGACCCTGAGAAAGTGAACGTAAACGGCGGAGCCATCGCCCTTGGTCATCCAATCGGGGCAAGTGGAGCGAGAATTATTCTGACCCTTGCTTATGAATTGAGAAGAAGAGGCGGCGGCATTGGAATTGCGGCTATTTGCAGCGGAAGCGGCCAAGGCGACGCCATCATGATTGAAGTGTAAAGAAAAGCGAAAGGCGCTAGCTCAGCACGCTAGCGGATTGGAGCTCTCGACGAGAAGTCGTTTTTCAGACTTCGACAGAGAGAGCGAAATCAGCGTACGTGTTAGCGCCTGCAGCTGGACAAAAGAAAAGCGAAAGGCGCTAGCCCAGCACGCTAGCGGATTGGAGCTCTCGACGAGAAGTCGTCTTTCAGACTTCGATAGAGAGAGCGAAATCAGCGTACGTGTTAGCGCCTGCAGCTGGACAAAAGAAAAGCGAAAGGCGCTCATTCAGCACGATAGGGGATTGGGGAAATTTCAAGAGGCGTGGTTCTTGGATCCTTGTAGAAGGTGTGCACCATTTTTAAGCCAGCGCTTATCCATTCCAAATGGTACTGACAAAAGGGCATATTTGCGCACAAATTAAACAATGGGAGGGGAAATTATGGAAGTAAAAAAGCTAATGGTTATTGGAGCTGGACAAATGGGATCGGGTATCGCCCAGGTTTGTGCCCAGGCTGGTTATGAAGTGCTTTTAAATGATTTGAAAACTGAATTTATTGAACGCGGGATAGGAGTCATTGAGAAAAATCTCTCTCGTCAAGTACAAAAAGAGCGCATGACAAGTGAAGAAAAAGCCGAAATAATCGGGAGGATTTCTACATCAACAGACTTGCAGGATGCGAATGAGGTAGACCTTGTTATTGAAGCAGCGGTAGAAAACATGGACATAAAGTGTAAAATCTTCTCCCAATTAGATAAAATTGCGCCGGCGCATACAATTTTAGCAACCAATACTTCCTCGCTTCCGATTACAGAAATTGCGGCTGCTACAAATCGTCCAGAAAAAGTGATCGGCATGCATTTCATGAATCCTGTACCTGTGATGAAACTTGTTGAAATTATCCGCGGTCTAGCAACAGCAGATGAAGTGTATCAAGCAATTGAGGATATAACAAAAACCCTTTCCAAGGTGCCGGTTGAGGTCAATGACTTTCCTGGTTTTGTAGCAAATCGGGTACTGATGCCGATGATTAATGAAGCAATTTATACATTGTATGAGGGAGTAGCAACAAAAGAAGCGATTGATGAAGTGATGAAGCTCGGTATGAATCACCCGATGGGACCGCTAACGCTGGCTGACTTCATTGGCCTTGATACATGCTTATACATTATGGAAACGCTTCATGATGGCTTCGGCGATGATAAGTATCGTCCTTGCCCATTGCTTCGCAAATATGTGAAAGCCGGTTGGCTCGGTAAAAAGACCGGTCGCGGCTTCTACACATACGACTAAAGCGCCTAACCTTAAACAACAGGAGGAAAAAATATGGAATTGCGATTTTCAGAAGAGCAGCAGATGATGAGGAAAATGGTAAGGGATTTTGCAGAAAGTGAAATCGCACCGTTTGTGGAACGCATGGAGAAGGGGGAGTTTCCTCGTGAATTGATTAAGAAAATGGCTGAGCTGGGCTTAATGGGAATTACAATTCCTGAGGAGTATGATGGCAGTGGGATGGACTTTATTTCTTATATTATTGCGATAAATGAGCTGTCAAAAGTCAGTGCTACAGTCGGGGTTATCTTATCCGTTCACACATCTGTCGGCACCAATCCAATTCTGTATTTTGGCACAGAAGAGCAAAAGCGTAAATATGTACCGAAGCTGGCGACCGGAGAGTATTTAGGGGCCTTTTGCCTGACCGAACCAGGAGCTGGGTCGGATGCAGCCAATTTAAAAACAAAAGCAGTCAAACAAGGGGATTATTATACGATAAACGGTTCAAAAGTATTTATCACAAACGGGGGAGAAGCAGATACATATATCGTCTTTGCTTCAACCAATCCGGCAGAAGGTTCCAAGGGCATTTCAGCCTTTATAGTGGAAAAAAATACACCGGGACTGATCATCGGCAAAGATGAGCATAAAATGGGCCTTTATGGCTCTCGCACCGTGCAGTTAACCTTTGAAGATATGAAAGTGCCGCACGAGCAGCTGCTTGGAAAAGAGGGTGAAGGATTTAAAATTGCAATGGCAAATCTGGATGCCGGTCGTATCGGCATTGCTGCCCAGGCATTGGGGATTGCCGAAGCAGCGCTGCAGGAAGCTACACAATATGCGAAAGAGCGCAAGCAGTTTGGAAAACCGATCGCCGCTCAACAAGGGCTTGCCTTTAAAATTGCTGACATGGCAACAAGTGTGGAAGCAGCAAAATTGCTCGTTTACCGTGCAGCCGGTTTGCGATCACAAGGGCTTGCCTGTGGCAAAGAGGCTTCAATGGCAAAACTGTATGCATCAAAGACAGCCGTTGATGTAGCAATCGAAGCTGTTCAAGTACACGGCGGCTATGGTTATACGAAAGAATATGCCGTGGAACGGTTCTTCAGAGATGCAAAAGTAACAGAAATTTATGAAGGTACGAGCGAGATTCAAAAGATCGTTATCAGCAAACAGTTAATCAAATAAAGGCGGGGAACAAGATGAACTTCCAACTGACAGAAGAACATGAAATGATTCGCAAAATGGTACGGGATTTTGCTAAAAATGAAGTCGCGCCAACAGCAGCGGAACGAGATGAAGAAGAGCGCTTTGACATGGAGCTCTTCCGCAAAATGGCAGATCTCGGATTAACGGGCATTCCCTGGCCAGAAGAGTACGGTGGCATCGGGAGCGATTATTTAGCTTATTGTATCGCTGTAGAAGAGCTGTCAAGAGTTTGTGCATCGACAGGTGTTACCCTGTCCGCCCATACGTCACTCGCTGGCTGGCCGGTTTATAAGTTCGGCACTGAAGAGCAAAAACAAAAATACTTAAAGCCGATGGCCCAGGGGGAAAAGATTGGCGCCTACGGATTAACAGAGCCTGGCTCCGGTTCTGATGCAGGCGGCATGAAAACAACAGCCCGTCTGGAGGGCAATGAATATATTTTGAATGGCTCGAAGATCTTTATCACAAATGGCGGTATCGCCGATATCTATATTGTATTTGCCTTAACAGATCCAGCTTCGAAACAACGTGGTACAACAGCATTTATTATAGAAAAAGATTTTCCGGGATTTTCTGTCGGCAAAAAAGAAAAGAAACTTGGCATCCGTTCGTCACCTACAACAGAGATTATTTTTGAAGACTGCCGCGTGCCGAAAGAGAATGTCCTTGGCTCGGAAGGAGAAGGGTTTAAAATTGCTATGATGACCTTAGATGGCGGACGTAACGGCATTGCCGCCCAGGCAGTCGGCATTGCCCAGGGAGCGCTTGATGCGGCGGTTGAATATGCGAAAGAGCGCAAACAATTCGGCAAACCGATTGCTGCGAATCAAGGCATCTCCTTTAAGTTAGCTGACATGGCCACTGGGATCGAAGCATCCCGCTTGCTCACTTATCAGGCTGCTTGGCTTGAATCAAACAATTTGCCATATGGAAAAGAATCGGCGATGTCAAAGCTGATGGCCGGTGATACAGCAATGAAGGTTACAACCGAAGCAGTACAAATTTTTGGTGGTTATGGCTATACGAAGGACTATCCGGTTGAACGCTATATGCGTGATGCGAAAATTACCCAAATATATGAAGGCACGCAAGAAATACAAAGATTAGTCATTTCGAGAATGGTTACAAAATAATCAAAGCTCTGGCCCGGACAAAATCGGTTATAATGTTAAACAGCAAATTTAAAAGAGTAAAATAACAGCAAATATAAGAGCAGATGAGGAGAGTACCGCTTCTTCTGCTCTTGCTATGTATTTATTAAAGGCGGTTGATAACATTGAATGCGGGCAAGAGAAAAGTACACGCATCTGTAAAAGACGAGCAATTAATCGAAAAAAGACGTTCTGAAATGATTAAAGGGGCCGTTCATCTTTTTAAACAAAAAGGGTTCCATCGAACAACAACGAGAGAAATTGCAAAAGCGGCAGGGTTTAGTATCGGAACGCTCTATGAATATATTCGCACAAAAGAAGATGTTCTTTATCTTGTATGTGACAGCATTTATGATCAGGTAAAAGATCGCTTGCAGCAAATTGATCTAGAGGCAGGTACACTGGAAAGCTTGAAGCTTGGCATCGGCTATTATTTTAAAGTCGTAGATGATATGCAGGATGAAGTGCTTGTTATGTATCAGGAAGCGAAATCTCTTTCAAAAGATGCTTTGCCTTACGTTCTTAAGAAGGAAATGGATATGGTGAGCATGTTTGAAAGGCTGATCCGCCGTTGTGTAGAGAATGGAGAGCTTGATATCGAAGAACAAAAGATTCATATGCTCGCCCAAAATATTTTTGTGCAGGGACAAATGTGGGGGTTTCGACGCTGGACATTGCAAAAAAACTTTACGATTGAAGATTATACCAATGTACAGACGGATTTGCTGTTCTTAGGCATTAACGGCTACAAAGCGAAACAATAAGGGGGACAAGAAATGAGTCAGACAGTGGGGGTTTATCAACCAAAACATCATATTCGTTTTGTGACAGCTTCCAGCCTTTTCGACGGGCATGATGCATCGATTAATATTATGCGCCGGATTTTGCAGGCGAGCGGTGCAGAAGTGATTCACCTCGGCCATAATCGTTCGGTCGAAGAGGTTGTAAATGCTGCTATCCAGGAGGATGTACAGGGGATTGCTATCTCCTCTTATCAGGGCGGCCACGTGGAATACTTTAAGTATATGCATGATCTGTTAAAAGAAAAAGGCTGCCCGCATATCCGAATTTACGGAGGTGGAGGCGGCGTTATCATTCCTCGGGAAATAAAAGAGCTTCATGATTATGGGATTGCGCGGATATTTTCACCTGAGGATGGCCGGATTAATGGTTTGCAAGGCATGATCAATATCATGCTGAAAGAATGTGATTTTTCTACTGTATCTGGCAACCTGGGAGAAGTCATTAACAAGCTGCCAGACGGGGATATTACGGCTGTGTCAAAATTGATTTCACTAGCGGAGAATCAAATAGGGGCTAATAAGGAAGAAAAAGCCGAAGCAGCTGCTGCGTTTGAACAAATTCAGTCTTTAAGCAATGAAGCCCCAGTCATTGGTATCACCGGGACAGGTGGTGCAGGGAAAAGCTCTTTGACCGATGAACTGATCCGCCGCTTCCTCAATGAATTGTCCGACAAAAAAATCGCTATTTTATCTGTTGATCCAACAAAGCAAAAAACAGGCGGTGCGCTACTTGGTGACCGTATTCGCATGAATGCCATTTTCTCTGACCGGGTGTTTATGCGCAGTCTTGCTACCCGAAATTCCCGTTCTGAGCTTTCACTCGCTATGAAAGATGCGATCCGTGTTGTAAAAGCAGCTGGTTATGATCTTGTCATTGTAGAAACGAGCGGAATCGGGCAAGGAGATGCAGAAATTACTGAAATTTCCGATTTGTCCATGTATGTAATGACGAGTGAGTTCGGGGCACCTTCCCAGCTTGAGAAGATTGATATGATTGATTATGCTGACTTAATTGTTATTAACAAGTTCGAAAGAAAAGGTTCGGAGGATGCTAAACGCCAGGTACAGAAGCAATATCAGCGCAGCCGCAACCTATTTGATGAGCCGCTCGATCATATGCCGGTCTATGGAACGATTGCCAGTCAGTTCAATGACCAGGGCACGAATGCTTTATTTGCCGCACTCGTAGAAAAGATTAATGAAAAAGCTGGCACCGACTGGAAAGTATCCTTCAGTAAAGAAGTAGATGTGGAAAAGCAAAACGTTATTATTCCTAATGATCGTCGCTACTATTTGAGAGAGATTGCTGAAACGGTGAGGCGCTATCATCAAAAAGCAGAAGAACAGGAACAAATTGCCCGCCGGCTGTTCCAGCTTGAGGGGGCATTAAAGGAAGCGAGAGCCAACGGCGCTGGCGAAGAAGTCATTCGATCGCTTGAAACATTTAAAGCGGCTGTTGAGGAGCAGCTGACCGCTGAATCGAAAAAGATCCTTGCCGGGTGGAAGGAGTTAAAAGAGACATATGCGGCTTCTGAATACGTCACCAAAATTCGTGACAAAGAAATAGTAACAGAATTGACAACAACGAGCTTATCAGGACTTAAAATTCCTAAAGTGATGCTGCCGAAGTTTGTTGATTACGGAGAGATTCTTCGTTGGGTATATAAAGAGAACAGGCCAGGTTTCTTTCCCTACACAGCCGGTGTTTTTCCGTTTAAGCGGAAAGGAGAAGACCCTAAACGGCAGTTTGCAGGGGAAGGCACGCCCGAAAGAACCAATCGCCGCTTTCATTACTTGTCCAAAGATGATGCAGCAAAGCGGTTAAGCACGGCTTTCGACTCGGTTACCCTGTATGGGGAAGACCCGGATCACCGCCCGGATATTTATGGGAAAGTCGGCGAAAGCGGCGTGAGTATCTGTACGCTGGAAGATATGAAAAAACTGTACGCCGGTTTTGACCTTTGTCATCCGTCTACCTCGGTCTCCATGACGATCAACGGGCCCGCACCGATTATTTTGGCGATGTTTATGAACACGGCAATCGATCAGCAGGTAAAGCGGAAAGAAGAAGAGCTTGGCCGCATACTTACAATTGAAGAATTTACCGATGTGCGGGCTGAAACGTTAAAAACAGTTCGAGGAACCGTGCAGGCTGATATTTTAAAAGAGGATCAGGGGCAAAATACATGCATTTTTTCCACGGAATTTGCTCTGCGCATGATGGGAGATATCCAGCAATATTTCATTGATCATTCGGTTCGCAATTACTATTCTGTCTCGATTTCCGGCTACCATATTGCTGAAGCCGGAGCCAATCCGATTTCCCAGCTTGCTTTTACCTTGGCGAATGGCTTCACTTATGTAGAGTATTATCTAAGCCGCGGCATGGCGATTGACGATTTTGCACCGAACTTGTCTTTCTTTTTCTCAAACGGTCTAGATCCGGAATATACAGTAATTGGCCGCGTTGCCCGAAGAATCTGGGCAGTAGCGATGCGTGAGAAATATGGTGCCAATGAGCGGTCGCAAAAGCTTAAGTATCATATTCAAACATCCGGGCGCTCACTCCATGCGCAGGAGATTGATTTTAATGATATTCGGACGACACTGCAAGCGCTAATGGCTTTGCAGGATAATTGTAATTCACTTCATACAAATGCTTATGATGAAGCTATCACTACACCTACTGAGGAATCAGTGCGCCGTGCTATGGCGATTCAGCTCATTATTACAAAGGAGCATGGATTATCAAAAAATGAAAACCCAATGCAAGGTTCCTTCATCGTTGAAGAGTTGACAGACCTTGTAGAGAAAGCCGTGCTGCAGGAATTTGAGCGCCTGGATGATCGAGGGGGCGTGCTTGGGGCAATGGAGACTCAGTATCAGAGAGGGAAGATCCAGGAAGAGTCGATGCACTATGAAATGTTGAAGCACACGGGTGAATTGCCAATCATTGGTGTTAATACTTATCTGAATCCAAATCCGCCATCCGAAGAAGAGATCAATAGCATGGAATTAGCAAGAGCAACGAAAGAAGAGAAAGAGCATCAGATCAGTGAGTTGCATGCGTTCCAGCAAAAGCATGAACAGGAGGCCGAGCGAGCGTTAAAACGGTTGAAGGAAGCTGCTGTGAATGGGGGGAACATTTTTGCTGAACTAATGGAAACAGTAAAAGTTGCCAGCCTTGGGCAAATTACAACAGCTCTCTATGAAGTAGGCGGACAATATAGAAGAAATATGTGAGTAACAACAGCCGTGGAAGAAACAGGTATTCTCTTTCACGGTATTTTTTTCACGAAGAAAGATTATAATTGTAAAATAAAGGGTAACGTAATGGGGAAAAGACCGCTTTTATACATTCATGATGTAAAGTTTTTTACATGATCACTTATTTTCTTTTATAATGTTTACCAGAAAGTATACAATAAGGGAAGGGTAAAAGGCGGGATGTGGAATGATGAAGCAGTGGTTGAACTATATATGGCTAGGCGCCTGTGTGCCCGCAGCTTTTTGGCTTTATCAGATCCAGCTTGGAGCCATCCCTTTTATTTTATTGTCATTTTTTCTATTTTATCGGACATATGTGGAAATGAAGAAGAAAAGTTTGGCAGAAAAGCCGTCTGAAGAGGACGTGTCGAAAAAGGCGGACAAAAAAAAAGCGGAAATCGTTACATAAATATGGCATAATGAAAGCGTCGATGTTTATAATGGTGAATATGACCTTTTCACTCCAGTGGAGTGCGTAAATAGAGAAGGGAAGTGCGGATGTGAATTTGAAGCAACTATCTAAAGAAGAATTGAAGGAAATGTCCTTTATTGAAATTGCTTACGCTCTTTTAAAAGAAAGCAAAGAACCGGTAGTATTTCAGGACATGCTTTCTCAAATTCAGCAATATCAAGAATTGAGCGATGCCGAGTTAAAATCGCGAATGATCCAATTCTATACTGACCTGAATATCGATGGCCGGTTTATTACATTTGGAGAAAATCGCTGGGGTTTGCGTGCTTGGTATCCAGTCGATCAATTAGAAGAGGAAGCTACACCGACTGTAAAAGCGAAAAAGAAGAAAACGAAGAAAGCAGCAAAAGAAGAACCAGACTTCGATGAAGACGAATTGGATGAAGTGGACGAACTTGAAGAAGATCTCGATTTTGAAGATGAGGATCTCGAAGATCTTGATGAAGTAGAAGAGCTTGAAGATCTGGATGAGTTGGATGAAGATGACGAATTCGAAGATGATCTTGGCGAAGAAGATGAGTATGATTTGGACGACGATGAGGAAGAAGATTTAAAATAAAGAAAATTAATCTTTTCTTGACTTCCTTTATTTCAAATTGTAGTATTTTATTTGGGCTCTTTAAAGAGACGTTTTTATGCTTATAACGCTCCCTTTACTTTTAAGTAATTGGGGCGTTTTTGTTTTTTGCCCCGATAAAATAAGTGTATTCATTTAATAATATAAAGAAACAATAGATTGAAGGGGGCTTTTCAAGTTGACTAAATATATTTTTGTAACAGGCGGGGTTGTTTCTTCTCTCGGTAAAGGGATCACAGCTGCTTCCCTGGGACGCTTGTTAAAAAATCGTGGATTAAAGGTGACTATTCAAAAGTTTGATCCATACATTAACGTCGATCCGGGAACAATGAGTCCCTACCAGCATGGAGAAGTATTCGTTACTGACGATGGAGCAGAAACAGACTTGGATTTAGGGCACTACGAGCGTTTCATCGATATTAATTTAAATAAGTACAGCAATGTCACTACAGGCAAGATTTATTCAACAGTCTTGCGCAAAGAACGCCGTGGTGAATATTTGGGTGGTACGGTTCAGGTCATTCCGCATATTACGAACGAAATTAAAGACCGTGTGTTCCTTGCAGGCAGAGAAACAAAAGCTGACGTTGTTATTACAGAGATTGGCGGAACAGTAGGGGACATTGAATCCTTGCCATTCTTAGAGGCTATCCGTCAAATCAAGAGCGATGTCGGTGCCGATAACGTAATGTATATCCACTGTACGCTTATTCCATATTTGAAAGCTGCCGGTGAAATGAAAACAAAGCCGACACAACATAGTGTGAAAGAGCTTCGCAGTCTTGGAATTCAGCCAAACATTATCGTTGTTCGTACGGAGTTGCCTGTTTCACAGGAAATGAAAGATAAGCTAGCTCTTTTCTGCGATATTGCTCCGGAAGCGGTTATTGAAGCAATGGACGCCGATACTCTTTATGCTGTCCCACTTTCTCTTCAAGAACAGAAAATGGACGAGCTTGTCTGCCGTCATTTAAAACTTCAGTGCCATGATGCGGAAATGGATGACTGGAAAGCGCTCGTGGATAAAGTACGTACTTTATCGAAAAAGACAAAAATCGCGCTTGTCGGTAAATATGTAGAACTACAAGATGCTTATATCTCAGTTGTAGAAGCTTTGCGTCATGCCGGTTACGCATTTGACGCGGATATTGAAATTGACTGGATCAACGCTGCTGAACTAGTCGCTGAAAATGCGGAAGAGCGCTTGAAGGGTGCAGACGGCATTCTCGTTCCAGGCGGTTTTGGAGATCGTGGTATTGCTGGTAAGATTGAGGCAATTAAATATGCTCGTGAAAACAAGATTCCGTTGTTTGGTATTTGTCTTGGCATGCAGCTTGCTTCTATTGAATATGCAAGAAACGTTGCTCAATTAGAAGGTGCCAACTCATCTGAAATTGATCCAACAACTCCATATCCGATCATCGACTTGCTGCCAGAACAAAAAGATGTTGAAGATCTTGGCGGAACGCTTCGTCTTGGCTTGTATCCATGTAAATTACAAAAAGGAACAAAGGCTTATGAAGCTTATCAAGATGAAGTCGTTTACGAACGTCATCGTCACCGCTATGAATTCAACAATGAGTTCCGTGAAGCAATGGAGAAAAAAGGCTTTGTTTTCTCTGGTACAAGTCCAGATGGCCGTCTCGTGGAAATCATCGAGCTTGCTGATCATCCGTGGTTTGTAGCAGCTCAGTTCCATCCGGAATTTACGTCACGACCAACTCGCCCGCAGCCGCTTTTCCGTGCATTCATTGAAGCGACTTTGGCTAATAAATAAGAAAGAAAAAGCCTTTAAAGCATGGGGACTGACCCCTATTTTTGAGACAGGGGTCAAAACACCTTTAAGCAGCCAGCTGCCGATACTTGACCGGTGGCTGGTTGTTTAGTTTCGCTTGAATACGGATATGGTTATAATAGTGAATATAGTTTTCGACAGTTTGCACTACGATGGCCGTCGTAGTGCTTCTCAACTCGTCGAGATAGAACGTTTCAGACTTTAGCGAGGAATGAAACGATTCGATGGAGGCATTATCAGAGGGTGTCCCTTTCCGGGACATACTTATGGTAATGCCTTTTCCTTTGACTGCCTGTTGATAAGCATAAGATGTGTAAACAGATCCTTGGTCACTGTGCAAGATACACCCTTTGGGGAGAGGGGGCAGCTGGGTCAGCGTATGCAGCACGAAATCTGTGTTTTGGTAGCTTCCTATAGAATAGGCAATGATTTCGCCGTTAAATAAATCCTGGATACTTGAAAGATACAGCTGTTTCTGGCCAAAAGGCAAGTATGTAATATCTGTGACGAGCTTTTGAAGAGGCTGATTTGCCTGGAAATCTCCTTTTAACAGATTATCGGAAATATGACAGGGCTGTCCTGTTCGTTTGCGTTTCTTCACCTTTACCCGGCATTGCCAGCCATACTTTTGCATCACACGCTGTACCGCTTTATGGTTAATAGACATCTCTCGTTTTAATAAGGCTGTGATTTTACGATAACCGTATCGAAACTTATGATCCCGGCACAACGTGCCGATTTTTCGTTCAACGATCTGCCTGGATGTTTCTTCCCGGCTCCTGCTCTTCCAGCGATAATAAGTGGATCTAGCAATGCCAAGATGCCGGCATATCTCCCTGACGGGCATGCTGGTTTTGAGTTCTTTCACTAATTCTACGGCTGTTTCTGGGACCACTTCCTCTCCAATTCTTTGTACTTTTTTAGTACTTCAATCTGTTGTTTCAGATACCGATTTTCTGCCTTCAACTTCTCCGCTTCACTTTCATGCTCAGTCCCTTTTCCAAAGGAATACTGCTTGCCTACTGGCTGTTCAAATCGATGAAACTCTCCTGCTTTATACCATTTCATCCATGTTTTAAGTTGTGTCTTATTTCGAATGTTTAATTCCTTCAAGACTTCTTTAACCGGCACCCCAGACAATCTCATTTTTACAGCCTTCATTTTTACTTCCGCTGGATAACTGACTCTTGTACCCATAGAAAAACACCTCCAAGTTACTTTCGAGTATTCCATACCCGTTTTCAACTTAAAGGTGTTTTTTTATTTGTCTCACTTTATGGGGTCAGTCCCCATGTGTGCTTTAAAGGCTTTTTTCATTGTTTAATTTTGTTCCTGCAAAATTTCATCGATGGTAAGCTTAAGGGAAAAGTAAATATATAGGGCAGCGAGACTAGAAGGAAAGCCTGTGCGGCCGCCATTTTCGTCAGGAAGAAGCCCTTTCGTAACCTTTGTATTTATAAACACATCGGCTTTTTCGTGAAGTGAGTGCTCTTTCTCGGGCACAAGTCCGGCTATTGCAACGAAGGGAATGCCTCGTTCCTCAAGAGCAGCAGCTAAAGCTACAGCTTCGGAGTCATGGGAAAAACGGCTAACGAGAAGCACCCGGTCACTTTCTGTTATGTTATCGGCGGCTTCAAACGATTGGAAGCAGGAGAGCGCTTCAGCTCCGGCCGTTGCTTCTGCCTCTACGGCTTTCATTTCTTCAAATCCTTTTATATAAACTCGTCCCTCTCCGATTACTGCCTGGGCCAGAAGGCGGGCGCCATCTTCCATTTGTTCCGCTTCTTTATCGGCAATCCGTTGGAAAAGACCATTTAATTGAGTGGTAAACATTTTTAACATCGTTCGTCCTCCTTAATCGTGAAGTATATTATACATGTCTTTTAACTCGGGAGCAAAAGTCATAAATTATTTCCGTAAGCAGGAATTTCGAGTGTCGAACAAGAATTAAACATAGAGCAAGAAATAGTCAGTTGTTTTAAACCATACATAACATAATAGAAAGACAATTAAGATCAGGGGGAGAGGCAATTGAGTGGGAAAATACTTATTGTAGACGATCAATTTGGTATACGCATTTTACTAAATGAAGTTCTTCAAAAAGAGGGGTACGAAACATTTCAGGCAGCGAATGGCATACAAGCTCTCGAAATTGTAGATAATCATTCACCTGATTTAGTGTTGTTGGATATGAAAATTCCAGGAATGGACGGCATTGAAATTTTAAAACGTATGAGGGAAAAAAATAAAAGCATCCGTGTCATTATTATGACGGCCTACGGAGAGCTGGATATGATTCAAAAAGCAAAGGATCTTGGGGCGCTCACGCACTTTGCCAAACCATTTGATATTGATGATATCCGCACAACAGTAAAAGAATACATATTTTCCTAAAGGATAACCGGCTGCTTTTCCATTGGTAAAGGGCCGGTTATTTTGGTATGATACAAATGTAAATTTATTCGTAAGTGTATACTAAGATGTGTACTTAGTTCATCGAGGAGGAAAATAATCATGCCTTTAGTTTCCATGACAGATATGCTAAATAAAGCAAAAGAAGAAAAGTATGCTGTTGGACAGTTTAACATCAACAACCTTGAATTTACTCAAGCTATTTTGCAGGCGGCTGAAGAAGAAAAGTCTCCAGTCATTCTTGGGGTTTCTGAAGGAGCAGCCCGTTATATGGGTGGTTTCAAGTTTGTCGTTGCTATGGTAAAGGCCCTAATGGAAGAGTATGAGGTAACCGTTCCGGTAGCTATTCATCTTGATCACGGTTCCAGCTTTGAAATGTGTGCCAAAGCAATTCAAGCAGGCTTCACTTCCGTTATGATCGATGGCTCTCATCATCCATTAGAGCAAAACATTGAGCTAACAAAAAAGTAGTAGAGCTTGCCCACATTCACGGTGTATCTGTTGAAGCAGAGCTCGGCCGTATTGGCGGACAGGAAGATGACTTGATCGTGGAAGATGCGGAAGCTGCTTATGCCATTCCGGCAGAGTGTGACCAATTAGTCCGTGAAACAGGTGTGGATTGCTTTGCTCCAGCTCTCGGTTCTGTTCATGGTCCATACAAAGGCGAGCCGAAATTGGGCTTTGACCGCATGGAGGAAGTAATGAACTTGACCGGCGTTCCACTCGTACTTCACGGGGGTACTGGTATTCCAACAAAAGACATTCAGCGTGCGATCTCCCTTGGAACAGCAAAAATTAACGTTAACACAGAAAACCAAATAGCATCAGCAAAAACGGTGCGTGAAGTCCTCGCTGAAAAACCAGATCTATATGACCCACGTAAGTACCTAGGACCTGCACGCGAGACAATCAAAGAAACCGTTAAAGGAAAAATGCGTGAATTTGGTTCCTCTGGAAAAGCGTAAAGCTTATTTATCCTATAAAGATGCATAAAAGAAACCGCCTTATTGAAGTAAGGCGGTTTCAATTTAGAAAAGCGGAAGCGCCCGAATGGCTCCGACAAGCATAAGATGGGCCGGCGAAGTGGCACCTTTCAGCCACACAGCTGGGCCAACTTATGACCTCGAGGAGCAGGCGCTGCAGCTGGACAATAGAAAAGCGGAAGCGCCCGAATGGCTCCGACAAGCATAAGATGGGCCGGCGAAGTGGCTTCTTTCAGCCATACAGCTGGACGAACTTATAACCCTGAGGAGCAGGCGCTACAATAGCCAACTAATTAAAGGAGAGATTATATAATGAAATTATTCATCGATACAGCTAACATGACAGAAATCAAAGAAGCCCATTCCTGGGGCATTCTATCAGGTGTGACAACAAATCCATCTTTAGTGGCGAAGGAATCTGTTCCTTTTGAAGAGCGCTTAAAGGAAATTACTGATTTGGTGAGTGATTCAGTCAGCGCTGAGGTGATTGCGCTTGATGCAGAAGGAATGATCAAAGAAGGCCGTGAATTAGCAAAGATTGCACCGAATATCACGGTAAAAGTTCCGATGACAGCAGAAGGATTAAAAGCGGTTTCTGTTTTCGCTAAAGAAGGTATTAAAACGAATGTAACGTTAATTTTCAGCGCAAACCAAGCATTGTTAGCAGCGAGAGCAGGCGCTTCTTATGTTTCGCCATTTTTGGGACGTCTTGATGATATCGGCCATAATGGATTGGATCTTATTGAAACGATTGCTTCTATTTTTGCTATTCACGGCATTGATACAGAAATCATTGCTGCTTCTATCCGCCATCCACAACATATTACAGATGCAGCTTTACGTGGCGCCCACATTGCAACTGTACCATTTAAAGTGCTGAAGCAAATGTTTAACCATCCGCTAACAGATAAAGGAATTGAGGCGTTTTTGGCTGATTGGGATAAACGTCAAGTAAAATAAAACATTTTTTACATGTTTTTACTTCAGTGGGATAAACTATATTTAGTGAAAATAGTCAGCGTATGATGAAGCAGTTCTTTTTCGATGCTTAGCCAGTGCGTGAAAGAAGGGAGCATAAAATGGAAAAGCTGAAGATTGTGGGAGGACGTCCGTTAAAAGGCACAATTAAAGTAGATGGAGCCAAAAACAGTGCAGTTGCTTTAGTGCCAGCTACTATTTTAGCGGAATCTCCAGTAACAATTGAAGGAATGCCCGATATTTCCGATATTCATATACTGAAAGGATTGCTCGAGGAGATCGGCGGAAGAGTCACTTTTAAAAATGGTGAAATGATTGTCGATCCAACGAGTATGGTGGCCATGCCTTTGCCAAATGGTAAAGTAAAAAAGCTGCGTGCTTCCTATTATTTAATGGGAGCCATGCTCGGAAAGTTTAAAAAAGCGGTAATCGGCTTGCCGGGTGGCTGTCATTTAGGGCCACGGCCGATTGATCAGCATATTAAAGGATTTGAAGCGCTTGGAGCGGAAGTAACAAATGAGCAGGGAGCTATTTACTTGCGGGCGAATGAGCTAAGGGGAGCCCGGATTTACCTGGATGTTGTCAGTGTCGGCGCTACCATCAATATTATGCTGGCTGCTGTCAAGGCAAAGGGGCAGACTGTTATTGAAAATGCTGCAAAAGAGCCAGAAATTATTGATGTAGCCACCCTGTTGAATAACATGGGAGCTAAAATTAAAGGAGCAGGCACCGACATTATTCGTATTGAAGGCGTGGACAAGCTCGATGGCTGCCGCCACACAATTATCCCCGATCGAATTGAAGCAGGAACATTTATGATTTTGGCAGCTGCAGCAGGAGATGGTATCGTGATTGACAATGTCATCCCGCTTCATCTGGAATCGCTAACCGCCAAGCTGCGAGAAATGAATGTCCCCGTAGAAATAGGAGATGACAAAATTTTTGTAGGCCGAGCGGATAAGCTTAAGGCTGTTGACGTAAAGACGCTTGTATATCCAGGATTTCCGACCGACTTACAGCAACCCTTTACCTCACTTTTAACAAAAGCAGAAGGTTCTTCTATTGTTACGGATACGATTTACTCTGCCCGTTTTAAGCATACCGATGAGCTGCGAAGAATGAATGCAATCATGAAAGTGGAAGGAAGATCGGCTGTTATTAATGGACCTGTCCAGCTCCGAGGAGCGAAAGTGAAGGCGAGCGACTTGCGGGCAGGGGCTGCTCTCGTGATTGCCGGCTTGATGGCTGAAGGGTTAACAGAAATAACAGGGCTTGAGCATATTGACAGGGGCTACAGCATGCTTGTGGAAAAACTCAGCCTCCTCGGTGCAGAGCTCTGGCGCGAAGGCTTGTCAGAAGAAGATATAGGACAAATGAAAAGTGGCTGAATTCTTCCCCCTCATTTCCCGTTAATGTGTTACAATATATATGTTAATTAGGTTATACTTTTAAAGTTATTAAATTGCAGCTCTAATACGGGAGGAAAATATAAGATGGAAAGAAGTTTATCAATGGAGCTTATCCGGGTAACGGAAGCAGCTGCTTTATCTTCTGCACGCTGGATGGGGAGAGGGCAGAAGATGGAAGCGGATGATGCGGCAACTACTGCTATGCGCGACGTGTTTGATACCATTCCGATGAAAGGAACGGTTGTAATCGGAGAAGGCGAAATGGATGAAGCTCCGATGCTATATATCGGTGAAAAGCTCGGAACAGGCCATGGTCCTCGAGTAGATATCGCAGTCGATCCGCTGGAGGGTACCAACATTGTTGCATCAGGTGGATGGAATGCATTGGCTGTTCTTGCTATAGCAGATCATGGCAACCTTCTGCACGCTCCTGACATGTACATGGACAAAATTGCGGTAGGACCTGAAGCTGTAGGGCAAATCGATATCAATGCATCCGTTCTCGATAATTTAAAAGCTGTCGCTAAAGCGAAAAATAAAGATATCCAAGACGTGGTAGCCACAGTGCTAAATCGTCCACGCCATGAAGATATCATCGCCCAGCTTCGTGAAGCAGGTGCGCGTATTAAATTAATTGAAGACGGCGACGTAGCAGCCGCGATCAATACTGCTTTTGATCAAACAGGCGTCGATATTTTATTCGGTTCCGGAGGTGCTCCTGAGGGAGTCATCTCAGCGGTAGCGTTAAAATGTCTTGGCGGAGAGATCCAAGGAAGATTGCTTCCGCAAAATGATGAAGAAATCAAGCGTTGCGAAAAAATGGGCATCGATTTGAAACAAGTACTTCGTATGGAAGACCTCGTACGTGGGGACGATGCAATTTTTGCAGCAACAGGCGTAACAGATGGTGAGCTGCTGCGTGGTGTTCAATTTAAAGGTTCCTATGGACAGACTCATTCTGTCGTTATGAGAGCAAAATCTGGTACGGTTCGTTTTATTGATGGCCGTCACAGCTTGGAGAAGAAGCCGAACTTAGTTATGAAGCCTTAACATATAAAGAAACTGTTTTTATTTAATTCATTCAACAGCACGGAGCGGGCTTATGCCGGGAGTGACCGGCTCTTCAGCCTGCCTTTGCTGTTTTTCAACGCCACTCACAATATTGCCCAGAAAATGTGTATCAACGCAATATTCCCTCCTTTTTTATTCAATTATTGCGGCAATTACCCTAACAGGTTAAAATAGATATTATTTTAAAGAAAAGCAGAGCCGATGCCTAGAGCAATTAGCATAGGACAGGCTCGGAAAGCATATAACGGCCTAGATTCGAACCCGAATAAGGCGCAGCTAAATAAAGAAAGAACGGCTCATCTTACTTACATAGGGTGAGAATTAAATAAAAGTGTGGTGCCGAAATGGAAGAACTAACAATTTCTTATTTAGAGAATTTAAAATTAAAGGAACTTTACGAGCTTGCGCGTACGTACAAGATTTCTTATTACAGTAAGCTAACGAAAAAAGAATTAATTTTTGCTATTTTGAAAGCGCGCGCAGAGGAGCAAGGCTTCTTTTTCATGGAAGGCGTTCTTGAGATTATTCAGTCTGAGGGCTTTGGATTTTTAAGACCGATTAACTACTCGCCAAGTTCCGAGGATATTTATATTTCTGCTTCACAAATTCGCCGATTTGATTTGAGAAACGGCGATAAAGTATCAGGTAAAGTACGTCCTCCGAAGGAAAACGAGCGTTACTATGGCCTCCTGCACGTCGAAGCAGTAAATGGGGACGATCCTGAATCTGCTAAAGAGCGTGTCCACTTTCCAGCATTGACTCCTTTATATCCGGATCGTCAAATTAAGCTTGAAACCAGTCCAAAAAATCTTTCCACAAGAATCATGGATTTAATTTCTCCTGTAGGTTTTGGTCAGCGGGGATTAATTGTGGCACCGCCAAAAGCAGGAAAAACGATCTTGCTGAAAGAGATTGCTAATTCTATCACTGCCAATCATCCAGAAGCAGAGTTAATCGTTCTGCTGATTGATGAACGTCCGGAGGAAGTAACTGATATTGAGCGGTCTGTTCAAGCAGAAGTTATCAGTTCAACGTTTGATGAAGTGCCGGAAAATCATATTAAAGTAGCGGAGCTTGTGCTGGAGCGAGCGATGCGTCTTGTAGAGCACAAGCGCGATGTAATTATTTTAATGGATAGTATTACAAGACTGGCAAGGGCATACAACCTTGTTATTCCGCCGAGCGGACGCACGCTTTCCGGAGGGATTGACCCAGCCGCATTTCACCGTCCGAAGCGCTTTTTCGGAGCAGCGCGGAATATCGAAGAAGGCGGCAGCTTGACGATTTTAGCAACGGCTCTTGTAGATACAGGTTCTCGTATGGATGATGTCATTTATGAAGAATTTAAAGGGACAGGAAATATGGAACTCCACCTCGACCGCTCGCTTGCTGAGCGTCGGATCTTCCCGGCTATTGATATTAAACGTTCTGGCACGCGTAAGGAAGAGCTGCTCATTGAGAAAGGTCAGCTTGATATGATCTGGTCTATCCGCAAGACGATGTCCGATTCACCAGATCTTGCCGAAAAATTCCTGCGTCGCCTGCGCCAGACGAAATCAAACGAGGACTTTATTGAGCAATTAGTAGAGGAAATTAAAGCAGGCGGTTCATCCAAACGGATTTTATAATTGGTATTTGATTTTTGGACAAATACTTGTTATAATAATACCAGTGTGTTCAGCCTATAAGTATGGAGAACTAACTCCGTACTTCGTATAGACAACTCTGTTTCAGAATGATTCAGGGCGGAAGGAGATGACAAGAATGAAAGCAGCTATTCATCCAGATTATAAAAAAGCAATGGTGAAATGTGCATGCGGCAACGAGTTTGAAACTGGTTCCGTAAACGAGGAAATTCGCGTAGAGGTTTGCTCTGAGTGCCACCCATTCTATACTGGCCGTCAAAAATTCGCTGATGCTGGCGGACGTGTTGATCGCTTCAACAAAAAATACGGCATGAAGAATAAGTAAGTTAAAAATGAAAACAGGCAAGGAGTTATTTATTAACTGCTTGCCTGTTTTTTGCCTTTTGGGACTATTTTTAAGAAGGAATGTTGAAAGTGAGGCTTGTTCAATGTATGTAATGAAACAAACCGGATGGGTGGAAGTGATTTGCGGCAGCATGTTCTCGGGAAAATCTGAAGAGCTGATCCGCCGTGTCAGGAGAGCGCAGTTTGCAAAGCAAGAAATCGTGGTGTTTAAGCCAAAAATCGATAATCGTTATAGCGAAGACTCAGTCGTTTCCCATAATGGATCTGCTGTGATTGCAGTACCGGTAGCAGAGTCGGCTGATATTTTAGCAGCTGTCTCGCCTGATGTGGATATCGTTGCGATTGACGAAGCTCAATTTTTTGATAAGGGCATTGTTTCAGCTGCCCAGTTGCTCGCCAACCGTGGACATCGTGTGATTGTAGCCGGCCTTGATCAGGATTTTCGGGGAGAGCCGTTTGGTCCGATGCCGGCATTAATGGCGATTGCTGAACTCGTTACAAAGCTTCAAGCTGTTTGCACGGTCTGCGGATCACCAGCTAGCCGGACACAGCGTTTGATTAATGGACAGCCGGCGGGATATGACGATCCCATTATCTTA
Organism: Bacillus sp. PK3_68; assembly: GCF_003600835.1. NCBI lineage: Bacteria > Bacillati > Bacillota > Bacilli > Caryophanales > Bacillaceae > Bacillus > Bacillus sp. PK3_68. The sequence goes on along the minus strand of NZ_NQYC01000001.1, from coordinate 2,387,359 downwards.
GTTGGAGCCGCTGAAAGTTATGAAGCGCGCTGCCGCCACCATCACGAAGTGCCGCTTACCTCTGTACATAAGCAGAAAGCAGCTGTTGAAAAAACCCAATAGGTTTTAGCCTGACTACAAATTCATAGAGGGCGTCCATCGGACGTCCTCTTCTTCTTTTTAGAAAAAAACAATGCTTTTCCAGATAAACTGCCTTTTATTCCAGATAATATAGGTGTTTCTTATGAAAAAGTATACACAATTCCAGATAACAGCTTCTTTTCCGGGAAAAACGTATTGTCGGTAAAAGGTGAACCAGTCCATACGCCGCGAATCAAGCACCTCCGCTTTTCTCTTGTCCAGCTGAGCCTCCTTGCCCCTCGAGGACATAAGCCGATCTGGTTGTGTAGCTAAAGAACGCCACTTCACCATTTCGTCTTATGCTTGTCGGGGGAGTACAGTCGGCTCCGCTTTTCTTTTGTCCAGCTGCGGACGCTAGTGCGTACGGCGGTTTCGAAATACCTAAAGAAGTCAAAGAACGACTCCTTTAGGTATTCCTCCAACCTTCTATCGTACTAGACAAGCACCCTCCGCTTTTTCTTTTTACATTGTGCTGGTTTTTTCGATATATTATAATGAAAACATTATGGACGAAATTTGAGGTGACATTATGTTTGACCGTTTACAGGCGGTGGAAGACCGCTACGAAAAGTTAAATGAACTGTTAAGCGATCCGGAAATTGTGAATAATCCTGGCAAGCTCAGAGATTATTCAAAGGAACAGTCTGACATTCAAGAGACTGTGCTTGTGTATCGTGAATATAAAGAAGCAAAGCAGCAATACGAGGATGCCAAGGCAATGCTTGATGAAAAGCTTGATGCTGACATGCGTGAAATGGTGAAAGAAGAAATAGGAGAGCTTGAAGATCAGCTCGAGCAGCTGGAAGAACGGTTGAAAATTCTTTTGATTCCAAAAGACCCGAACGACGATAAGAACGTAATTATGGAAATTCGCGGGGCAGCGGGCGGAGATGAAGCGGCTTTGTTTGCCGGTGACTTATATCGTATGTACAGCCGATATGCGGAGATGCAAGGTTGGAAAACAGAGGTCATTGAAGCCAACTCCACGGGCCTTGGCGGTTATAAGGAAATTATTTTCATGATTAACGGAAAAGGTGCTTTCTCCAAGATGAAATATGAAAACGGTGCCCATCGTGTGCAGCGTGTTCCAGAAACGGAATCAGGTGGACGGATTCATACATCTACAGCTACGGTAGCCTGTCTTCCAGAGGCGGAAGATGTGGAAGTGGATATCCACGACAAAGATATTCGAGTTGATACATTTGCCTCGAGCGGACCGGGCGGCCAAAGTGTTAATACGACGATGTCAGCTGTTCGTTTGACGCATCTTCCGACAGGGATCGTTGTTTCCTGTCAGGATGAGAAGTCCCAAATTAAGAATAAGGAAAAAGCGATGAAAGTTCTCCGGGCCCGTATATATGATAAGTTCCAACAGGAAGCCCAGGCGGAATATGACGCGCAAAGAAAATCGGCTGTCGGTTCTGGAGATCGCTCTGAGCGTATCCGAACATACAATTTCCCGCAAAACCGTGTGACTGACCACCGCATCGGTCTAACTCTGCAAAAGCTTGATCAAATTTTGGAAGGCAAGCTAGATGAAGTGCTAGATGCACTTATTATGGAAGAACAGTCTTCCAAGCTTGAGAATTTGCAGGATTAATATGACACAAAAAATATATGAGGCCCTTCGATGGGCTTCTTCTTTTTTAAGAGAGAAAGAGCGGGATGAGAATGCGGGAGAACTACTGTTGCAGCATGTTATGCAGATGAAACGCTCAGAGTTGCTGGCAAATATGCATGCGCAGCTGACAGGGCAGCAACAGCAAACCTTTAAGGAAATGGTCAGCCGGCATGGGGAAGGTATTCCCATCCAGCATATGATTGGGAGAGAAGAATTTTATGGAAGATCTTTCGCTGTAAACGGGAATGTGCTGATTCCCCGGCCGGAAACGGAAGAATTGATTTGGCATGCGCTAGAAGGGATAAGCGAGCATTTCCAAGAGGATCAGGAACTTGTAATGGCGGATATTGGGACGGGAAGCGGAGCTATCGCTATTACGATGAAGCTTGAACGTCCGCAGCTTACCGTGTATGCTTCGGATCTCTCGGAAAAAGCGCTGCAGACAGCCAAACAGAATAGCAGGACATTGCAGGCTAATATTCAGTTTTTGCATGGAGATTTGCTGGCTCCTTTCATTGAGGAGGGAATAAAACTGGATATTCTTCTGTCTAATCCTCCTTATATTCCGTTAACTGATAAAAAAGAGTTATCAACCGTTGTGGTTGATCATGAGCCGGAACTGGCTTTATTTGGAGGAGAGGATGGCCTTGATATTTACCGTCGGTTATGTGAACAGCTGCCCCATGTATTGAATGCAAAAGCATTGATTGGGTTTGAAATCGGAGCGGGCCAGGGAAAAGCGGTATCTGATCTTTTGCAAAGCGTTTTTCCAGAAGCGGTCATCAGCGTTAAAAATGATATTAATGGCAAAGACAGAATGGTTTTTGTGAAAATTTAATAGTTTCATTGTTTAAGTTTTTCTTTTCTGGACAGACTGATAGCCAGGAGGGGAAAATAATGAATAGATTAATTGCAGGCATTTATTTACTAATTTTATCAATCGGTACAATAATGAGTTTATATATTCCTGATCAAGCAGCAGAAGCGGAAGAAACCATCGTGATTCCAAAGGAAGCGATCAGGCTGAGAATTCTTGCGAATAGCGATAATGCGACTGACCAGGAACTAAAAAGAAAGATCAGAGACGATGTGAATAAAGAGATTACAAAGTGGGTATCCAATCTGGAATCTTTGCCGGAAGCCCGCCGTCTTTTAAAAAGCAAACTGCCGGAAATTCAAGAGATTGCTATAAAGCGTGCGAGGGAGGAAGGGATACAAACAAACATTAAGGTTAATTTTGGACAAGCAAAGTTTCCAACGAAGCTGTATGGGCAATTTCTTTACCCTGCTGGTGAATATGAGGCAATCGTTATTACAATTGGTGAAGGAAATGGGGCGAACTGGTGGTGTGTGCTCTATCCCCCGCTTTGTTTTCTTGATTTTTCAAATGGTACAGCCATTAGTCCCGGGGTGGAAGAGAACAACCACTCAGACCAGCAGAAAGTACCAGTCTATGCAGAAGGTGAGGAGCAAGTTCCAAAAGTAAAGTTCGCTATCGTTGAGCTTTTCAAGAAGAATAAGTAAAAAGTGAGGATGGCTTTTTCATCTTGTGGATAAAAATAATAACGATTGATTTTTCAGAAATTTATCCACATTTACCCACAGACTTATAAACAAAACTAAAAAAGTTATCCACACAATGTGGATAATGGGTATGATTTTGTGCATATCTTTCCAAAAGTGTCTGATTTATTAACAAGAAACACAGAAATCGTACAAAAAAAGAAGGAATGAAAGATAAATGAGCAAAATGCAAACAAAACATTGGTATGTGGATAAGGGTGTGGATTTTTTAGACACATATCCACAAATTGAGGAAGCAGCTGATTTATTAAAGCAAAATGAGGTGGTGGCTTTTCCAACTGAGACGGTATACGGACTAGGAGGAAATGCCTTATCAGATGAAGCGGCTGCTAAAATATTTGCTGCAAAAGGCCGCCCGGCTGACAATCCACTAATTGTTCACATCGCTTCAAAGCAACAGGTAGCAGACGTAGCGGTCAACATATCAGAAACAGCTGAACGATTAATGGAAGCCTTCTGGCCAGGTCCGCTCACTATTATTTTGGAAAAGCAGCCAAACCGGCTGTCGGAAGTGGTTACGGCAGGACTTGAAACGGTAGCGGTCCGCATGCCCGATCATCCTGTAGCCATGGCTGTCATCCGGGAAGCGGGCTTGCCAATTGCAGCACCGAGCGCTAATCGATCAGGCAAGCCGAGCCCTACTTCTGCAAAGCACGTACGAGATGATCTGGATGGAATGATTGCGGGAATTATAGATGGCGGCGATACTGGAGTAGGGGTAGAATCTACAGTTGTGGATTGTACAGGAGACATTCCTGTTATTTTGCGGCCAGGTGGCATTACAAAAGAAGAAATTGAGGAGGTTGCCGGGGAAGCTGGGATTGATGCGGCGTTGACGGATGCAAAGCAGCGGCCCAAGTCGCCTGGAATGAAATATAAACATTATGCCCCGGAAGCTCCTGTTTATTTGCTAGATGGCAGCCGTAAATGGATTCAGTCAAATATTGATGAGCAGCGGCAGCAAGGGAAAAAAGTTGGCGTGTTAACAACAGAGGAGAATCTCTCTTTCTACGAAGCGGATGTTGTTTTTCCATGTGGAAGCCGCCAGGATTTAAGAACAGTGGCGCATTCTCTTTACGATGTATTGCGCGCTTTTAATGAGACAGATGTAGATATTATCTATTCCGAAGTTTTCCCCACGTCGGGGGTTGGTTTAGCCATTATGAACCGGCTGGAAAAAGCAGCCGCTCACCGCTGGGTATGTGAAGAATAGAAAAAAGAGGAAACCGGATAGCGGCGACTGCCGCTTTTTCTGGTTTCCTTTTTAATTATTTATATGATGGCATGAGTTGAATGGGTGTTTCACAAAAGCTGGTTTTTTTATAGCTTTCAAGAAACCCTTGGGAAGCAATCTGGTCTTTTGACAGAGTCTTCTGTTTAAGTGTGATAAGAATTTTATCTCTAAAAGGGAAAGGGTCCATAGCGATGGTTTGTTTGTCTTGCCAATAAAGCTGAATGTTATCTTTCTCTATTTTGTTGAAGGCAGCAGAAAGAGGAATTCCTTTGCAAAAGAAGGGATGTTCCTGCTCTTTCGTTGTCCCGGGCTCGTTCAGACAAATATATAAAGAAAGATTATCCCCGAGCTGTAACAGTCTGTAATGTGAATCGGGCAAAGATGGGTCTGGAATTTTAAGAGAAGCAATGAGCCGCTCCCGGCGCTGTTCTTCATTTATTTGAAATGGTTTTACTTCATCTAAAGCCTCGTTTCTAAGAAAAGCCGAATAATGCATGCTGCATAAGAGAGCAGCGTAATGATCGTTTTTTTCCACCTCATCAATTCCTTGTTTGTAAAGTACAAGTTTTGGCAGCAGTGGAAAATCAACGAACGTATACGGGGCCTCTTTTTTATCATTCCAGAAGGGGTCTGTGTCAAATGGCTTCCAGCCGCAGTCGTGCTGAAAAATGGCATATTCGACGGAGCGCCTGAATTCTGGAGCAGAAAACAGTGAATCTTTCCAATAGGACATGATGATTCCAGAAATTTGTGCGTGATGATCCTGTTCAATTAATACAAATTCGTTCTTGCGCTCTCTAATGATCATTCGTGCTCACCCTCTCAAGTTTAGTATTTTTTATTTATTCCCTTATCGTGTGCTGGCAATCTTGCTTTTGGTTTTAAAAGTATTCCACCATGTCTTTGCTGCGCTTTCTCATTTGGCATCTATTCAAGAAAGTATTCGAGCATTCCTGCATATGTTGAAAAGAGGCACGTCCAACAAGGAAGGGAATGAAGCAAAGATGGGTGAAGTCGTTACTTTGAGTACACTGGCTTTAGCGTTAGGAATGGACGCTTTTTCAGCAAGCTTAGGAATAGGCATGGCGCCAATCAGGTTAAAGCGGATCTTTTATATTGGAATCATTATCGGCAGTTTTCATATTATTTTACCGCTTCTTGGCATAATAGCTGGCCGATTTGTTACAGATACATTTGGGACAATTGCTTCTCTTATTGGAGGCTTGCTGCTCATAATTGCTGGTACTCAAATGATTGTTGCTTTTTTTCAACAAAAGGAGGAAGAAAGGTCGGTTCCTTTCGGTTGGAGATTGATGGTATTCTCTTTGATCGTCAGTCTGGATAGCTTCTCGGTTGGCCTTACATTAGGGATTTATGGAGCAGAAATTTTGCTTGTACTGCTTCTGTTCGGCGGCATTGCAGCTGGTTTAACTTGGAGCGGACTGTTGGTTGGCAGAAAGGCCGGCAGTTGGCTTGGGGCTTACAGCGAAGCATTTGGCGGTTGCATTTTGCTGGCGTTTGGTTTTAAACTTCTTTTTCTTTAATTGGAAAAATATATAGAACTTTTTACCCTCTTTGATAAAAATCTTATATAATAAGAGGAGAAGAAAACAGCTGGAGGGTGAAAACGGTTGAACATATTGTTCGTATGTACAGGAAATACATGTAGAAGTCCGATGGCAGAAGCAATTATGAAGCATAAGAAGCAAGGATGGGATGTACGGTCTGCAGGGATTTATGCAGCAGCAGGTGACCGGGCAGCCAGGCATGCCATTCAAGTGTTACAGGAAAATAGCATTCCTATTCAACATCTTTCTCAAGGGATATCTAGAAAGATAGTCGATTGGGCGGATGTCATTTTCACTATGACAACCGGCCATAAACAGGCGGTTCTTTCTTCGTTTCCTCATTCTGCTGGCAAGCTATGGACATTGAAAGAGTTTGTCTATGGGAGCAAGGAGATGTCGCTGACCCGTACGGGGATCACTTGAAAATTATCGTCAAACTTATGTGGAATTGGATGAATTAATCACCGAGGCATTAAAAAAAATGCAAAGCCGGGCAGGAGACATTCCGGAGAGGGGTCATGATGAGATATAGAAGCGAAGCGAAATTTGGATTAAGAAAGAAACTTGTTTTTCTCGTCACAATTTTAGCTTTAATTACTTATACGACGAGCGGCTTTTTTATCTATTATATTTATCCTAATTATTTTTCTTGGATGAACGAAACTTTGTTCACGGTCACTACTTTACTGTTAGGTATTATTTGGTCGGGAATTCTTGCCTATGTAGCTGGGGGCTATTTTGTCCGGCCGTTGAAGAGATTAGAAGCAGCTACACTGGCAGCAGCGCAAGGCAATATCAAGGAGGATGTAGAACTTCCTGAAAGTGAAGATGAAATCCGTTCCCTTGGTATTGCTTTTAATCACATGCTTAGCAATTTGAGAAGCATGGTCCATAGCATTGATAATAATTTTTCTTTAACCAATGAAAGTGTTGTGCGCATATCGACAGAAGCAACCCGGGCTTCCGAAAGAGCCGAAGAAATTTTTCGGACGGTAGATGAGATTTCTGCTGGAGCTGAAAATTCAGCAGTGGCTATTCAGTCTACGGCAGAATCGATTGAAGATGTCACGCATCTCGCTGCTGAAGTGCAAACAAAGGCAAAGGATTCGGCCGCTCAAGCTGAAGAAATGGTAGAAGAGCTGAAGATCAATAAAGAGATTTTCCAATCGCTCATTTCGGGTATGGAACAATTATCTACAGAAAATGAACAGTCACTCGAGGCGGTTAAGAGGCTGGAGACAAATGCACGTAAAGTTGAACAGATTATTCAGCTCGTCGGTGACATTGCAGCTCAGACCAATCTTCTAGCGCTCAATGCTTCAATTGAAGCAGCGCGTGCTGGCGAACATGGAAAAGGGTTTGCCGTTGTAGCAGAAGAAGTCCGTAAATTGGCTGATGAGAGCGCAAAGGCTGTCAGTGGCATTTCAGAGCTGATCCAGCATATTCAGCAGGAAGTAGATCAAGTTGTCCAAAAGATTTCTTCACAAGTACAAACTGTCAATAAAGAGGTTCAAAAGGGGTCTAAAGCCAATTCTGCTATTGAACAGATGACTGGAAAGATCCATGAAGTAGCAGAGGCTGTACAAATTATTTCTCAGCTGGTGGACAGGCAGCTTGGCAGCATCCAAGATACATCCAACCAATCTGAGGAAGTAGCAGCAATCGCGGAGGAAACATCGGCTGGGGCTGTTGAAGTGACACAGGCTACAAAAGACCAAACCAAAGTGATGCATGATATTGAACAGGCTGCTCTTCAACTGAAAAAACAAGCGGAAGAATTAAAATCAACGATTACACAATTCCAGCTTTAGAGACATCGGGCTTTTCATTTGTCTCCTATTGTGACAAAATAGAAAAAAATTGATCAAGCCAAAAGGAGATTATCAACATGAAAATTGCCATTGCATCTGACCATGGTGGAGTAAACATTCGAAAAGAAATAAAAGATCTGATGGATGAGCTCGGCATTGAATATGAAGATTTTGGGTGTGAATGCAGTACATCTGTTGATTACCCAGATTATGCTGTTCCTGTAGCTGAAAAGGTAGCCAACGGGGAATTTGACCGTGGTATTTTAATATGCGGCACAGGTATTGGAATGAGTATTGCGGCTAACAAAGTGAAAGGGATTCGCTGCGCCCTCGTTCATGACGTCTTTAGTGCAAAGGCAACGAGAGAGCATAACAACAGCAATATGCTTGCTATGGGAGAGCGGGTCATTGGTCCGGGTCTTGCCCGGGAAATTGCGAAAGTATGGCTGACAACTGACTATGAAGGCGGCCGACATGAAAACCGTCTTAATAAAATTAAAGCGTATGAAGAAAAATAAACTGGAGGGATGAGCTTTGTTGCAGCTTAAAGAGTGGGAACAGCAGCTCGGTCGCCTGTTGCAAGAGTTTCAGCAACAGGCCGGTCTCCAAAAAGGACAGATAGTCGTCATTGGCTGTTCGACTTCCGAAATTGCCGGAGAAAAAATTGGAACAGCCGGCACGCTGGAGATTGCTGAAATGGTGTACCGACAATTGCAGGCATTTGCAGATGAATACGGGCTGTATCTTGCTTTCCAATGTTGTGAACATTTAAATCGTGCGCTTGTAGTAGACCGCGAGCAAATTCAGCGACTGCAGCTTGAGGAAGTGGCAGTGGTGCCAGTTCGTCAGGCAGGGGGATCGATGGCTACCTACGCCTTTAATGAAAAGAAAGATAGCGCCGTCGTTGAATTTATTAAAGCTGATGCAGGCATAGATATTGGCGATACGTTTATTGGCATGCATTTGAAGCATGTCGCTGTCCCGTTGCGGACAAGTGTGAAAGAAGTAGGGCATGCGCATGTTACGATGGCCAGAACCCGGCCGAAGTTAATCGGAGGAGCCAGAGCGGTGTATGAAAAAACGAATGCCAACGAGAAGTGCTCTGGTTAATGTTAAGTTTTAGCTGGCTTTTAATAATAAAGTCGGCTTTTTTTATAAAAAAGATCGGCTTTTATATTTATTTGATTTAAAACAAGCCAAAAACATGTTAGAATATAAATGAATTTTAAAAATTAGCAATACATAAAGACATATATCATTCTTAGAAATGGAAGGGGTTTGAAAATGAGTATCCTTAAAGAACAAGATACGGCTGTGTTTGAAGCCATTCAAGATGAATTAAAACGCCAGCAGTCTAAAATTGAATTAATCGCTTCTGAGAACTTTGTCAGCCAGGCAGTCATGGAAGCACAAGGTTCCGTGTTAACCAATAAATATGCGGAAGGCTATCCGGGCAAGCGTTATTACGGCGGCTGTGAGCATGTTGACGTTGTTGAGGATCTAGCTCGCGACCGGGCGAAAGAAATTTTCGGCGGCGATCACGTGAATGTGCAGCCTCACTCTGGCGCTCAGGCAAACATGGCTGTTTATTTCACTATCCTGGAGCACGGTGATACAGTTCTCGGAATGAACTTATCTCATGGTGGCCATTTAACACACGGCAGCCCGGTAAACTTCAGCGGTGTGCAATACAACTTCGTTGAATACGGAGTAAGCAAAGAAAACCAGCAAATTGATTATAACGATGTGCGCCAAAAGGCAATCGAACATAAGCCGAAGTTAATTGTAGCAGGAGCGAGCGCTTATCCGCGTGCGATCGACTTTGCTAAATTCCGTGAGATTGCAGATGAAGTAGGCGCTTATCTAATGGTTGACATGGCGCATATCGCCGGCCTTGTAGCAGCTGGACTTCATGAAAGCCCTGTTCCATACGCTGATTTTGTAACAACAACGACACACAAAACATTACGTGGCCCTCGCGGCGGTATGATTATTTGTAAAGAAGAATTTGCTAAGAAAATCGACAAGTCTATTTTCCCTGGTATCCAAGGTGGCCCGCTCATGCACGTCATTGCAGCGAAAGCTGTAGCTTTCGGAGAAGCGTTAGATGAGAGCTTCAAAACCTATGCACAGCAAATCATCGACAATGCCAAGCGTTTGGGAGAAGGCTTAGTAAAAGAAGGCATCAATCTCGTATCAGGCGGTACAGACAACCACTTGCTGCTTATCGATCTGCAAACTCTTGGCCTAACAGGTAAAGTAGCGGAAAAAGTATTGGATGACATCGGTATTACGGTTAATAAAAATACGATTCCATTTGATCCGGAAAGCCCATTTGTAACAAGTGGCATCCGTATCGGTACAGCAGCGGTCACTTCACGTGGCTTTGATCTAGAGGCAATGGACGAAGTAGCAGCTCTTATCGGAGCAGCACTTAAAAACCATGAAGATGAAGAAAAGCTTAAGGAATTAAGCCAGCGTGTAGCTGATTTAACAGCAAAATATCCTTTATACAGCTAAATGGCTCCGCCCGGGAAAGAAATGTATCATTCCCGGGCTTTTTATATTTTCCCATTTGTTCTTCTTCTGCTTTTTATGTAAAATTAGATGGAAGCTTGCTGAAAGAAGTGGAAAAATGGCTGCGTGTGCGGCTTATTTTTTTGCCATCGGAAGCTTTTATGGCATAATTTGAGATATTAACATAAGGGAGCGATAATTTTGGGAAAAGTATATGTGTTCGATCACCCATTAATCCAGCATAAGTTAACGATTATTCGCGACAAAGAAACAGGAACGAAAGAATTCCGTGAATTAGTAGATGAAGTGGCTACGCTGATGGCTTTTGAAATTACACGGGACATGCCTCTTAAAGAAGTGGCCATTCAAACACCGGTATGTGAAGCGAATGCTAAAATTCTTGCTGGCAAAAAGCTAGGCATTGTTCCCATTCTCCGTGCTGGTATTGGCATGGTAGATGGAATTTTAAAATTAATTCCGGCTGCTAAAGTAGGCCATGTCGGGCTATATCGTGATCCGGAAACACTAAAGCCTGTTGAATATTATGTAAAGCTCCCAACGGATGTGGAAGAGCGTGATTTTATCGTAGTAGACCCAATGCTTGCTACAGGAGGATCAGCAGTAGAAGCGATCCATTCCTTGAAAAAGCGTGGAGCAAAGAATATTAAATTTATGTGCTTAGTGGCGGCTCCTGAAGGTGTAGAGGCTATCCAGGAAATCCATCCAGATGTTGATATTTACATTGCTGCCTTGGATGAAAAGCTGAATGAAAAAGGCTACATTGTACCAGGATTGGGAGATGCAGGCGATCGCCTGTTTGGAACAAAATAATTAGAAGTAGGTGCAAAGAAGATGAACCGCCCGATTAAAGTAATGACCATTTTTGGAACGCGCCCTGAAGCGATTAAAATGGCTCCGCTCGTTCTGGAATTGCAGAAATATCCTGAGCAGTTTGAATCTATTGTCACTGTAACGGCGCAGCATCGGCAAATGCTCGATCAGGTGCTTGAGATCTTTAACATCACTCCAGACTACGATTTAAATATTATGAAGGATCGTCAGACACTTATTGATGTAACGACGCGTGGATTGGAAGGGCTTGACGGAATAATGAAAGAAGTTAAGCCAGATATTGTGCTCGTACACGGAGATACAACGACTACATTTGTTGCAAGTCTCGCTGCTTTCTATAATCAAATTGCCGTTGGCCATGTTGAAGCAGGATTGCGCACATGGAATAAATACTCTCCGTTTCCGGAGGAGATGAACCGTCAATTAACAGGAGTCATGGCTGATCTTCATTTCTCACCTACAGATGAAGCGGAAGAGAACTTACTTAATGAAGGAAAAAAAGCAGAAACCATCTTTGTAACAGGCAACACAGCCATTGATGCGCTAAAAACAACAGTGAAAGAGAGCTACAGCAATGAAGTGCTGGATAAGCTTGGCAGCGATCGCCTTGTCTTAATGACTGCTCACCGCCGTGAAAATCTTGGTGAGCCGATGCGCAGCATGTTCCGTGCAATCAAGCGACTCGTTGAAGAAAACAACGATATTCAAGTGGTCTACCCGATGCATATGAATCCGGTCGTCCGTGAAATTGCTGGTGAAATTCTCGGCAATGATCCGCGCATCCATCTTATCGAACCGCTTGACGTAATCGACTTCCATAACTTTGCGGCGAGAGCACACTTGATTTTAACTGACTCTGGCGGCGTGCAGGAAGAAGCGCCTTCTCTTGGTGTGCCTGTTCTTGTCCTTCGCGATACCACTGAACGTCCAGAAGGAATTAAAGCCGGTACATTAAAGCTTGCCGGTGTAGATGAAGAAGCCATTTATCGGATGGCGACTGAATTGCTGAACGATCAGGCTGAATATGAGAGAATGTCTAAGGCCTCCAATCCATATGGAGATGGGGAAGCTTCCCGTCGCATTTGCGAAGCGATCCTTTATCATTTTAAAGCAACGGATCAAAAGCCGGACCGTTTTTAAAGAGGCTCTGTTAAAGGTCTATGTTGATTGAAGCGAAAGTCGCAAAGGCTCCTCCATCTTACATTCGTATAGTTTCATCATGTGGGGGAGGGGAGCCAGTAGAAGACGAGTGCAAATCAACGCTTATCATTAACAGAAACTTAAATAAAAAAGGAACTGCCCTGACAGTTCCTTTTTTTATTTAATGGCCAATCGGCAGATCTTTGGTAGACTTGAGGATTGGCAATGGAGAATAAGCCGAAATCAAATGAACTTCCGAGGGAAAGAAAAGAAATTTTTATTCAGAAAAGGGTCTGATTTTACAATTATTTTTTACTTATCACCTGTGATAAGTAATTCTTATGGAAAGATTTAAATTTTGATCAATTTGTGAAATGTAACATACAATTTTTGAGGTTTTTTTTAGTATGCGTTGACATTAAAATACCCCTATTGTATGCTTACAAAGGGAAAAGAGCAAATACTATGAACTGAGCGTAAACGCTTTTTTTTTAGGTAGAACCCACGGTGGGCAGGAGTGTTTTACATGAAGAGCCGTAAAAGTGCGTTTAAGGCGATGAGTTTGTACAGTGCAGTTTTGGCACAGTTGACAGGATCTATTCTCATCGGGATTTTTGCCGGACGCTGGCTTGATGAAAAATGGAAAACTGAACCACTTTTTTTAATCATCGGACTGCTCTTAGGATTAACTGCGGGCGTTTTTTCTATGCTTAAGACGGTTAACCACTTCAATTCGGAGGATTAATAAATTATGGGGAACTCCAGCACTCACTTTCCAGACATCGAAAGTATTTATTATATTTGCTCGCCATCTTTGTTTTCTGCTGGGGAATTATGCCTTACAAGGCGATTTTCGGCGGCCTCATTCTTGGAACAGCTTTTAGCTTGTTCAACCACTGGTTAATGTTGAAGCGGATGCAACGTTTCAACACCGCACTTGAGCGCGGCAATAAAGTCCAATCGCTAGGCACGATGTCACGAATGGCATCCGCTGGCGCAGCTGCTCTCATTGCCCTTCGTTATCCGGATCATTTCAACATTATCAGTACAGTTTTGGGATTAATGGCATCCTATATTGTCATTATGATAGATTTTTTTATTCATTTTCTAATAAAAAGAAAAACCGGGGAAGAGAGGTGAAAACAGTTGCATCACGAAAATCCATTATATCATTGGGAAGTATTTGACGGTTTTACTTTAACTTTCAACTTAGCCAACGTATTAATGATCACTGTTGCCAGTGCAATCGTTTTCTTAATTGCAGTTATTTCCACAAGAAAACTGGCAATGAAGCCTACCGGGCTGCAGAACTTTTTTGAGTGGATCATGGACTTTGTGAAAGGGATCGTCAAGAGTAACATGGACTGGAAAACGGGAGGACGTTTCCATGTTCTTGGAATTACACTGCTTATGTACATTGCAGTTTCCAACTTTCTTGGTCTTCCATTTTCAGTGGTAAAAGATGGCGTGCTCTGGTGGAAATCTCCAACAGCAGACCCGGTGATCACTCTAACATTAGCAGTTATGGTTGTCGCTCTGTCACATTATTATGGAATTAAAATGAAGGGCTTTACAGAGTATGGAAAGGATTACTTCCGTCCAATGGGATTCTTATTCCCATTGAAAATTGTAGAGGAGTTTGCTAATACGCTGACTCTTGGCCTTCGACTTTATGGAAACATCTTTGCTGGTGAAATCCTTCTTGGATTGCTAGCAGGAAGCCTTGCTACAGGAGTGGGCGGACATTTAGCTGCCATCCTTCCAACATTAGCATGGCAAGGATTCTCCGTCTTTGTCGGTGGAATCCAGGCATTTATCTTCACCATGTTAACAATGGTTTATATTGCTCACAAAGTGAGTAGCGACCATTAAAATATACCCAGTTCATCTAATGAACAAACCTATTTTTAAACAAATACATTATTTATACATTTAAAGGAGGAAATTTTAAAATGGGTCTTTTAGCAGCAGCAATCGCAATCGGTTTAGCCGCACTTGGTGCAGGTATCGGTAACGGTCTTATCGTATCTAGAACAGTTGAAGGTATCGCTCGTCAACCAGAAGCTCGCGGTATGCTTCAAACAACAATGTTCATCGGGGTAGCGTTAGTAGAGGCGATTCCTATCATCGCTGTAGTTATCGCGTTCATGGTTCAAGGTCAGTAAGAAAAGCGGAAGCGCCTGTCCAGCCGCGACAAGCATAAGGCGATTTGGCAGAATGGCGCTTTTCAGCCATGCAGCCGAATTGACTTGTGATCTCGAGCGGCTAGGCGCTGCAGCTGGACAAGGTAAACATATTAAGGGATTTTTGTTCCAATGGCGAAGATCATTCCAAGCGAACCTTCGCCATTGCTTTATGTTCGAAGTGTAACAAGCAGTTCCATTCTTTTTATACAGACCTTTTCCTCAAGAAGGGGAGGGGGGAAACTCTTGAAAGGAGTGAAGTGGGCGTGTTAGCAAACGCATTCGTACTTGGATCGTCAGCCGGCTTTAACGGCGGGGACATTTTGTTCCAATTGATCATGTTTATTATTTTACTAGCGCTGATTAAAAAGTTTGCCTGGGGACCTTTAATGGGAATCATGCAACAGCGTGAAGATCATATTGCATCAGAAATTGACGCGGCAGAAAAAAGCCGGGTTGAAGCAAATAAATTATTAGAAGAAACTCGAGCAGAATTAAAAGCATCTCGCCAGCAAGCTCAAGAAATCATTGAGAATGCCAAGAAAGTGGGCGACAGTCAAAAAGCAGAAATCATTGCGGCTGCTCGTGCAGAAGCCGAGCGCTTAAAAGAGTCTGCTAAGATGGAAATTGAGCAGCAGACTGAACAAGCAATGGCATCTCTTCGTGAGCAAGTAGCCTCTTTATCTGTATTGATTGCTTCTAAAGTAATTGAAAAAGATTTAAGTGTAGCAGATCAAGAAAAACTGATTAACGAGTATATCCAAGAGGCAGGGGAAAAGTGATGAGTGATTCCGTAGTGGCAAAACGCTATGCGCTGGCTCTTTTCAAAATTGCCAAAGAACATCAGCAACTTCAGCAGATCGGAGAAGAGCTGCAGGTAGTGAAAGCCGTTTTTCAGGAAAACAAAAACTTGCTTCCTCTACTTGACTCTCCGAAGCTAACAATTGAAGAAAAACAAGCACTGATAAAGAATGCTTTTTCAGAGGCTTCTACTTATGTGACTAACATATTAATGCTTTTAATCTCGCGTCATCGTGAAGGAGATATTATTGCCGTAGTTGATGCGTATACGAATCTAGCTCATGAAGAGCAAGGTCTCGCTGAAGCAACTGTTGAGTCTGTACGTCCTTTAACAGACGAAGAGACGAAGCAAATTTCCACTCAATTTGCCAAGAAAGTGGGCAAACAAGCTCTGGAAATTACGAATATCATCAATCCGCAGTTACTTGGCGGCTTAAAGGTGCGCATTGGCAACCGTATTTTTGATGGTAGCCTGCGTGGGAAATTAGATCGGCTTGAAAAACAATTAATAGCAAAATAACGAATGAAAAGCAAAATATCTGTATTTTGTTTCTTGTTCGAATACAACTACTACAATTATATGAGGGGTGAAATTCATGAGCATCAAAGCTGAAGAAATCAGTGCGCTGATTAAAAAGCAGATTGAGAACTTCCAGTCAGACATTACAGTAAACGATGTCGGTACAATTATTCACGTAGGTGATGGTATCGCTCGTGCTCATGGCCTCGACAATGTCATGGCTGGAGAACTGCTTGAGTTCTCAAACGGTGTCATGGGTATGGCACAAAACTTAGAGGAAAACAACGTAGGTATTATCATCCTTGGACCTTACACAGATATTCGTGAAGGTGATGAAGTACGTCGCACAGGCCGCATCATGGAAGTCCCTGTTGGGGAAGAATTAATCGGCCGCGTTGTAAACTCTCTTGGACAGCCTGTAGATGGTCTTGGCCCGATTAATACAACAAAAACTCGTCCGATTGAAAGCAAGGCAACAGGAGTTATGGATCGTAAATCTGTTCATGAGCCTTTACAAACAGGAATTAAGGCGATTGACGCACTTGTGCCAATTGGCCGTGGTCAACGTGAATTGATTATCGGTGACCGCCAAACTGGTAAAACAACTGTAGCGATCGATACAATTCTTAACCAAAGAGATCAAGATATGATCTGTATCTATGTCGCTATTGGACAAAAAGAATCTACTGTTCGTGGAACAGTTGAAACGCTTCGTAAGCATGGAGCGCTTGATTATACAATCGTTGTAACTGCTTCCGCGTCTTCACCAGCTCCAATGCTATTCCTTGCTCCATATGCTGGAGTAACGATGGCAGAAGAGTTCATGTTCAACGGTAAACATGTTCTGATCGTGTATGATGATTTATCTAAACAAGCGGCAGCTTACCGTGAACTTTCCTTATTATTACGTCGTCCTCCAGGTCGTGAAGCTTACCCTGGTGATGTTTTCTACTTGCACTCCCGTTTACTCGAGCGTGCAGCTAAATTGAACGATGAATTAGGAGCAGGTTCAATTACAGCTCTTCCATTCGTTGAAACACAAGCAGGCGATATCTCTGCTTACATTCCAACGAACGTTATCTCTATCACTGACGGACAGATCTTCTTGCAGTCTGACTTGTTCTTCTCAGGCGTACGTCCTGCGATTAACGCTGGTCTTTCTGTATCACGTGTTGGTGGGTCCGCTCAAATTAAAGCGATGAAAAAAGTAGCCGGTACTCTTCGTCTGGACTTAGCTGCTTACCGTGAACTCGAAGCGTTTGCACAGTTCGGCTCTGATCTTGATAAAGCTACCCAAGCAAAATTAAATCGTGGAGCGCGTACTGTTGAAGTGTTAAAGCAAGACTTGAACAAGCCGCTTAAAGTTGAAAAGCAAGTAGTTATTCTTTATGCGTTGACACGCGGTCTTTTAGACGATATTCCAGTAGGAGATATCCGACGTTTCGAAGATGAACTGTTAAGCTGGTTAGATCACAACCATACAAACGTGTTAGAACATATTCGCACAACGAAAGAACTTGCTTCTGATGATGAAATGAAAGCAGCCATCAACGAGTTCAAAAAGACGTTCGCGAAGTCCGAATAATTATCCAGATAGTCAAAAGCGGGAGTGGGTCGAAATGATCCTTCCCTCTTTCTAGGTAAATTTCTAACATAAAAAAGGGTGGTGAGAACCAGTGGCATCGTTACGCGACATAAAGACTCGGATTACTTCTACTAAAAAGACGAGCCAGATCACAAAAGCGATGGAAATGGTTTCCGCTTCTAAATTGAACCGTGCCGAAACAAATGCCAAAGCATTTGTTCCTTACATGGAAAAAATTCAGGAAGTGGTCGCATCCATTGCTCTTGGCAGCAAAGATGTAACACATCCGATGCTAGTCTCCCGCCCCGTTAAAAAAACCGGGTATTTGGTTATTACCTCTGACCGCGGTTTGGCGGGAGCTTATAACAGCAGCATTCTTCGCCTTGTCAGCAACAAAATTAAAGAACGTCATTCTTCTAAAGATGAATACGTAATTATTGCAGTTGGACGTATGGGCCGCGATTTCTTCCTTCATCGGGGAATGAACGTGGGCTTAGACATCGTCGGCTTGCCTG
Source organism: Bacillus sp. PK3_68 (assembly GCF_003600835.1). Lineage (NCBI taxonomy): Bacteria > Bacillati > Bacillota > Bacilli > Caryophanales > Bacillaceae > Bacillus > Bacillus sp. PK3_68. The sequence goes on along the minus strand of NZ_NQYC01000001.1, from coordinate 2,369,308 downwards.
ATCAGCCTTCTTTTTCTGACATTAAAGATATCGCAAACAAAGCGGTCAGCTTCTTCTCAGAAGGAATGTACGACGAGCTTTACATGTACTACAATCACTTTGTCAGCGCGATTCAGCAGGATGTAACAGAAAAGAAAGTGCTGCCTTTAACGGATATTGCTACGTCTTCCCAAAAGCTTACGGCTTATGAATTTGAGCCGGCAGCTGAGGAGATTATGGAAGTTCTTCTTCCGCAATATGCGGAAAGCTTGATTTTCGGTGCGCTTCTTGACGGCAAAGCCAGTGAGCATGCTGCCCGGATGTCTGCGATGAAAACTGCAACAGACAACGCAAAAGAATTAATCGATACATTAACATTGCAATACAACCGTGCACGTCAGGCGGCAATCACACAAGAAATTACAGAGATTGTCGGCGGCGTAGCAGCGTTAGAGTAGTCTTGAAAAGCGAAAGCGGCCTGATCAGCCCGATAGGAGGTTGGAGGGCTCGATAAGGAGTCGTTCTTCAGACTCCGACAGAGAGACCGAAACTGCCGTACGGGCTGGCCGCTGCAGCTAGACCAGAAAAGCGGAAGGTGCTTATCCAGCGGCGTATGGACTGGACAGCTCCGCATGAGATAAAGGAAACACGAAGAGCGTGAGCGATCCGATGTTGACTTATCGCAAGAAGGAGCAGGAAGTCCACTAGCCGCTAAGCGCCTGCAGCTAGACAATATTACATGTAATGAATGATCACAACATGATAGATTGAGCGATTACGACAGGAGGGAAAGAGATGAACAAAGGACGCGTTCTTCAAGTTATGGGTCCGGTCGTTGACGTGAAGTTTGAAAGCGGCCAACTTCCTGAGATCTATAACGCGTTAAAAGTGCAAATTGCTGCACAAGCTGATAAAGACGCCGTTGAGTTAACGCTTGAGGTAGCTATCCATTTAGGCGATGATACAGTGCGTACGATTGCCATGGATTCAACAGACGGTTTACAGCGTAATACAGAAGTAATAGACATGGGTCAGCCGATCTCTGTACCAGTAGGAGACATTACACTTGGCCGTGTATTTAACGTACTCGGTGAAACAATTGACTTAAATGAAGAGATTCCTGCAACTGCACAGCGCAATGCGATTCACCGTGCAGCTCCTAGCTTCGAACAGCTTTCTACAGAAGTTGAAATTCTTGAGACAGGTATTAAAGTAGTAGACTTGCTTGCTCCATATATTAAAGGTGGTAAGATCGGTCTCTTCGGTGGTGCCGGTGTAGGTAAAACCGTTCTTATTCAGGAATTGATCAACAACATCGCTCAAGAGCACGGCGGTATCTCTGTATTCGCTGGTGTTGGAGAGCGTACTCGTGAAGGAAATGACCTTTATCACGAGATGAGCGATTCTGGCGTTATTAGCAAAACAGCGATGGTTTTCGGCCAAATGAACGAACCTCCTGGTGCACGTATGCGTGTTGCTTTAACAGGTTTGACAATGGCAGAATACTTCCGTGATGAGCAAAGTCAGGACGTTCTTTTCTTCATCGATAATATTTTCCGTTTCACACAAGCAGGTTCTGAGGTTTCTGCCCTTTTAGGCCGTATGCCTTCTGCGGTTGGTTACCAGCCGACACTTGCTACTGAAATGGGTCAATTGCAAGAACGTATTACATCTACAAGCGTGGGTTCTGTTACATCTATCCAAGCGATTTACGTACCAGCCGATGACTATACTGACCCGGCTCCAGCTACAACATTCGCTCACTTAGATGCAACAACAAACCTTGAGCGTAAGCTTTCAGAAATGGGTATCTACCCAGCGGTGGATCCACTTGCTTCTACATCTCGTGCCCTTTCTCCAGAAATTGTTGGGGAAGAACACTATAGTGTAGCACGCCAAGTGCAGCAAACATTGCAACGTTACAGAGAGCTTCAAGATATTATTGCTATCCTCGGTATGGATGAGCTTTCAGAAGAAGACAAATTGGTCGTGGCACGTGCGCGCCGTATCCAATTCTTCTTATCACAAAACTTCCACGTAGCGGAGCAATTTACTGGCCAGCCAGGTTCTTATGTGCCGGTTAAAGAAACTGTTCGTGGATTCAAAGAAATTCTTGACGGCAAATATGACCATCTTCCTGAAGATGCATTCCGCTTAGTCGGTGGCATTGAAGATGTAATTGCCAGCGCGAAAGAAATGGGCGTAGAGGTATAATAAGGGACCAGGGGGTTAAACAATGAAGACATTTAAAGTCAGTATCGTCACTCCTGATGGCCCGGCGTATGAATCGGATGTTGAAATGGTAAGTGCCAAAGCTCAGACAGGTGAGCTTGGTATTTTACCAGGGCATATTCCAATGGTCGCCCCTTTACAAGTTGGCGCTGTTCGCTTAAACAAAGGCGCTGGAAAACCTGATTTGGTCGCGGTCAGCGGCGGATTTTTAGAAGTCCGTCCAGATCAGGTGACGATATTAGCACAAGCGGCTGAAACAGCGGAAAATATTGACATTGCCCGGGCAAAAGAGGCTAAAGCAAGAGCAGAAAGCCGACTGAGCAATAAACAAGACAATATAGATTTTAAACGTGCTGAATTAGCATTAAAACGGGCAACTAACCGTATTGACGTTTATGAAGGCAGAGTATAACAATGAAAAACCTTCCGGAAACGGGAGGTTTTTCCTCTAAAAGAGAAGGAAAGTTATCTGCTCTTCTCATCGTTAATATAAAATTGTTATAAATCTAGTCAATGAGGGAGGGGTGCAAATGATGGCAAATTTTGGGCAGGATGCATTGTTCAGTATCTTGTCACATCTTGTCTTTATCGGTTTATCCTTTTGGGCACTGCAGGCTATTCGGTTGGATCAATTGATTAAAGCCAACCATGTGTTCCAAGCGCGCCTGTTATTTATAGTGTTATCCATTGCGATCGGTTCATCGGTCAGCAATTTCTTCCTTGATTACTTCATGTGGTCCCGCCAATTGCCGCTTTTATTCCAATAAAATTTGAAAATAGTTCTTCTTACATGCTTGTATTTTTTTCTATTTTGTATATTATTTCTTTAGGGAGATTTATATCTCTCAAGGCTTCTATATAAACACAAGTGAATATTTGAACAATTGGCATTGTCGACAAAGCATGTAATTTGTCGTGTTTTTCCCTGTTTATCTTTTCCCACCCAGGTCACACTGGTAGTAAGGGAGAGGATATCAATGAATCTATTAAAAAGTAGATATTATCTGTTAATAGTTTGTTTCATTGTATTTTTAATGGGGAATAACACAACTGCAAGTGGCGAAGGCAGTTCTTTGCTGCTCTTAACTGACAGTGTGAATGGTGTGAATGGATCGATCGAAGAATGGACCTTACATACTCGCGAACGCTTGACAGAAGAGCCGGATGTGGCGGCTCACAGACTTCAAGCCTTCTTAACCGAATGGAAAGTTACGTCTCTTGATACGGCAAATACTCATGGCTATCTTTTTGAACACACACAAGGAACCGTTCAACAGAGGATCCAAGTGATTTCTTCTGACACAGCCGGAGGTGTTGCCTACATGCTCTATTCTGTCACTGCAGCCGATGAAAAGGAGATTAGATCCTTCTTGGCAAAAGAGTTTCAATCTACATATTCACAGATTTTCCATAGAACGCCACAGGTTTTTACTTGTATCAAAGGGAAGTTTGATGGTACACTTGAAGAAGTTTTGTCAAATCAACTTGATAAATTACTATCGAACTGGAAAGCTGAAAAAAGAGAAGCTGTTTCTGAAACGGACTTCTACTCTTTATCTATTTATTCGGAGCGTTTCACGAGCAATCTTCCGCTCTCGGATCATGAAATGAATGTACAAGTTGGATTAAGAAAAAAACAGAGAGGCACTGAGACGAATTTTGTGATAGGCACGCCTCTCATTACGATTGAATATTAATATATAAATTGGACGCGGAGGGGAAAAGTTTGGAAAAAATTATCGTCCGCGGCGGTCATAAATTAAGCGGAACTGTGAAAGTAGAAGGCGCAAAAAATTCAGTTCTGCCGGTCATCGCCGCTACATTATTAGCCAGTAAAGGGAAGAGTGTGATTCGGGATGTACCGACTCTCTCTGATGTATATACAATAAATGAAGTACTTCGTCATCTAAACTGTCAGGTTCACTTTGAAAATAATACAGTAACCGTAGACGCATCTGAAGAGTTGTTCGTTGAGGCGCCATTTGAGTATGTACGCAAAATGCGGGCGTCTGTTCTTGTCATGGGTTCATTGCTTGCACGTACAGGAAAAGCAAGAGTGGCTTTGCCAGGCGGCTGTGCCATCGGCTCGCGCCCAATCGATCAGCATTTAAAGGGATTTGAAGCGATGGGTGCGGTTGTACGAGTAGAAAATGGTTTCATTGAGGCTGAAGTGACAACACGATTAAAAGGAGCAAAAATCTATCTTGACTTTCCAAGCGTAGGGGCCACGGAAAACATTATGATGGCCGCTGCTTTAGCTGACGGCACGACTGTACTTGAAAATGCAGCTAAAGAACCGGAAATTGTAGACCTTGCTAACCTGCTGAATGCGATGGGCGGAAAAGTAGTCGGTGCCGGTACGGAAACGATTCGAATTGAAGGTGTCAATGAGCTTCAGGGAGCTGACCATACAATCATTCCTGACCGTATTGAAGCTGGAACCTTTATGGTAGCTGCTGCTATTACAGGCGGCAATGTACTTGTTCAGGGGGCTGTGCCTGAACATATGTCTTCATTAATTGCCAAGCTGAAGGAAATGGGCGTGCAAATTACAGAAGAAGAAAACGGTGTGCGCGTGGTTGGTCCTGAAGCTTTGAAGGCCGTTGACATTAAAACAATGCCTCATCCAGGATTCCCGACAGATATGCAATCGCAGATGATGGCTCTACTGCTAAAAGCACAAGGCACGAGCATGATTACTGAAACGGTATTTGAAAATCGTTTTATGCACGTAGAAGAGTTTCGCCGCATGAACGTCAATATTAAAATTGAAGGCCGTTCGGTCATCATTAACGGCCCGGCAGACATTCAAGGTGCAGAGGTGGCAGCCACTGATCTGCGTGCAGCCGCTGCGTTAATTCTAGCAGGCCTTGTTGGAGAAGGTTATACACGCGTAACAGAGCTGAAGCACCTTGATCGTGGATATGTTAATTTCCACGGCAAGTTGGCCGCTCTCGGCGCAGATATTATTCGAGTAAAGGAAGAAGAGGAAGAAATGCCGACTTCATCTTCTGAAAAAATCATTACAGATATTAATGCTTAATTTTCAAAGAGGCTGTTCTGCTAGTTTGCAGAGCAGCTTCTTTTTATTTATTCATTTTGCAGCAAAAGGTGACTACTACTTACCTAATACATGAACCATTTGGCCAAGCGGATCTATGTGGATGTATGATGCGGATAGAAACAGCAAGCAAAAGCCTTGATCCAACATCAGAAAGTAAGGGAGAAAGAAAAAAGTCATATCGATACAGTGCCTGCCATATTCTTAAATGTGAGCATTCACTTTGTGCTCAATACTATAAATGGAGGCCTCTTTTTGATGAAAAAACGACACTCTATCTCCTTTCTCCTTGCTGGACTCATTGCAGTTGCTGTTATTGTTCCCTCGCTACTCGTTATTTTGTTTTCATCAGAAGAAGAGGAAGCAGCCGAAACAACCAAGAAAAAAACACCTGAAGCAGCTTTGCAGGAGCCGGCTGTAGAAGTAGCAGTATTTCGCTCAAATACTAAGCAGACGGAAACTTTTCCGCTTGAGGAATATGTAGCCGGGGTAGTGGCGGCAGAAATGCCAGCTTCATTTGAAAAGGAAGCACTAAAAGCCCAAGCTTTAACAGCGAGAACATTTGTGATCAAGCAGATCATGAGTGGCAGTCAAGTCAATGGCCAGGCAAATGTGACAGACACTGTTGCTCACCAAGTATTTAAAACAAAGGAAGAGTTAAAGAAAGTCTGGGGGAATGATTTTACATGGAAATCCGAAAAAATTGATGAGGCTGTACAAGAAACAGCAGGACAAATTATCACGCACAATGGCACCCCGATTACCGCTTCCTTCTTTTCAACGAGTAACGGCTACACAGAGAACTCAGAAGACTACTGGAATGAGCCGCTTCCTTATTTAAAGAGTGTAGCAAGTCCTTGGGATAAAGCTTCTCCTGAATATAGTTCTAAAAAGGTGATGCCGCTCGCCGAGTTTGAAAGGAAACTGGGGGTATCTGTAAAAGAAACAGCAGAGGCGGGTACAATTACTGCTCGTACTCCAGGAAAACGCATTGCCTCAGTAAAGATTGGCGGAAAAGAGTTTTCGGGAAGGGAAGTACGTGAAAAACTCGGACTAGCTTCGTCTGATTTCAGCTGGGTCATGAAGTCGGGGAATATGATTATTACGACGAAAGGCTATGGACATGGAGTGGGAATGAGCCAATACGGCGCAAATGGCATGGCAAAAGAAGGGAAAAACTACAAACAAATTATCGCTCACTATTATCAGCAGACGAAAATAGAGAGCGCCGAAAGCTTTGTGAAAGAAAAAGTGACAGCAAAAAAATAACTCCTTGTTATCTGACACAAGGAGTTAGGAGCTTGCCCAATGAGTGAACTTGTTCATTAGACGACTGATTAAACTGTCCGGCCGCTGAAAATACGTAAATTGAACGATAAAAAAGCAGACGAGTACTCCTGTCACGTCTTTTACTGCGTCAATGACCGTAGCGGAACGCGACGGAACAAACGCCTGATGAATTTCATCAATAAATCCATAGAAGCAGGCAATTAAAGCGGCCGCCAAGTGAACGGTGCTTGTGAAGCGCCCATGGGCTAAAAAAGCATTAACAATTAAACTATATAAAATCGCAAATTCAATTAAATGTAGGGATTCTTTAAAAAAGCGGTCTACCTCACTTTGAGGGAGTTCAATGATCACATTATCCGGCATACTAGACATCATCCATACGGCTGCCATATAGAGAAAAGGAGCAATAGTGGACAAGCTTTTTGCCAATCTTTTCAAATAGATACACCACCTTAACTGATTATAAGATTTATCCCATTCTATCATGATTTGTCACTCTCTCATTTTCGGTTTTGTGGCATATTTATAACGTTTTTTTCAAAAACGAAAATTTTTCCAAATGGAGGTATAGATTCATTGGAAAGTGTTCACACTGGTTGCTGAGGTGATGAACATGAGAGAGGGAGAAAAGAAAAACACTTCTCAAAAACTGAAAAAAATCTTTAAAAACCGCTGGGTGTTCCCTGCTATCTACTTAATGAGTGCCGCAATTTTAATTTCAGGCATTGTCTGGTACCAAATGGCAGGCCCGGGGAAAGAGCAAGTGAAAGGCCCGAAAGAAAGTGCTGTAGATGAGGAAATGTTTAATCAGCCGGCGGAAGAAGTCAATTCATCTGTGGAGCAAATGGCTTTGCCTTTAAAAGATGAAGACAAAGCAGTCATCAAAACCAACTTTTATGATGAGAAGGCCTCTGAAAAACAACAAGAAGAAGCTCTTGTAGTCTATAATAATACGTACCAGCCAAACACAGGAATTGATTATGCAACAAAAGAAGGCAAAACATTTAATGTTACAGCCGCTTTAAGCGGAAAAGTAACAAAGGTACAGGAAAACGATGCTTTGCTGGGCAACGTTATTGTGATTGAACATGCTGATGGTTTTGTCACGCAGTATCAATCAGTAAAAGATATTAAAGTAGCAGAAGGCGATCAAGTTTCCCAAGGGGATGTTATCGCAAAAGCTGGTAAAAGTCTCTTTAACGAAAAAGCAGGCACTCATTTGCACTTTGAAGTGCGCAAAGATAATGTAGCTATCAACCCACTTGAATGTTTTAATAAAACGGTAGCGGCGATTGAAGAATCAATTAAGCCGGTACAAGCAGAAAAATCCACTGACAGTGCAACAGAGGAATCTACCGACAGTACGACAGAGGAGTCCACTGACAGTGCAACAGAGGGATCTACCGACAGTACGACAGAGGAATCCACTGACAATGCGACAGAAGAGTCAGTTGAAGAAACAGAAGAAAGTCCTTCTAGTCAAGAACAGAATAGCAGCACGATTGAAAAGGATGACAGCAGCTCATAATGGGCTGCTGTTTTTATTTATTCTATGCAAATGGAACCTGGCCATTTTTAATTAAAATTCCCTACTCCTGTACATATTTTCCTGCCAACCCCAATATAGTAATAATAAAACCTGTATAAAGAAAAAGGGATGGTTTGAGGTGAGGAGTCGTTAGACGAACAAATACCTGATGATAACAAGAGCAGTCTAGTTGCCGAAGAGAAGAAAGTGAGAGCTTTCTTTCCGTGTGCAGGCACTGCTGCATGCGGGTTTATATTATTTCATTCAAGCGAAAGCGAGTCTCATTTCACACGTCTCACATCCAATGAAGGAGGCGAGCGGTGTGCACGATTACATCAAAGAGAGGACAATCAGAATTGGTAAGTATATCGTGGAGACAAGGAAAACCGTGCGGGTGATCGCAAAAGAGTTTGGAGTATCGAAAAGTACTGTGCATAAAGATCTGACGGAGCGGCTGCCGGAAGTGAACCCAGAACTTGCTCAGCAGGTGAAAGAAATTCTGGATTATCACAAATCTATTCGTCACCTGCGCGGGGGTGAAGCGACAAAGAAAAAGTATTCAGACGCGTTAAGAAAAGCAAGTGGTTCAGGAGCTGAAGTATGATCATTCGCATAAATAAAAAAGGAAATCTGCCTCGTGGGGCGGATTTTTTTGCGTGTGAAGAAATGAGAAAATTTACAAATAATCCGGCTTTTTCATGTCAAGTATGGTAGAATAAAAAATTGGGAACTCTTTCTGATTCATATGAAAATAGACATAAAAAGATGGAAATAAATAAAAACTATTTAATAAAAAAAGGGGGCTGCTCTAATGATTTCAAAGGACATTGGAATTGATTTGGGGACAGCAAATGTATTGATTCACGTGAAAGGCCAAGGAATTGTATTAAACGAGCCTTCAGTCGTGGCCATTGATAAAAATACGAATAAGGTCCTTGCTGTAGGCGAAGAGGCACACCGTATGGTCGGTAGAACGCCAGGGAACATTATAGCTATCCGTCCACTAAAGGATGGGGTGATCGCCGATTTTGACGTAACTGAATCGATGCTAAAGCATTTTATGAACAAGCTGAACTTAAAAGGTTTGCTTTCAAAGCCGCGCATCTTGATCTGCTGTCCGACGAACATTACAAGTGTGGAGCAAAAAGCGATCCGTGAAGCGGCCGAAAAAAGCGGCGGGAAAATTGTGTATTTAGAAGAAGAGCCGAAAGTAGCAGCGATTGGAGCAGGAATGGATATATTCGAACCGAGTGGCAACATGGTGGTTGATATCGGCGGCGGTACGACGGATGTCGCTGTTCTTTCCATGGGTTCGATCGTGACAGCTGCTTCTATTAAAATGGCCGGTGACAATTTTAACAATGAAATTTTAAATTACATTAAGAAAGAGTATAAATTGTTAATCGGGGAACGCACAGCTGAAGACATTAAAATTACAATCGGCAGCGTCTATCCAGGCGGACGCAGCGAAGAGATGGAAATTCGCGGCCGTGATATGGTTTCTGGTCTTCCGCGCCTGTTAGTGGTTAATTCGGAGGAAATTGAAGGAGCTCTTAGAGAGTCGATAGCTGTAATTGTGAAAGCGGCAAAAGATGTGCTTGAAAAGACGCCGCCTGAGTTATCCGCTGACATTATTGACCGCGGCGTGATTTTAACCGGGGGCGGTGCGTTGCTTCACGGCATTGATCAGCTATTGGCCGAAGAGTTGAAGGTGCCGGTATTTATTGCAGAAAACCCAATGGATAGCGTAGCAGTAGGAACGGGCATCATGCTTGATAACATAGATAAATTGTCAAAAGTAAAGTTAGCATAAACGAGATGAGCGGCTCATCTCGTTTTTTCAAATTTTTATTTAAATGAGCAAATGTTATTAACTTTTTCTAGTTTTTGGCCGATGAAAAAGAGTGATATAATAAAGCAAACATAGGACTAAAAATTAAGTAGATAGACTGAGATGGAAGTTATATAGAAGAAAGATCAGCACTTGCGAGTTGCTTCACAGTTTCTGGAATGTCAATGTCAAGAGAAGATCTTATTTTTGATGAGGTGGATATATGTTTCGCGGATTTTATACAGCAGCTTCGGGTATGATTGCCCAGCAGCGGCGAACTGAAATGCTTTCTAATAATATGTCAAATGCCAATACTCCCGGCTATAAAGCGGATCGTTCTTCCTTGCGCGCTTTTCCGGAAATGCTCTTGCAGCGGATCGATCAAGGATCTGTGCCTACTCAGAAACAGTTGAATCTCCCGCTTCACCAGCAAATAGGTTCCTTGAATACTGGAGTATATATGCAGGAAACGATGCCTGACTTTTCTCAGGGAGATTTACGGGAAACAGGCTTAAAGACGGATGTAGCTCTTTTAGATGTCAATGTACCTGTGAACGAAGATACTGGACAAAAGGGAATGACATTCTTTAAAATACAAGGTCAAGACGGCGTTCAGCGTTATACGCGAAATGGCAATTTTACATTGGATAACGCCGGTTTTCTAACAACAGCGGGTGGTCATTATGTTCTTGATCCAGCTGGAAACCGTATTCAGCTAAATTCAGACAATATAATGATTGATGAAAATGGCCAGATTACAGAAGAAGGGGCACCAGTTGGCCGGATCGGCCTGGCTTTTGCGGAAAATCCTAATCTTTTAATAAAAGAGGGAAACGGCCTGCTGCGTTTGGAGAATGGCACGCTTCCTGAAGTGGATGCCCGTAATGATGTGCAATTCCGCATGCAGCAGGGGTTTCTGGAAGGCTCCAATATAGACACTGCCCGGACGATGACGGATATGATGTCTGCCTACCGGACATTTGAAGCGAACCAAAAAGTATTAGCTGCTTATGATCGCAGCATGGAAAAGGCCGCTAATGAAATCGGCCGAGTGAATTAATCTTCCGGGAGAGGATACTGAATGAATCAAACATTAATTACATCTGCTAATACATTAGGTCAGTTGCAGCAAAAGCTCGATATACTAAGCCATAATATTGCCAATCTTGATACAAACGGATACAAGCGCCGAGAAGCCTCTTTTACAGATCTGATAAACCAGAATGTAAACAATATGCTGCGCACAGACGCAGAGGGTGGCCGTTTAACACCAAATGGTATTCGTGTCGGAACCGGCGCAAAGATTAGCCAGTCACAATTAGTGGGTGTGCAGGGGAGTATAGCGCAGACTGGCCGCAAACTAGACTTTGCTTTCACAAAAGAAAATCAGTTTTTTAAAGTACTCGTTCAGGAAAATGGACAAGGCAAAGTTCATTATACGCGTGATGGATCATTTGCAGTTACTCCCGTTAATAACAACGAAGTCATGCTTGTGACTAAAGAAGGCCATCCTGTTCTCGGAGAAGACAATCAACCAATTACTTTCAATCCGAATAATGGGGATATTACGCTTGAGGCGGGCGGCAGGTTGCGTGTTGGTGGACAAGCATTTAACATTGGAGTAGTAGAAGTCAGACGGCCGCAATTTCTAACGCAGGTAGGGTCGAATTTATTGACGATGCCTGATAATCCGGCTGTCCCAGAAAATGAAATTGTACAGGAAGTAACCGCAGCTAATCGGACAAATGTTGCCCTCCAGCAAAGTGCACTCGAGAAATCGAATGTTGATTTTGCAAAGGAAATGGCAGATTTGACAAACGTGCAGCGGGCCTATCAGTTTCAGTCCCGCTCAATCTCTCTGGCCGACCAAATGATGGGGCTGATTAACGGCGTACGCTAGAGGGGACGAAACAATGTGACTGAAGATTTGCAAAGAAAGAAAAAAAAGCGTACCAGGCTCACACCTCTTGGCCGGTTTGTCGTGAATTTGTTTTTGCTCGCACTCTTTGCAACAGTAGGAGCCATAGTGGGCTATAGTGTCGTCGGGAATGGAAACCCGCTTGAGGTTTTTCTGCCCGCAACATGGATACACTTAGTAGAGGTACTGGTAAATAGCTTATTATGACCTGGAGGAAAAAGATGCTAGATATTCAACAGATTAAAGAAATTATCCCGCACCGCTATCCATTTTTGCTTGTTGATAAAGTCCTTGAAGTAGAAGAAGGAAAGAGAGCGGTCGGTATAAAAAATGTAACAGCCAATGAAGAGTTCTTTAATGGCCACTTTCCGGACTATCCGGTGATGCCCGGCGTGTTAATTGTTGAAGCTCTCGCCCAAGTGGGAGCGGTGGCCATGTTAATGAAAGAAGAGAACCGTGGCAAGCTTGCTTTCTTTGGAGGCATTGACAGTTGCCGCTTCAAACGCCAAGTAGTACCTGGTGATCAGCTGCGCCTTGAAGTGGAAATGACGCGCTTGCGGGGGCCTGTTGGAAAAGGGAAAGCTGTTGCAACAGTAAATGGTGAACTTGCTTGTGAAGCTGAAATTACATTTGCCTTAAAATAAGTAAAAAAACAGAGAGACTCTTGCTCTCTGTTTTTATTTTTTGGCATTTATATAAGAGAATGATATGATAGTTTAAAGATTATAGGCAGGCAGCACTATAGCCGAGCCAGCCCTTTTTCCTGAAAGCCATTAAGATTTTCCTACATTTGTTTTTTTGAAAAAACTTTGTCAAATCCTGTATAGATGTGATAAAGTAATAGATGTTACCATTTTCACAGGGTTTCATCAAGACTCTCTAGGAGGTACTTGTTGTAAATGTTGAGCAGTTTATCGCAAGGTATAAAAATAAGTATCACTCGTTCAATTAAAATAGCATTTGAACAATATATGGCTAAAATTTCATGGGATGAAAAAGCATATCGCTTTGAAGATTTCATGGATGAGTGGAGAACTTACATTCATACAAGCTCCTCTTGGTATAGCAAGGTGGACAGCGAAATGAAATCAAGCCCCGAGTTCCATGAAGAGCTGGCTGCAAAGATTAATGAAGTCATTGAAAAAGTCTTTTCGGAAGAGCCTACAGCAGAGCAGCTCCAAGAACTTGCTGTTTTGCAAAAGAAAATGGGTACTGATTTTGACTTTTCTTGCCGATCAGAAGCAAAGTTTTATATTGAGCTTTTAACTGATCAGCTAAAAAAAAGAAGAGCAGCTGATGCCAGCTAATGAATTAGAGCTATCTCTTGCTGCCATTCTTTATTATCAGGTCTATGAGAAAGAATTACCGGTCCGCGCCTATCGAAAGCAGGACATTCAATATATAATCCAAAAACTCTATCATACAATCGATACTGGCCAGAATGACCTTGAGTCTGGCCTTATCCACTAAAGAGCGGCTGCAGAAAAGCCAGCTCTTTTTTTATAGCCTTCTGCTCGTCCACACTCAGAGGACCAATTATGAGCCGGGTCAATAGAAAAAGCCATCCGGTCTGATAATCAGGCCGGATGGCTTTTAGGTTTTTTTCACGGATGGAGCATTTTTTCTCTGCTTCAAGCAAGTATTAAATGAATCGATTAGATCTTCCCCGCTTAATCCTTTGTGTACAAGATCGGAAAGAACCTGCTTAGCGTATTCATTTCTCATTTGCCGAAGCCGTCCTTCAAGGAGGATGCTGAGACCGCCCTCTAAATGGTTTAATCCTCTCACTTGGGCGAAAAAGAGTGCTGGGTCATTATTCGGATGAGTAATCAGCACCTCAACCTTTAGCTCGTCTTCTTGTTTTTTACATTGATGGAATACTTCTTCGTACTTTGGATGAACAAATAGTTCAATCAGCCAGGAACGCTTGTCATCTTCTCTATTAATGATCAACCCATCTAGTAACTCGATTTCTTGGGCTTCGTTTTGCCCGGCAAGATAAAAGCCGGCAATTTTAAAGGTTTTCATGCAAATAACGCTCCCTTCCTTTTCAATGGCTTCCTAATAGAAAGTATAGCACGTTCCCATAAAGAACCATACAAACTTGAATGGGTGGGTTTTTTACGTTCTAAAGAAGCATTTGTCTCTTTTTGCAGATAAACGTCAATTATTTGTAAAATATGGATGCTTATATCTGAAATGTCGTTTTTACTCTTCGTGCCCGCTTGATTATGATAAAAGCATCTTAACAGAAAGGAGGGACAGGGTTGATTAACCAAGTGACACTCGTTGGCAGGCTGACGAAAGATCCCCAAGTAAAATATACGGCGGATGGCCGTCCATTCTTAAATATGACGGTGGCGGTAAGCCGCCCGTACCGCAATCAAGAGGGGATAGCAGAAACCGATTTTATCTATTGTACGGTTTGGAACCATTCAGCGGAGAATACGGCCAAGTACTGTCAAAAAGGATCGTTAATCGGTGTGCTTGGTACCATTCAGACACGGAATTATGAAAATAAGGATGGGAAAAAGGTGTATGTAACAGAAGTAAGCGTTCATACCGTCCGATTTATGGATAAGAAACGCTCCGGCACTTCTTCCGAGCTCCTGCCGATTTTGCCTATACCTTAGATGGAAAAGAGAAGAGGGAGAAAAGAATGATTTCAAATGAACGCCTGGAAAAAAGATTAGAAGAAGTAACCTACTGCCTCGGCAAAACCCTTGCCAGACTCCGCGTCGTTGAAGAAAAACTAAAACGTTTAGAACATCAGCACCTTCAGAAAAATCCACAGCCGGCTGCACAATGATCCATGATCCGTTGTAGATGATACCTCAATCATCCATTCAATTTAGCCGAACAGGCTCTACGCATAACGAATCCTCGAAATAGTCCTTCATAAAAGAGCCAGCTCTTCCTCAGAGCTGGCTCTTTCGCATGGGCTATCTCAATTCTAAAAGTTCCTTCAATTGATTATCAGTCATTTCTGTGATCCACTGGTCGCTGCTAATAATTTCATCATTCAGTGCTTGTTTTTTCTCTAGCATGGCATCAATCTTTTCTTCCAGCGTTCCCGTTGTGATCATCTTATGCACGTGAACGAACCGGCTTTGGCCGATCCGGTAAGCTCGGTCGGTTGCCTGGTTTTCAACGGCTGGATTCCACCAGCGGTCAAAATGGATGACGTGATTGGCGGCAGTTAAATTCAGTCCAGTGCCACCTGCTTTCAACGAAAGTAAAAAGACTGGGAAGCGGCCTTCTTGAAACTCGGCAACGAGGCGGTCACGCTGATCCTTGGACGTGCTTCCACTCAGGAAAGGAACAGTAATTGCAAATTGCTTTTCAAGCTCTTGCTTGATCATTTCCCCCATGCCAATGTATTGAGTGAAAACCAGACAGGCTTCCTGACGTTCAATAATATTTCCCGTCAGCTCGATCAGCTTATTCATCTTTTCTGAACGTTCTACAATATGTGCCGGCTCCTGTTCTTTCAAATAAAGTGCTGGATGATTGCACAGCTGTTTAATTTTATTGAGCATTTGCAAAATGAGCCCTCGGCGTTCAAAAGCCGCCAGTCTTCGGATTTCTTCCATTGTTTCATTAACGAGCTGTTCATATAGCACCGCTTGCTCAGTTGTAAGCGGGCAATATTCTTTTTGCTCCAGCTTTTCAGGAAGATTCAATTCAACATCCGGGTCATTTTTCGTCCGCCGCAATAAAAATGGGCGAATTTTTGCTTGGAGCTGTTCAATTCTAGTTTTTAACCCATCTTTTTCGATCGGTACAATATAATGTTTCTGAAAGTGAGCGAGACTGTTTAAATAACCATGATTTGTGAAGTCAAAGATGGACCACAGTTCAGCGAGTCGATTTTCCATTGGTGTCCCGGTTAATGCAATATGATGTCGGCCTTTTAGTTTGCGCACAGCACGGGATTGTTTTGTTTGGGCATTTTTTATATTTTGAGCTTCATCGAGCGCTACGGTATTCCATTCAATGGCTGACAAGGTTTCAAAATCGAGGTGAGACAGGCTGTATGTGGTTAAAACTACGTCTGTTTCACTGGCGAGCTGTTCAAAGCTTTCTCCCTGCTTCCGACTGTTTCCATAGTGAAGTATGACCCGTAGATTTGGTGCAAAACGCTCCAGCTCTTTTTGCCAGTTGCCAAGAACAGAGGTTGGACAAACAATCAGCGCCGGAGCTGTAGGCTGTTCTTGGCTTTTGACATGAAGCAAGTAAGAAATGAGCTGGATGGTCTTACCAAGACCCATATCGTCTGCGAGTACTGCGCCAAATCCGCATGAGCGCAAGAACAACAGCCAGCTCATGCCAAACTGTTGGTATGGCCGCAATTCAGCGTGTAAATCAGCAGGGACAGACATGAGCGGAATAGAAGACGTGTCTTTTAACTGGGCCATCATTTTACGGAATGACCGGTTCAGTTCAATTTGAATATGAGCAAATAGCCGTGGATCGCTCCAGTCATCAGTTGGCTCTTCTTCAGGAACGAACTCTTGCTCCAGCAAATCTTGCAGCCGCAAGCCTTCCTTTTTGGCTCTTTTCATTAGCCCTTGAATCTTGCGCACCATTTCCGGGTCTAACTGAATCCATTCTCCATTTACTTTTACCAGCCGGCGATTGTTCGCAGCCAGCTCCATAAATTCTTCCTCAGATAAATCAGCGCCGTTCATCGACAGGCGCCAGTTAAAGTCAAGAATAGCCTGCAAGCCCACAAATGATGGCCTGCTCGTTGCTGTGGTAGACACTTTTGCGGATAATGACAAAGATGTATTCCGGATGGACTCCCACCAAGAAGGCAAAAGAATCGGAATGCCAAGCTGGATCAATTTTTCACTTGCTTCCGTCAGAAAGAGAAAAGCCAGCTCTTCCGACAAGCTCGAACAAAGTGATCCTTCTTCCTCCAACCAAGGGAAGAGCCGCAGCCAGCGTGCTTGTTCTTCCTCGGCTTCTGAAAGATAAAGTTGCCAGCTCTTTGGGATCTTTCCAACCAGAGGATAAATTTTTTCATTGTTTTTCCGACTAATGAGCACACACTCAAGCGTCCAATGATCATGATCATTTTCGGGTTCTGTCAAACGCAGACCGGCAGAGAACGGAGTGGCGCTGTCCTCCATGTTCAGCCATTCCTGCCAGCGGTCTGCATCGAAATAGCGGTTTAGCTCCTCCGGTGTCAATTTTCCGCCAGCTAGCCGGCTGACTTTTGCCTGAGCGCCACCGGCTTCTTTAAATGCTTGTTCCGCACACGCTTGAAAAAGTACAGCGACCAGCTCGCGATTGCTTATTCCTACAACCGCTTCCTCCCAAAAGTCAGGGGCGAATTCTTCCCAAACGGAGTCCGGCACTTGAAAAGAGAGGCCCTCTTCTGTAAAGTGAGGCACGAAACTCCCATCGGTAATCGCTTCATAGATAGCCGGAGCGGCAGCAAGGCTGAAATCCCCCACTTCATCCCATTCCCAACGGATAAAGCGGTTGAATTGTTCATTTTTAAATAGGGTGACCCATTGCCAGGAAGAGAGAAGAATCCCTGCTTCCCCATGGTAAGAAGCCTCCTCAAGCAGAGAACCATAAAAGCTCTCTTCATGACTGAGAAACAGTTGCTTTACCCACTCAGAGGGAGGGAGAGGGCGGCCATTTTCCGCGGCTGCCCGGAGAAAAAAATGTTTATCCTCAAGCCATTCCATATGAATTATGATTTTTCTCGTTTTAAGCATCCGTTAACTGACCCTTTCTGCATTCTTCCTGGAAAGCCCGCAGCCGTTTTTTCTTTTCCAGTAAGAGATGAATGTAGACGTCCCAGCGATCGGAACGTTTTAACTTTTTATATAATGTCCGCAGCCGTTTTAAATAGCGAACCGCTTTTTTGTAGCTGGCGCGATTGCGCTCTTCAATTAAACGAAGAATACCATGATGATAAAGCGGCAATACCTCCTGTGGCGCCTGCTTAGCTGCTTCCTTTAGCCCGTTGCGGTCAAGATCCGGCAGCTCACTATCCATCCATAATTGTAACTCTACCCATTCTCTGTATCGTTCGGTCTGAATGAAATAGAAGCTGAGCTCTGAATAGCTGTAGGGAAGCATGCGTTCCAGCAGGCTTTTATACAGCACAGGTTCTTTTTCGATGAGCCAATCAGAATCGATATAGGTTAAAAACCAATGGACAAATCGCCGGCTCTGTATGCTGCCGCTTTGTTCAAGCTGCTGCAAATAGCCTTCCAGTTTTTGATCGATAATTTTGATCAGCATTCGTGCCTTTTCATAGTATTTGCCATTGGATGCTTCCATGAGCCAGAAAAGGTATAAATCGACTCCTGTATCAGGCAAACGTTTAGCAAAGGCCATAAAGGCATCCAGCTCGTCTGCCAAATAAAGGTGGTGCAAGTAGCCAATAGATACGGTCAGCTCTTGCTTTTCCTGAAGCAGCGATTGCAGTCGCTGGCGCTCTTCGTTTCGCCACGCTTCTCGTTTGAAAAGAGTAGTCCATAACTGACGGTACAGATCGATGCGCTGGGCAGTAAACACCGTGCTCTCGGAAGCCAGAAGGGAAGCCGTTTCCTTACGCAAGTAATGAATATATGGATCGAATTCAAACGGCAGAGCGTGCATCCCGATATCTTCAGCCGCATCGGCTGCTTCTTCTACAATATAAAATAAAAAAGAGGAACAGGAGCGCTGCAACAATTCTTTAGAAAGTGTCGTTCCGCTAAACAACTTTGTGGTAAAGGTCAGCAATCCAAAGCTTACATACAATTCATAGAGCGGCTGCCATTCTCTTTTCGCTGGCCGCTGCTTTAATAAATACTCATATAATTGCTTCCCTTCATATTCAACAATATAGGGGTTTTTATGAACAGAACGGGCCGCCAGACGCTCCTCTGCTGCGTGTTCTATACGCTTCATCCAAGCTTCTGGTCCATCATTGGCCGCCATCGTTGTTTTTAATAAATCGCTGGCCCGCATCACACCAGGAATCGCAGCCGGATCAGGCTTTACTGTTTGCCAGTCACGTAAAAAGTCATAAGCAGACTTTGCCGTCTCCTGGCGAGCTTCGAAGAAAATTGCCAGTTGGTGAGCGCACCAGCCGTCTTGGGAGCAGGTGCAGCTGCTTAAATGAGGGGACGAGAGATCGAGGTGTACTTGAAATGATTCGCCATCAGGCTGTGCGACCGAACCACTGATGAGGCCGGTGGACAGGTGATTGAGCGCCACCTGCTCGTTTGAATATTGACGGAACCCCGCTTCCATAATTTCTTGATCCTTAGATTGAGCAGAGCTCAATTCTATCTTTAATTCTGCGCCGAAAGCATCCAGTTGACCCTTCAATGTTTCTAACTCAACCGCCATATTTGAGACCTCCTTAACCCTAGGAAAACTAGGGTTCTTTCTACAAGAAACAGGAAAAAATCTTTATTATAAAGACGCTCTCATAGAAATTTCATATCTTTTCATTATAAAACAAAAAAGCAACAGAAAAAAGATGGTTTAAGAAAAGCGAAAGGTGCTTGTTTAGCGTGATAGGAGGTTGGAGGGCTCGACAAGGAGTCGTTCTTTAGACTCCGACGGAGAGAGCGAAACCGCCGTACACGCTAGCACCTGTAGCTGGCCAAAAGAAAAGCGGAGAGCACCCGCCTATCGGCGACAAGCATAAGACGAGCCGGGTAGAAGGTTGTCCTGTAACCTTCTAACGGGATGGGCTTATGACCTCGAGCCGATGGTGCTCATAGCTGGCCAAAGAAAAGCGGAAGGCGCTTGTTCAGCGGCGTAGAGACTGGACGGCTCCATATGCGATAAAGGAAACACGAAGAGCGACAGCGATTCGATGTTGACTGATCGGAAGGAGGAGCAGGAAGTCCGCTGTCCAGCATGGGGGCATGTGGAAGAACCGCTCGTCAAACTCCGACAGAGAGCGAAACCCCCGTGCGAACTAGCAGGGATTGTTACAAATTTTTTAAGAAAATCAACTGATAAACGATATACAGCCAACGAATATATGACTCTATACCCTGGAGAATAGTTCTTTAATCTTGAGAGAAATTGGAATGTCTATGCAGGAGAATAGAGGTTTTCTTGCAAGAAAATAGATGAATGGGTAACAGGTAGAATATTTAGTATTTTTTCAACATAATTACAGTTATTACGACATTATGGCAAATTAAGGGTGAAAATACTTTTATTTAATTTGATAGTAATATTGTTCAATGAATTTTAAAAAGTAGATTTTGAGATTGGCGTTTGTTTTAAAATGAATATGTTAAAATGGAAAAAAATAAGAAAGGAGGTAGAGGTGTGAAAAAAAGTGCTTTTTTAGTCTTTTTGTCATTTCTATTGGTCATTCCTCTATTCGGAGTTAATAATACAGCTCAGGCTGCAACGAATTTTACAGATGTAGGTGCTTCCCACCGGGCGGCAAAAGAAATTTACTATTTGGCGCAAGGTGGAATTGCTCAAGGGGCTTCGGCTACTCAGTTCAGTCCGAATAAACGGATGACTCGAGCAGAGGCGGCTACGCTGATCGGACGTGCGCTTCAGCTGAATGGTACGAAACGGCCAACTTCTTTTAAAGATGTCGGTTCTGGAATGTTTGCTTCAGGCTATATCCAATCTGCTGCTGACAAAGGCATCCTTGCCGGGTACAGCGACAAATCGTTCCATCCTTACCAAGAAGTATCCCGCGGTGAAATGGCGGTAATGATTAGCAAAGCGTTTGGATATGAGTATGGCAACAAGCTGTCTGGTGCAGCAAATGCCCTGAAATCTCGCGGCATTGCTCAAGGGAAAGCAGATGGCTCTTTTGGTGCGGATGAACTGATTATTCGTGCGGACTTCTCCGTCTTTTTGGCGCGCGCTATTAATCCGCAATTCCGTTTAGTCGACAACACAGTGACGTTTAAAGATGCCCGCTGGATTAACGTAGACAGCTTAAATGTCCGTACAGGACCAAGCGATGCTTATCCGAAAGTGGGAGCAGTTAAACAGGATGAACAAGTGAAGAGCGCTTATAAAGTGGGTTCATGGAATTACATTAAATATGGCTCTCTTGAAGGATTTGTGCATGGTTCTTATTTGCGTAACACGGCTGAAGCAACGAATGCCGGCAATGTGGATCCGCGTATTGCCAAGCAAGTCATTGTTCTTGATCCAGGCCATGGGGGACATGATTCCGGTGCTACTGGATTTGGAATTTATGAAAAAAATGTCGTGCTTGACACAGGATTAAAGCTCAACAATTTATTTAAGAAAACACCTTTCCAAGTGAAAATGACACGTTCGACAGACAAATTTGTCGAATTAAGAGATCGTGTGAGCTTTGCAAAATCTGCCGGTGCGAATACTTTCATTAGCATTCATGCGAATGCCGGCGGCGGTACAGGATCAGAAACTTATTATTATTCCGCTTACAAGAATCCAAATGTTACAGACAGCAAGCTGCTAGCATCCAAGATTCAAGCCCGTATGGTTGCGGCATGGAATTTAGCAAACCGCGGCGTGAAAAATGGTAATTTCCACGTTATTCGTGAAAATACCATGCCTGCCGTTTTGGTGGAGCTTGGCTTCATTGACACGAAAAAGGACAACGATATGCTTCGTTCTGATTACTGGAGAAACGCAGCTGCCAAAGCGATCTATTACGGGACTTTGGACTACTATAAAGCCAAAGGTTACCAAGTTGATCCATTGTACGATGTGGCAAAATAGGAAATTTATAAAATAGAATTCTATCAAAATAAAAGTTACAATTAGGGGAGACAGCTTGCTGTCTCCTTTATTTTATTTCTGCAAAAAGAGAGGTGGTCGCTTTGAGTAAGACGATAAAATACTCTCTTCTATTGTTTGCTGCGCTTCTCTTTCTTCATGTTTTTCCTACAGATGCAAATGCAAACGTGCTTGAGAAAAAGAGAGCTATTATTTTGTTTAATGAGAAAGTCGATCGACAGCTGCTGGAAAAATACACGGTGGACGTAAATTATGTATTTAACGAATTGCCAGCGGCGACTGTCGAATTAACAGATGCTCAGAAGAAGTTGCTAGAGTTTTATCCGGGCATTCATTCGATCGAATACGACAAGCCAGTACAAAAAAGTGCGCAGCGCGTAGAATGGGGCTATAAGGCCATAGAGGCGGATAAGCGCGTTCCTAGTACATTAACTGGCAAAGGGGTAAAAGTCGGAATTCTCGACTCAGGCGTTGATACGAAACACCCCGATCTTCAAGTAGCCGGCGGAGCCTGTCTGATGACGGTGCTGAGGATCGATGGCTGTAAAAATTCTTATAACGACGATAACGGGCACGGTACTCATGTCGCTGGCGTTATTGCAGCAAAGGATAATTCCATTGGAGTCGTAGGTATTGCTCCTAATGCTCAAATCTATTCAGTGAAAGTGCTCGATAAATTAGGTGAGGGCACCACGTCGACGATGATGGCCGGAGTGGAGTGGGCCATTAAAAATAAAATGGACATTATCAATATTAGTATCACGTCACCTTATGAGGACGAATATCTTCACCGCATGATCAAGCGCGCCTATGATAGCGGCATTCTTGTTGTCGCTGCTGCAGGAAATGAAGGAAAGCCTTTAACCGGTGAACTTTCATCCGTTCAATACCCGGCTAAGTTCCCAGAAGTTATTGCTGTTTCTTCAGTGGACGAGAATAAAAGTCACGGCGCACTGGCTTCCATCGGCAAAGAAGTAGAGCTGGCGGCACCAGGCGAAAAGATTTATAGTACATATCCAACTACTATAAGAACCAATGAGCCAACCGGATACAAGACACTTTCAGGCACTTCGATGGCCTCGCCTTATGTCGTCGGCCTTGCTGCCTTGTATAAAGAAAAATATCCGGACATGTCGAACAAACATATTCGCCTGTTGCTACAGAAAAATGCATTAGATCTCGGTGCACCTGGCAAAGATGACTTCTATGGTTACGGCCTTGCACGGACGGACAAAAATGCAGTTGATTCAGCTGTCGCGTTACCTTACAGTACAGATGGCAAGGGGAAAATTACCATCGACACAAGCGCAGCCGCTGCTAAATTCACTACTTATAATGTGTATCGCTTTGATACGCTAATAAGTAAGGAAGTAACGGCTTCAGAGCTGACGGATTACGCCACAAAAGGCTCTGTACAGTATTACTTCCACCCAGTTGTGAATGGCAAGGAAAGTTCTGATTTTCTTTCCCTGCGGGTCGAAAACCCAGCCCCCGTGTTACAAGATGTTGCGCTGGATAAATGGTATAACCGCTTTATTACGTATTTGTACCACGAAGGTGTGATGAAAGGATATTCGAACGGAGAAATACGGCCTGAGCGTTCCATTTTACGAAGCGAGGCAGCCATTTTGCTTGGCGGTGCCTTGGGGCTGGACGGCACCAAAAAGGATACTCGCTTTAAAGATGTGACGGCTGCTGTCAGCTCATCTGGCTACATTGAGTCACTAGCTGAAGCAAAGATTATCTCCGGTTTTCCGGACGGCACGTTTCGACCAAATGAGCCGGTTACCCGGGCAGAAATGGCCATTTTAATTGCAAAGGCCTATCATATTGCCGGCGAGCAAACAGGTCCTTTCAAAGACATTAATTCAAAGGTGACGGGTTATGAGTATATTAACGGCCTTGCCGCCAAGAAGATTATTAGCGGCTTCGAAGACGGTACATTCCGGCCATCTACAGCCATTAATCGGGCTGGCTTTGCCGCCTTCCTGGCCAAGACGACAAATGAACAACTTAGATAAAGAAGGCCCTTCAGAAAAGCTGCTTGTCATCGACAAGCAGCTTTTCCAGTTGGGAGGGAATACAATTCATTTATTAGACATCCGCTCTTAAAAAGAAGTCACTAATTAAACGACTGAATAATCAGTTTTATTACATGAATATTTCAATGTTACGCAAATATGTATATTTTGCTGAAAAATAGCCGTTTTCCTGCAAACTTGTTGAATTCCTAAATATGGAGAGTTTGGAAGCGTTGTAAAACCAGTGTTTTTGCGAGTTACATAGGAACATATGAATGTAATGCAAACGTAAAAGAATAGCAGACTTATATTTGTTACAATAGCCTCAGTGAGAAAAAACAGGAAAAAAAGACAAAACTTTTTAAACTATGCAGGGGGTTTACAGTGGGTAAATTTAAAAAAATCGTAGCAAGTGGATTAGCTTCGTTTATGTTAATGACAACCGCACCAGTCGCCATACCAGCACTTTCACATACAGAAGCACAAGCAGCAACGTCAATTGGAGCATCATTAGTAGAGTACGGAAAGAAATTCATGGGTGTCCCTTATGTATTTGGTGGAACAACGCCAAGAGGATTTGATTGTTCCGGCTTCACTCAATATGTATATAAGCACTCAGCTGGCATTTCTATTCCAAGAACAACAGATCAACAATATAAAATCGGTACAGCTGTTTCAAAGAGCGAGTTAGTACCTGGAGATCTAGTTTTCTTCAAAATACTTACAGAGCGGGGATTTCCCACGTTGGTATTTATGCAGGAAACAATATGGTATTAAATGCAACCTCTAGTAAAGGAATTGCTTTAGTTTCTTTAAATGATAACTATTGGGGTCCAAAATATGCGGGCTCAAAACGTGTTGTTGAGTATTTTGACGGTTTCAAGGATGTACCAAAAACAGCTCTTACGTACGATGCCATTACAACGTTGACAGATCAAAATATCATCCAAGGATTTGATGATTATACATTCAGACCAGATGAGCCGGTTACACGCGGACAAGCCGCAGCCATTATCAACCGTGTATTGAAGGGCAAGCCGGAAATTATGAGCCATTTCAAAGATGTACCGAAATCTAACCGCTTTGCAGTAGACATTGCCGCTATTCGTGAAGCTGGCATCATCAATGGTTACCCTGATAAAACATTCCGTCCAGAAGCTTACATGAGCCGGACAGAGATGGCCGTTATTGTCCAAAAAGCTTTTGAATTAAAGCTTGGCAATGCAGCTGCTGCCTCTAATCCATACGCTGAAATTAAAAGCGGTTACTGGGCATATGAACCAATTGTGACAATGAGCGTGATCGATAAAACAGGTATCTTTAAAACTGAAAAATACTATGGCGATCACCGTGCAACTCGTGAGGCATTCTCAGCTGCTATCTATAATGCGATGAATGCAAAATAATAGAAGAATCATAGCCTTGGAAATTATTCCGGGGCTATTTTTTAATCAGCATTCTATAAAAATTATCCATTTATTCTATTAAATTCTTGAATGAGACCGATAGAATAAGAGAGTGCAAAAGACTAGTTTCTAGAAAGGAGTATTACTTTGAAAAAGAAAAAAGCGATTGCTTTAGCTATATCATTAAGTTTATTATTCCCGGCTATCGCGCCTTTAAACCCGCAAGCGGCCATGAAGGATGAAATACAAGCAATGATTGACCAGGGAATTATGCAAGGTTATCAGGACGGGGATTTTAGACCGCATCAAAGCGTAACAAGGGCAGAGTTTGCGACATTTTTAACGAGAGCACTTGACTTGCCTTCAGGTCCATCGGTCTTTAAAGACGTATCGCCTTCATTAAAGCTTTCCGCTGGCATTAATGCGGCCGCCGCTGCGAAAATTGTCAACGGCGGATCAGATGGACGGTTCCATCCAGACGATTTAATTACAAGAAAAGACATGGCTTTAATGATCAGCAATGCGTTGGACTATTTAAAAATGGATGTGAAATACACGGCGGCCCCTTTTACCGATATTAAGGATTTAAGCTCCGCCCATAAAGTAGCAATTGGCAAAAACTATGTGTTGAATATTATTCGCGGTTATTCCGCGACCACGTTTAATCCTATGGAAAACGCGAGACGTGATCATGCGGCCGCCTTTATTTACCGCCTGTTAGAAGCAAAGAAAACATCGGGCAGCACGGAGCCGGATCCTTCACCGGAACCAACGCCACCGCCTGTTCCAACGCCTGACCCTCCGAAAGAAGAGCCAACACCATCACCAACGGGAGCTTATCAGGTGGCGACCATTGATGCGAGCGGCAAGCTGACCTATGCTTCCGGTTCGTACAGCACCTTCGCTGCGGCTAAACAAGTGATGGAGCAACGGGGACAAGAGTTGGTCTTGAAGAATAAAAAAATCATCTATATGCCGACAAATGGCGGCATGGTGTTTGCTGGCAACAGCGGTGCAACCGTTAACCTGTACAGTGAACCAGGTTTCGTTACAGCTCGGTCTTATGCTGTCAAAGGAGCCGAACTAAAATATATTACTTCAACCGACAGCTATGTAAAAGCGTCGCTCGGAGGCAGAGACTATTACATGAAGCACAGCGATAGCACGCTTGTTCCTTTTGAAGGAGCACCGGGCCGCAGTTATTATCGGGTGAGCAATGGAGAATTGCAGCATTTCATGTATCAGCCTGCATCGAAAAGCTATGTATCTTATGTGGCTGGAAAAGCACCGAGCTTCCTGAATGCTAATCAGAAATACTATAGCTGGGATAACGCCACTTTCTATAATGATCAAGGACGGGTAGCCGGTACGGCTTATCAATATTTCCAATTTTTATCCGCCCGCACAACAACAAATTATACAGCTGCACAGCTTGATAGCTATATCAAAAAAGCTCTAGCAGAAAGACAAGCGACAGGGCTTGCCAAATATAAGGACGCAACGAAAAAGAGCAAATTAATCGGCCTTGGCGCTACGCTTAAGAAGGTAGAAGCCGAAAAACGTATCAATGCCTTGTTAGTCTTGGCGATGGCCATTCATGAAAGTGATTACGGCATGAGCCGACATGCACAAGTAAATAATAACTTGTTCGGCATTGCCGTCTATGACAGCAAGCCAGAAGAAGGAAAGTCGTTCCCATCTCCGGTAGCCAGTGTTAACCATTTAGCCGATGGCTATCTGAATGACCGCTATGTTGTGCCGAACCCTGTGGGAGCTTGGAAACAAAGTGTTTCCAACGGTGCGGCCGCCGGGAATAAAGGTGTCGGTATTAATGTGAAATATGCATCTGATATTGCATGGGGCGGAAAAGTTGCCGGCCACATGTATCGTATCGACCAAGCCTTAGGGAAAAAAGACTTCGGAAAATACCAAATTGGCTTAACGAATGTCGAAGGATTAAACGTTCGTTCTACTCCGAACGGTGCGATCCAATTCAAGTATAGAGAAGCTGGTATGCCGGTCGTTATGATCGGTGCTCCTGCTTCTGGATGGCAAAAGATCATTTCTGACGAATTGCGATATAAAGAGGCTTATGTGTTCTCTCAATACGTGACGCCGCTGCCAATTGCCAAATAAATGACATCCCCCCTCCATCACTTTGGAGGGGGATTTGTATGCCTAAAGCCTTGTGCATAAAAACAGGGGGCACTCATCAAAGAAAGCCATCCGGAAATTACCGGATGGCTTTTCGTTTGCTTTTTATTAATTTTTGCAGAACAGGGCTCTTGTTACCGCCGAGCGCCTGCCACCTTTTCTCGTGGCGTTCAAGATCGTCTAACGTCAGTTGCTCATAATCATTGCCATCAAAGGTAAGATCACGATTGACCTGGTACCATAGATCTCCGTTAGGCCGAATCCATTTCGTGCCGAGTGATTCAATGCCCAGGCGGATTTCACGGGCAGCGAGCAAGTATTTTTTATTGCCCGTCGCTTTATACGCGTCGATAAACATATTTGCTTCACCGAGTGCGTGATTAAGCGATGTATGGATAAATTGCTTGCCCTGGTGTGGCGAATAGTAATCAGCAGGCAAATAGCCTTCTGTAGTAGGAACAATATTCTTAATCGCAATTAAGTTCAACAAGTAATCTGCATAAGTTGGCAAAGCCTTCATTAGTTCTTTTTCATCAAATTCTTTGCCGATCCGGTATAAGTACAAAGAGATTAATTCATTATGACGTGTATCTACATAAGAAGAAGTAATATCATACTTTTGTTTCAGCCAAGTGCTCGTGTATTCTGTTTTCCAGACCGAGCTTTTTTGCTCTTGGCGGTACTCGAGCAAATTAGCCGTTGATTGGACCATCAAATCATAAAAATAGCGATCCCCGAATTTAAAATAGCGATCAATCGCTTCTTTTTCAATTAGCGTACCGAGGTGGCGGCCATAGCCTTTCTTTGTAAAAGGCTCAATCGACCACGGGAGTTTTTTCATGGCTCCGTTGACTGTGAACCAGTTATTCACTTCTTTATAATGAACATGCTGGAAGTCAATCCAGCTGCTTAAGTGATCCCCGGCTTTAAATAAAGGTTCTTTCGCCAGTAAGAACCATTGCTCTGCCATTTGCTTCGGCGGTGCTTCCAGTGAAAAAGAGAAACCAGATGCATCATGCTGAAGGGCTTCTTTTTCGGCTGTCAGTTCCCGCACGACGCTTTGTTCCCCATTATCATACAACTGTGTTTTGGTCCTTGAATGATATTGTTTACTGACGACTGCCTCATATAAAAAGTCGCCATCCACTGAGTAACGAAGCAGGCCGGAAGGAGGGGTTGTCACATCGTTGCCGATCACTGGATCATGCTTTCGCGCTTTTATCTCCCGGTGCCAATTGATAAAGTAGTAATCGTCAGCCCGAGGGTCTTTCACCTTGGACTCCAGGGAAAGCGGTGCGTTCGACATATTCCTCAGCTGCATCATCACGAAGCGATCCCCGTTGTTAAGCGTGCGCACCTTCACCCTTAACTGGCCGCGATCCCCCCAATTATAAGTGTAAAGCACATCTTTATAAAAGGAAGAGAGGCTGGATTCTTTCTTATTTTGCAGTGGTAAATGTTGAGCGAGAATGAGATTCAACTCGCCGAGCGGCACAGTCACCGTCGCTGCAGCCTGGCTGCTGTTGTCTTCTTCCGAGCAGCCTGCTAGCAGGAGAATGACTGCAAAGGCCGCCAACATCCAACCTTTCATTTTGTTCACCTGCCTTGTGCACGTGTTTTTCGCTTGAGAAGGTTCAGTAATTGATTAAATCCTTCCTTATAGAAGAGGAAGAGACCGACTATATAAAGTAGCGCGCCGAGCGGAACGATAATAGCGAGCTGCCAGAGTGAATACAATTGGGAAATCGGCGTAAATATTTTTAATACATATAGCGGAATGACCATGAAGGCTGTCACAATCAGCACGCGAACAACGAGACCGAGCAGCCGTGCTGCTTCATTTTTCTCAAAGTCTTTGTATACGAATATCGTACTGACAACTAAATAATAAATCGATACAAACGATCCTGTCAGCGCCAGTCCAGGATAGCCGAAAGGACCGACGAACAGCCAGTTTAAAAGCGCGTTCAAAGCGATGGTCGTTACACTAATCCGGAAAACCACTTTTGTCTTCCCGCGTGCATACATTGATTTCGACACAATGTACTGAAGTCCTTGAGTAACAATGGTCGGCAAGTAGTACACGAGAGCGAGATACGTGTTATACGAATCCTGAGCGGTAAACTTTCCTCGCTCAAAGATGAAAGAAATGGCTTCCTGTCCGACTAAAAACAACCCGGCTGCGATAGGGGCTAAAGTGAGCAGGGAAACTTGCATGCCCATAAAAAAGGTATTTTGGAAT
Source organism: Bacillus sp. PK3_68 (assembly GCF_003600835.1). NCBI lineage: Bacteria > Bacillati > Bacillota > Bacilli > Caryophanales > Bacillaceae > Bacillus > Bacillus sp. PK3_68. The sequence continues at coordinate 2,339,914 of NZ_NQYC01000001.1, read as the reverse complement.
TTTTTCTGCTCATCGACTTGTTCAGACAATAAGGTAAAAATAATAACCGCAATCGTTGTTCCATAAATCGTGTGCGGAATACTCGTAATCAGGGACGCGTTATTTAAATAAGTGGCTGCCCCAGGAATGGTACTAACAGCAAACGATTTATTGACAAACATATTAATCTGGCCAACTACTGAATTAAGCAAAGAAGGAACGAGCAATACGAGAAAAGCCCGCTGAAATTGCTCCTCGACTTTCAATGCAGGATGCCAGCGCCAGCCTTTTTTCCAAAGGAAGAAGAGCTGAATGAGAATACCGAGAACTGTACCGAAAATAAATCCGTATGCCAGGCTGTTAATGCCCCACTGATCGGAAAAGAGCAAAGCAAAGATGGCACCCATCAGTGTAGCGGACAGCTTGGAGATTTGGGAAGGCACAAAAATCCGCCGTCCTTGCAAATAAGAATCGAGAATTCCGTTGAGCGCGATCGCACTCATAAACAGGAAGAAGAAACGGGTAACTGAAATGGCAATTTCAGCTGTAGCCGGCGGCATTTTGCCATAGATGACCGGCACAAGGTAAGGGGCCAGCAGCCACCCGACAACAGAAATGACAAGGAAGAGCAGAACGGTCAAGTTCATGATCGCGTTTGCGTTTCGTTCTGTTTTCTCGGGCTCGTCCTTCCGGTTTTTGACATACATAGGCAAAAACACATTATTAAATCCGCCGGAAATCATAGCAATCACAAGCGTGATAAATGAAAATGCCAGCAAGTATCCATCTGTATAATGACTGGCTCCAAACTCCCTTGCAATAATACTCTCTCTCAAAAAGCCGGAAAGCTTGACAACAAGCGCAAGCAAACCAAGCCAGAGAGCCGTCTTTTTCAACGACACAAAACCCACCTCAATATAAAATAGGAATGAAAAACCCAATACTTAATAATACCGTAAATCAGCTGGGAAGTTAAGCGTCTGCTGTGATCATCAAGTAGATCGATTCGCTCATAATGAACAAAAGAATGCATCTTCATTCCTGGTGGCCGTTCATAAAAAAAGCCGCATGGCGCGGCGTTTCAGACTGCAGACAAACTCAATGAAATTCGAGAGTTTGTCTGCAGTCGTTTTTATTTTGCTTGTGAATCGGGCTGTTGATTTTCGTTCCAGGCGCTTCGCTTTCCGCGGGGCAGGTGATGAGCCTCCTCGCCGCGAAAGTGCCTGCGGGGTCTCACCTGTCCCGCTGATCCCGCAGGAGTCTTTGCGCCTTCCATTCCAACCAACAGGGTTTGGAACGATCTTATTCCGCCCCCCTTTTGTCGACAAACTAAAACGCCGCATGGCGCGGCGTTTTAGTTCATTTTCCACATAGAATAATTTAAGCTGAGGGCAAATGCGACCCAGGCGGCATAAGGGATCATTAAATTTCCGGCAGTGTGGTCCAATTGGTAAAACTCATAGGCGGTTAACGTGATCATCCCGAGGAGCAGTGCAATTTCTGCAAAAGCGGCTCCGCGCAGTTCCCATTTAAAGAACAAGAACGACCAGAGAAAGTTCAGACCGAGCTGGATATCGTAGGGGAGAAGACGCTCTTTCTGTTCTACCTTTGCTGACGCCCGGTAACGCGCAATGCCCATCGTTGTGTATAACCCTGTCCAGGCTGCTGGGAATACCCACGATGGAGGAGCAAAGCTTGGCTTTTTTAAGCTTTTATATTCTTTTTTGGCGTTTCTTGTCGCCAGAAAACCGACGATGGATCCGCCGACCACAGGCAATAGGACACTCGATGCTAGTTTTCCCACGTTCACTTTTCCGTCTACCTTTAACAATTCCATACAGTCCCTCCTACAGTTGTTACTCTATCTATTTCTTTCTTTTGGCCTGTTTAAACTTTTCTTTGGTTTCGTCTTTTTAATTGATATATAATGAACGATAGAGAAATATGCCGGTTAGGGGGGAAACGAGTGGAATTAAATAAAAGAATGTATGATTTCTTAACAGGAAAGGCGAAACAACTGACAGAAGAATGGTATGATTCGCTAGATAAAAGTGATCCATCCGGTGTGTACGCTTCCAATGACCCTGATGTGATTGCTGAGTTAAAGGAACAAAATTTTAAGTTCCATGGCTATTTGTGCAATCTCCTCATTGAAGAGGAATCTGTTTTTTATAAGAAGTTTGATGACTGGATTTTTGAAGTATCCCGAAGCAAGGAACACCTCAATACACCGATTCACTTTATTATCCGCGAGTTTATGAGGGTGCGCCTTCTCTATATGGAATTTATCCATGAATTCGCCAGAAACAATGAGGATGTCAGCGATGAGCTTGTGGATCAGTGGAAGGATAAGTTCGTCAAAGCGTTTGATAACGTTATCCTCAAATTTACTGAAGAAACGTATATGTATCAATCAAAAATGCTTAAGGCTCAGCGAGAAATGATTAATGAACTTAGCTCGCCGGTCATTATGCTAAAAGGTGGAACAGCTCTGTTGCCGCTAGTCGGTGACATTGACACGCAACGAGCCAAGTTTATTTTAGAAAATACATTAAAGCAGTGTGCGAAGCTGCGAGTGAGTCACCTGCTGATTGATATCTCTGGTGTGGTCATGATCGACACGATGGTGGCTTACCAGCTGTTCCAATTGATTGAGGCCCTAAATTTGATTGGAGTCAAATCCACTCTATCTGGCATCCGTCCAGAAATTGCTCAGACAGCTGTCCAGCTGGGGCTTGATTTTGAGGCTATTCATACGGTTAGCACATTAGCACGAGCGATTAATTTTTAAACATCAAGCTCCGGAAGAGAGATCTTTCGGAGCTCTTTCTATAGGAAAAGAGTAAAAAACGATCATAAAAAGCGGGTCATCCCGCTGAAGGTTCAAAAGCTGGAAGCCTGGCTATACAACATGCTTCCTTTTTATTAGAAAAGGGACGAACTAAAGAAAACCCCCCGCGGCCAATCGGCGCGGGGGATTCATTATTTTGCTCCAAGGTAAATTTGTTCATATTTTTCAGCAGCTGCAAGGTGCGAGTATTCAGCTTCAATCTTCGCACGGGCCCGTTCAGCGAGCTGTCGTCCTTTTTCTGGGTCATCCAGCAGCTCAACCATAGCAGCGGATAACTCTTCCACATTTTTTTCCTCGACGAGAAGGCCGTCCACGTTATGATCGACGATTTCCTTTAAGCCGCCGACAGCACAGGCGATAAGTGGCTGGCCGGAGCCCATGGCTTCCAGGGCGGAAATCGATGTGGCTTCTTCCACGCCGGCAGAGTGAACACTCGGCACTAAAATAACATCTGCCAGTGCGTAATACTCTTTAATGACATCATGCGGAATCGCTCCGAGCAATGTCACATTGTTTTCAATCTTTCTTTCAGCGATCAAGCGCTTCATTTCATCCATTGCTTCACCGGTTCCCGCGTAGATCAACTGGGCGTTCGGGTATTTCTCCAATACAGCCGGCAAGGAGAGAATCGGATAGATGACGCCGTTTTTCTTCGTTAATCGCCGCGGCACGAAAAAGACAGGAGCGTCGTCGGATACACCGTGCTTCTTGCGGTAGGCCGCTTTGTTTTCTGTGTCCGGGCGGAAGTCGTCTACATTAATGAAGTTGCGGATGGCGGTACCCGTCACGCCTGCTTCCCGTTCTACATATTCTTTAATGCGCGTATCCACCGTAATGATCGCACGCGTACTGCGGTAAGCTTTTACTTCTTCTTCCATTAAAAAGCGTTCTTCCGGGCTACCCTTTAAAATGTTGCCGGCACTGAGCGCCTCATATGTTAGGTAGCCGTGTACTGTGGATACAACTGGAAGACCGGCATCGAGCGCTGCGAATGTCGCATATACTTCCTGGGCGTTCACGATGTCGTAATTTTTGTGCTTCACTTGTTCCATCAGCTTTTGCAGCATTTTTTTCCGTGCTTTCAAGCCGTACACAAAGCCTTTTCCTTTAGATAGTTTATTCATTAAAAAGCCCGGTCCGCGCACCTTCGCTTTTTGTTCAAACTCGGGTATATCAGAAAAAGAAAGAATATCCACTTCATGGCCGCGCGCCTCTAACCCGGCTTTCAGCGTTGCCACGTGAACCGACAAGCCGCCTGTATGTGGATAATGGTAGACCGTCGCAAGCAAAATCTTCATCAAAAACCCTCGCTTCACATAAATTTTTTCTTTAATAGTTCGATATTTTCCAAGGCCTCTCTGCGCATTTCAGCTGCATTGCCGGCCACCACTTTACTGAGCTCACTGCGATTGGCAAGCACGTAACGGGCATTTTCTTTCATTTTTGCCGGATCAAATGCTTCTAAAGGGAAAGAATATTCCCACATGCCGGAGCGCTTTAAGAGGCTTTCCACTTTTTTATCATAGCTGATGCCGATATGAGGCACATGGGAAAGCGCCGAGAAGATCAAGGAATGCAGGCGCAGGCCAATCGTCATTTCGCATTCGCCGATAAAATTCAAATACTGGTTCGGCGTAAAGTCCCCGCCGAGCAGGAAGCAGTCATCCGCCCGTGTCATCATCTGCATGACGCGCTTGGACGCATCCACATCATGGTGGCCTTCCATCGGCACGAATACCGGGGTGATGCCTTCTGTCGCAATGAGTTCATCTAGCACTTCAGCGAGCTTGCCATAATAATCATCGTGTTCAAACCAAGGCCGTGTCGATACGGCTACAAGCTTTTCATGGCCCTTCAGCGACAGGCTCTTCAAGCAAGAATCGTCCGGCTTCTTTTGGAAAGCAAAAACGATATCCGCTGTTACAACCGTTTCCGGCCGCTTCACGCCGAGGTTATGCAAGTAATCTTTGGAGTACTGGTCGCGCACTGTCACGAAATCAGCACGGTTGGCGAACACTTTCATTAGAATTTTGCCCCATGTCGAAGTGACGGGTCCAATGCCCTGTGAAAAGAACATGACCTTCGCTCCGCACAGCTTTGCTAAAAAAGCGATAAGCAAATAATAAGGAAGCGGGCCGAACAAAAACTTCGTCGGATATGTATCCTGCAGCAAGCCGCCGCCGCCGCTGATCAATAGATCCGCTTGCCGCAGCGCCCGGATTTTTCCTTTGTTATCATGGCGCCAGCCGCGGTAGACGGTCTTGACATTGTGCTCTTTTGCCGTCTGCTCCGGCGACAAGGAAAACACAGTAATATCTATGTCTTTTATCTCATTTCGTAAATTATCTACAATCGCTTCCAGGATCGCTTCATCACCGGTATTGCCTAATCCATAAAATCCCGAAATCACAACCTTCAAACGGATGTCCTCCTTCAAATCAAATGCTTAAAAAGCTACAGATCATTCTATCATTGATAGCAAGGACATTCAATGAAATTAGTGCAAGCTGAAAGTGAATTTGCTATACTATTGGAAGCAATGAAATTCAATTATACTGGCATAGGATAGACGTTCAAAACGGCAGGAAAAGAAATTCAAGCAATTAGCGATGGCTGTAGGAATACAGGGGAACTATTCATAGTAATCCGCCCGTTTTGAACAACTTCTGTTAGAAAGGATTTTTTCACATGCAAAAAATTTGCGTCATTGGATTAGGATATATTGGTCTGCCGACAGCGGCTGTTTTTGCGCGTGCCGGTTTTTCGGTCGTAGGAGTAGACGTCAACAAACAAGTTGTTGAGCGTTTAAATAAAGGTGAGATTATTATTGAGGAGGTCGGCCTTCCAGAAGTGGTGAAAGAGGTAGTGGACTCCGGCAAGCTGCGTGCTTCTCTGGAACCGGAGGAAGCAGATGCCTTCATTATTTCTGTACCGACGCCGATTCATGAGGACTGCACGGCAAACGTGGACTATGTTCGGAGTGCGACAGAAGCCGTGGTTCCTTACTTGAAAAAAGGGAACGTCGTTATCGTCGAATCCACGATTCCACCGCGCACCATGGATGATGTAGTAGCGCCGATCATCGAAGCGGCCGGTTTTAATCCGAAAGAAGATGTGGCGATTGCCCACTGTCCGGAACGCGTATTGCCGGGCCGGATTTTAATTGAGCTGGTAGAAAATACACGCATCGTCGGCGGCCTTACACCGGAAGCCGCAACAAAGGCAGCGAATGTGTACCGTCAAATCGTCACAGGCGATGTCATTGAAACAGAAGCGGTGACAGCGGAAATGTCAAAGCTGATGGAAAATACGTTCCGCGATGTGAACATTGCGCTTGCTAATGAATTGGCGAAGATTTCGGCCCGCCTTGGTGTCGATGCCCATAAAGTCATTGAGCTTGCCAATAAGCATCCACGCGTGAATATTCACCAGCCGGGACCAGGCGTCGGCGGCCACTGTCTTGCTGTTGACCCGTATTTTATCGTGGAAAAAGCACCAGAAGAAGCGCTGATGATCCAGCTTTCCCGCGATATTAATAATTCGATGCCGGACTTTGTGATCGAGCAGATTATCAAGCTGACGTCTGAATTGAAGGAGCCAAAAATTGCGCTGTTCGGCTTAACGTACAAAGGCAATATTGATGATGTGCGCGAAAGCCCGGCGATTGAAATCGTGGAAAAAGTGCTGGCCAACCCGCGCTATGATGTGCGCGTTCATGATCCGCACGTCAGAGAAGAACAAGTGCCGTTCCCGCTCGTTTCCTTCGAAGAAGCGGTGAAAGGGGCGAATCTGCTCGTCGTATTAACGGATCACAATGAATTCAAACAGATGGACAAAAATGTCCTGCTGTCCGAAATGGAGACGGCGGTTGTCTTCGATACGAAGAACTGCACGAACCTGGAGCAGGAAGAAGGGCTTACGGTCTATCGCATCGGTGACGTGACTGGCCTGCAAGCCATTGCGGTTAAGCCAATCAATAGCTGAGGATGTCTGGAATGGAAAAAGAACAATATTTAGGCGTGTCTGTCTCGCCCTACACGTATGAGCAGATTATCGCTGATTTGAAAAAGAGAATAGCAAACGGGGAGCAGTCTACGGTCATTGCGGTGAATCCAGAAAAGGTGATGACCGCCGGCCGCGATCCGCTCGTTAAAGAATTGATTAACAATTCTACCTACCAGATTGCTGACGGGATCGGCATGATCATCGCTTCCAAGCTGAAAAAGGGCCAGCTGCGTGAGCGGGTGACTGGCGTGGATATGATGGGGCGCCTTCTGCAATTTGCCGCCGATGAAGGGCATAGTGTCTTTTTTACGGGGCAAAGGAAGAGGTCGTTCGGACAGCGAAAGAAAAGCTGGAAGAGAAAATTCCTTCCTTGCGTGTAGCTGGCTATGCCAATGGCTACGTACAGGACCAGGAAGCCCTCGTGAAGCAAATCCGTGAATCCGGCGCAGCTCTGTTATTTGTTGCACTCGGCAGTCCGCGCCAGGAGCTATGGATTAAAGAGAACATGCCGAAGCTGCCGAACGTGAAGGTCTTCCAGGGCGTCGGCGGCAGCTTCGATGTCTATTCCGGCAGGGTCAAGCGGGCACCCGCTTTTTACCGCAAATTCGGCCTGGAGTGGCTGTATCGTCTCATGAAAGAGCCGAAGCGGCTCAAGCGTCAAATGGCGTTGCCGCAGTTTTTGCTCAAAATTTTATTTCAAAAATAATACAAAGTGCCCGGCATCTCTCCAGAGGCCAGGCACTTTTTTTAAGGAGGCATGTCATGAAAGTACTCCATCTTATTACAGGAGCCGAAACAGGCGGCTCGCGCAAGCATGTCATTACGCTGCTGGAGCAATTCGCTCAAGAGGAAGCGGTTCTGGCGCTCATGCAGGAGGGTCCGTTTGCGGAGGAAGCGAGAGCGAAGGGAATCCGTACGGTAGTGTTTACCCAGAGCTCTCGTTACGATCTCTCCATTTTGAAAAAGCTTGTCCAATTCATTCAATCAGAGAAGTTCACAATTTTACATACACACGGCCCGCGCGCCAACCTGTTCGGCATTTACTTAAAAAAGAAAACCGGCATCCGCTGGGTGACGACCGTCCATAGCGACCCGTCCCTTGATTTTGTGAAGTCCGGAGTAAAGGGGAAGGTTTTTACAGCGCTCAGCATGTATGCGGTCAAGAGAATGGACAGCTACTTTGCCGTATCCGAGCGATTTAAGCAGAACCTGATGAATCTTGGCATTGAGGGCCATAAAATCCACACTGTTTACAACGGCATCCATTTTACGAAAGAAACGGCCCAGCCGATTCCACGCACAGAGTGGGGGCTGACCGATGAGGACTTCGTCATGACAATGGTTGCCCGCCTGCACCCGATCAAGGGCCACACCGTTGTCTTTGACGCAATGCAAAAAATGGAAGCAGCCAAGCGTCCGCACCTGCTGCTTGTAGGGGACGGGCCGATCAAACAAGAACTGGAACAAGAAGTGGAGAAGCGGCAGCTGAATAGCCATGTTCACTTTCTCGGCTTTCGTTCCGACGTGGATCAAATCTACGCCGCCTCCAATCTGGCGCTGCTCGCTTCCTACAGCGAGAGCTTTCCGCTCGCTCTTCTGGAAGCAGCCAATCAGCACGTACCGATCGTGACGACGGATGTCGGCGGGGTGAAAGAACTAGTCGAGGAGGGGAAGACAGGCTGGATCGTGCCGGTAGGGGACCCATCGGCCTATGCCGAGGCCCTGCGCCAGGCAATGAATCGCCAAGCGGAAGGGCAGCTCGTTGCAATGGGTGAAATATTATATCAATATGCGTCCAGCCATTACTCCTTAGAGCAGCTCGAACAGCAAACCCGGGCGTTGTATACAAAGCTAGCAGCCCGGCAAAAGTGAAATAAACGTAACCTGAAAGACATCCTTTCAGGTTTTTTTTTGTGATTTTTTAAGAAAGATAGCGCCAAAAAAACGCTTTTCTTTCCAAGTTTTCTACAACTGTAACAGAAAAGAGACAAAATTATTGGTAAAAATCCTTTCAATTTCCTGCTTAATTGGTATATAATGAGAAAGCTATGGTTTTTCATACCACAAATTATAATTTTATCTACAAGAATCGCCAAAAACAGGCGAGTTATTTTCATATTTATATCAAATGTAACAATTTTATTAAAATATGGAAATAGCAAAAAAACGGTTGAAAAACAACAGCACTTTGGTAGAATAGATTTTGAGTTTAAATCTTCCAACCAATACAAACATTACGTAAATTACGTAATATTGTTAAGTTGGGACTAAAGATTTCTCGACATCAACCGATGTAATGAACAACTGGTTTTATGGCTAGTTGGTTTCATAAATTTAAAGAATATTTTACAAAACAGGAGGAACTATTACATGGCTTACCAACCAAAGTCTTATCGTAAATTTGTTGCTACTGCGGCAACAGCTACTCTAGTAGCATCTGCAGTAACACCAGCATTTGCAGCACAAGATTTCACTGATGTAGGTTCACGTTACAAAGAAGCAGTTGACTACTTAGTGAAAAATAACCTTACAAAAGGTATTAACGAAACACAATTCGGTGTTGATCAACAAATCAAGCGTGTTGACTTCGCAATCATTTTAGCGAAAGCAGTTCTTACACAACAACAAATTGATAATGCAAAAGCTTCTAACTTCACAGACGTGCCAAGTCGTGGTGTGAAAGAAGTAAATGCTCTTAAAGAAGCTGGTATTGTTAATGGTAAAACTGACACTCGCTTTGGAGCAAACGACGAAATCACTCGTGGTGAAGCAGCGTTAATGTTTGCGAATGCTTACAAAATTAAAGGCGATGCTAAGAACGTTAATTTCACAGATGTATCTGACCGATACAAAGATGCGGTAGCAGCGCTTGTAGATAAAAAAATCACTTCTGGTAAAACAGATTCTAAATTCGGCACGCAAGATCCGATCAAGCGCGGTGAATTTGCAATCTTCCTTTACAAATTAGAAACAATGGATGAAACACCACAACCAGGTGTATCTAAAGTTGAAGCAATCAATGATACTAAACTTGAAGTATCATTTGCAAAAGCAATTAGTGAAGACCTTGCAATGGAAATCGAAAAGAGCGGTAAGCGCTTTGTTGTATTCCACGGCGGACAAACAGCTCAAAGCGATAACATTATTCAATCTAAAACAATCAGCTTTAATGCAGAGCGCACAAAAGCTGAAGTGATCTTAGCGGATACCCCGGCCCTTGAAGCTGATGTAAATTATACAGTGGCTTTAATGGATGGAGATAACAATGCTGTTTCGTCTGTTGTTGAAAAATTCGGCCCACAAGTACTTAAAAAAGGTGCAGACACACCAGAATTCACAATAAATGGTGATCAAGATAAAGTTGTTCTTGACTTTAAAACAAAAATGGCTGATGAAGCTAAAACAGTAGCAAACTACGAAGTTTACGAAAACGATACAAAACTCGGTGTTCTATCTGATTACGTAGTTACTGGTGACGGTGAATGGGTTGATCCGACAGATAAAAAGTCCGTTGAATTTAAACTTGATAAAGCTGCCGCTAAAGGTCTTTTAGCAGGTAAAACATATAAAATTAAAGTAGCTGACGCCGTTAAAACTGATGATGGCAAACAATTATCTGATAGCCAACGTACAATTACCGTGAAAACACCAGCAATTTCTGAAGCTCAACCAACAGCTAAAGTAGCTCGTGTGGTTGGCGACACAATTGTTGTTACTTTTGACAAAGATTTAGGAACAGAACATTTCAATGAAAAACAAATTACTGTGAAAAAACCAGGTGGACAAACTCTAAATGTTACGTCTATCGCTCAAAACGCTAGTCCTAAAGAACTTGTTTTGGGATTTGATGCTGGCGCACTAGATGCTGACTTAACTTATACAATTGATTTACCATCAAATGGAGTAGAGAATGCATACTTTGCTAATGCCTCCAATAAAGAAGTAAAAGGTTTGAAAGCAGAAGCTCAGAAAGATATTGAAGTAACGTCTGTGACAGCTAAGTTACAACAACAAGTTGACAATAAAGACAAAGCAGATCTTCTTCTGACATTCAACCAACGTGTGGATGTTGCTGCGTTAAACACGGCTACAACCGATGCTATCGTTATTAAAGATGGTGCCGATACCTATGAACTTAATGCTAGTCCAGAAGCTGCAGTTTACCCTGGTGATACGACTGGTAAAACAGTGGTGATTAAAGATGTAACATCTAAATTTACATTAGCTGGTGGCACTGATACATTCATTCCTGAAGATGGTGCATCATACACGATTGAATTTAAAGCTGGTGTTGTTAAAACTGATGCTGGTACAGATGCCAAAACAAACCAAGAGAAACTTAAAGCAACTGTTGGTGGTGTAAGCATTTCTGCACCAGAATTTGATAAAATCCGTATGAACTCTGCCGAAGAGATTGTTGTCGAGTTTGCAGAAGATATCGATGCGAAAAACTTAAGAGCTTCTGACATTAAAGTCAAAGGTTTTGAGTTGTATGATAATGGTAAATTTGCTGCCGATGCAACATTACAAGGCGATTCACAAATTAAGTTTAGCGTAAGCGGAAATCAGTTGAAAATTCAACCAGCTAATTCAAAAGTAAAATTTGTAACTGGTGATGTAACTGATTTAGTGACAGTTGCTGCAGAAACTATTAAAGGCAAATCAAGTGGTGTAGCTAATGCATTAGAGCTTTCATCTGCAGATGTCAAGCCAGCAAACATTATTGATCGTGCAAATCCTATCATGATCGGTGCAACGAAAAAATCAGCTAACGCACTAGATATTACTTATAGTGAAGCGGTGGACTTCAAAGGTACTGATACAGATAAACAAGCTGCTCAATTCACTGTTGAAAACGCAAGCAAAGCAGCATATGGAACTGCAGCAACTGCATCAACTGGTCTAATCTCTGTTACATTTAATGAAACTGATACATTTAAGCCAGATTTAGATCTTGCTAAAGTAAAAGTAAAATACACTAAGAACCTTAATGTGCTTGTGAAAGACGATAAAGGCAATGAAGCGTTATCACAAACAATCACAGGAGTGAAACCTCAGTAAAGGTAGACTAAAAATAGGGGGGCTGTCATTGGACAGCTCCTTTATTTTATATTGTTACTTACTCAAAAATAGAGCCCTTTAAATCCTATCGTTTAGATGAAGAGGAAATTCAATGAAAATAAGTTGTTAAAATATTTAGAGAAAATTAGGTGTTTACTCTGTAGATATTTAGCAACTGGGTATGTTCATATAGTAGTTTAAAAACAGAGAGCTGTTTATCAGCTCTCTGTTTTTATTTATTGATGACCATTCTTTTATATACTTGTCGAAATATTTATTAAATAAAAAGAAACTAGGGCTAAAAGTAATAGATATATATGCCGATATATAAGTAACTTTAAAGCTTTTATTCCTAATGGAAAGAGAGGAAAGGCAGTGAAAAACATATATTCAGCGGCATTAGCGGGAGTACTTTTGTTTTCTGCATTTTCTGTAGGGGCCAGTCCGGTCAAAGCAGAAGAAGAGAACACAGCAATGGATAAATTAAAAGAAGGAAACGCGCATTCTTTATCTTTGCCGGATCGAGAGAAGAAAAAGCAAGAGAGCGTTCCGGGAGAGTTGATTGTTCAGTTTAAGAAAGGAATGAAGCCGGAAAGTGTCTTAAAGACTCATGGCCTCAAAGTAAATAAGAAGGTTAAAAATAAGAATGTAGCCCTCGTTACATTTGATGCAAAAAAACAGACGGCCAAAGGGCTAATGAAGACTCTTACCCAGGATAAGTCGATTGCCCATGTGCAGCCTAACTATCAGTATGCGGCAGCGGGATTCACAAATGATTCTTATTCCAATGAGTTATGGGGATTAAATAATACAGGACAGACAATTTTAGGGCAGACAGGTAAGCCTGACATGGATATTAACCTGCCAGAAGCTTGGAATTTCATTAAGGATAAACATTTGCAGGAAACAGTGGTTGCTGTGATTGACACAGGAACAGACATTAATCATCCAGATTTGGCCGATAAGATATGGACGAATGAAAAGGAAAAGAACGGCCAGCCTCATGTCGATGACGATGGCAACGGGTATGTAGATGATATTCATGGCTGGGACTTCTTTAATAATGATAATACTGTCTATGATGAAGAAGATGGGGACGAACATGGAACGCACGTATCCGGCACCATCGCAGCAAGCATGGATAATGCACAAGGAGTTGCCGGCATTGCGCCGAATGCTAAAATTATGCCGCTTAAATTTCTTGGTCCCGATGGCGGGTCAACGTTTGATGCCATTCAAGCCATTGAATATGCGCAGAGTATGGGAGTGAAAATTTCCAACAATAGTTGGGGTGGTGATGATGGCACTGCGGGAGATGCATTAGAACGGGCGATTGCTGATTCAGGAATGTTATTTGTTGCGGCCGCTGGAAATGATGGGCGCAATATTGATTCGATGCCTTCTTATCCAGCCAGTTACAAGAGTGCAAATATCCTTACGGTAGCAGCGGTTGATAATCAAGGGAGACTAGCGGGCTTTTCTAACTATGGCAAGTCGTCAGTCGATGTGTCAGCTCCTGGCGTATCAATATTAAGTACAGTTCCTCATCGTGATCCCGTTTCTTTGCCCCGCCTCGGAGCAGGAGTAGAAGTAAAAGGAAGCAATTACAAAGCCATCGTCAATGGGTTTGGTTTTGAACATATCGCCAGCCTTACAGAGAGAAAAGCGGCTTTTCAAAAAGCAATGAATTTCTTGGGAGACAAATCGTCTCCAGTACTGTTAGTGGATGATGATGAATCAGATGCGGATATGGGCTCTTACCTATCTATTTATCAAGAGTTATTAAAGTCTCTGGGTTATACGTATACAACTCAAACAATCAATCAATCAGAAAATGGACCAGATGCCAACACGTTAAAGAAATATAAAACAGTCATTTGGTTTACCGGTGATGCTTATGGGACAGCTGATGAATTTCCTTTGACCAGCACAGATACTTATTCCTTGGAAACGTATATGAATGACGGGGGCAGCTTGCTGCTTTCAGGTCGTGATGCGATTTGGGGCAATGAAGAAAGCTCATTTGTTACCGATATGTTAGGGATTCATGTCATCGATGAGTTTTACGCCGGTGACGTAGAAGGCGTGAGTGGAACAGCCTATGAATCTAGCAATTACCAGGTTCGTTCTATTCCTTATGCTGATTTTTATTCTTCGCTAAATCCAGCAACGACAAAAGTGAATTTAGAATATCCAGAGAGAGTCATTAGATTTAATGAATATGAGTACAATAATGGAACGTCAATGGCTGCTCCACATGTCACAGGTGTTGCTGCTTTAATGATGGGCGTCCATTCCAGCGGTACACCTGCAGAAATAATGAATGCATTAAAAACAACTGGCAAGGCGATGACATCAGGAGGAGCTTATGTTGCTAGCGGAAAATTGATTGACGCCAAGAAAGCATTGGAAGCCTACTTGCCTATTGAAATTATCGCAGTGAATGAACTGTATGACAGTTCTCAGTATGTTGAAGGGGACATCGGTGCAAAAGCAAAAGCGAAAGTGACAGTGAAAGTCAACAGTACTGGTAAAGTAGTTACCCAGGATACTGATGCGGCGGGCCACTTTAAAATTAAAATTGGCTATTTGCCTGTTGGCTCAATAGTTACTGTGAAAGCAGCCATTGGTACAAAACAAACAGAAGAAAAAACAGTAGCTGTTTTAAAAGATACAGTAGCTCCTGTATTGCAAAAGGTCCTCGCTTCAGATGCAAAGGCGTTGATTGAAGGGCAAGTAAGTGAAGAAGCAAAAGTACAGGCGCAAATAGGCAGTACGCTTTTGACGAAAACACCAATAGCAACCGATGCAAATGGCAACTTTAAATTAGCAGCCGGCAAGTTAAAAGCAGGCGATCAGGTTAAACTTATTATTAAAGATAATGCCAAAGAACCAAATGTAACAACCGTTGAGACTGTAGTAAAAGACGAAACAGCTCCGGTAATCGGAAAAGTAAATCCTGTCTACAATACTTCCAATTACATTGAAGGCAGTGTAAATGAAGCAGCGACAGTTAAAGTTTCTGTCGTCGATTCAAAAGGAATTGTTCAAAAAACACTTGGAACAGCAACAAGTGAAAATAATTCGTTTAAACTTCAACTTGTAGAAAAATTGCCAAAAGGCACGAAGCTTTCTTTAGAGGCAACAGATACAGCACAAAATAAAAGCAAATTAACGAGTGCAGCGGTAATAGAAGACCGTATTCCGCCTAAGCTGCTTTCACCGCAAACTATTGTTTTGACCGATAAAGGTGAGCAAGTGATGACCGGCCAATTAAGTGAAGAAGGCCGGGTGGAAGTAAAGGTGGGCGAGAACAAGATTAAATCAGTTACGACAGATAAAGACGGAAATTTCACAGTTACATTGCCACAGCTGGCTGCTAATACACCGATCACTTTTATCTTCTGGGACAGCGGCACAGCCAAGTCTGAGAAAAAGGTTACGGTGACGGATGGAACCAATCCAGTTATTCAAACAAACTCTATTCAGCCAATCTATGAAACTTCTAAATATGTAGAAGGAAAAGTGAGTGAAGCCGCTACAGTTACAGCTTTGATTGATGGAAAAGTAGTCGGTACAGTTAAAACGGATGCGACCGGACGATTTAACATGTTAGTGAATCGCAGAGCTCCAGGCACACAGATTACATTAATGGCTAAAGATTTGGCTAAACCGAAAGCATTGGAAAGTGCACCAGTGACTGTCACAGTGGAAAAAGATACATTAGCTCCTCAACTGCTTGCTGACACTATTAAATTGAATGATGCCAGCTCCCTTTTCGAAGGAAAAGTGAGTGAAGAAGCAAAAATTCATGTGCAGATTAATTCACTGCCGATTACGAAAGCACCGGTTGCGACAGATGGACAAGGCAAGTTTAAAGTTACTGTTGGAAAGTTACCGGCTGGAACAAACGTAACGGTTACTATAACAGATTATGCCGGGTTGAAAACGGAAGAAGTTGTCACTGTTCAAGATAAAACAGCTCCTGTTCTGGGAAAAGTAAATCCGATTTACCATACATCCAGCTTTGTGAGCGGTAAGGTATCCGAAAGAGCGTCAGTCAAACTTTATCGGGTTGATACCCGTCTTCAGATTGTTGAAGAACTGGGTGAAGTATTATCAGATGAGGAAGGTAATTTCACCGTTTCTTTACTAACTGAACTGCCTGTCAACACGAAGGTGATGGTAAAAGCAAAAGATCAAATGGGCCAGGAAAGTAAACCAGCCTATACGAATGTATTAAAAGACACGGCTGCCCCTGTTTTTTTGATTATGCCTGTAGTAAGCGAGAAAACGACGGCCATTTCCGGTAAACTGAATGAGCCTGGAACGGTTGTAGTGAAAGTAAATAACAACGTAGCAGGTGAAACGGCTACGAATGAAGATGGCAGTTTTACGATCCAGCTGGATAAAGCGTATGCAGCTGGCACAAGAATAACAATGGAAGCAAAGGACAAGGCAGGAAATAAAAGTTCTATAGTTGTTACGGTAAAGAAAAGTTTGTAAGAGGAATTTGTAAATAAAAAGAAGCCATTTTATAAAATGGCTTCTTTTTTGGATAGCAGATGATCAGGCAAGGAAATAGTAGGATATTTGTCCATATTTCGTTTATTTTATTAATAGTAAAAGATATCCATAGGCTGAAGAGCTTTCGAAAGTAAGGAGAAAACATTCTTTTAGTTCGAATGTTTATATTAAAAATTAAGCTCTATAAGTGAGTTCTTTTCCTTTTAATAAAATTAATAATCCGGAAACGCTTAAAGGAAAAATGTTGAACTTAAATCTTAAAATCTCTTAAGGTTATATGAGGGCACGTGGATTCCTTTTTTCAAAATAAAAGGCGTACATAAATCATATATTTATAGCTTAAAGGATGGATAGGATAGATAAAGTCATTGGGAAATATAATTTCTGAATATTTATTTTTTTCACAAATATTAGGTCTTATGTTGTATAATAATATCAAAAATTTGAGTAATCCATGTATAAGTTTGGCGAAATATCCATTCAATACGGGTGTATGAGGTGATCCAGGCAAATCGCTTTCTCATTTTAAATTGTATCTATCAGAAGAACGAGAGGTAGCCAAATAATTAGGAAGTTAGTATTAAGCAGAAATTAATAAAAGATAAAGGAGAGAGTTAATGAAAGGAAAGAAGGAAAGCTCATTTTCTATGAAAGCTATATTTGTGGTTTTTATTATGCTCATACAATTAGTCAGTTATTTTCCGGCTCAATCAGCTGCAAACAGTGCTGATCATACATCATCAGATGAAAATACGATTAAAGAAACAATGATTCACACTTATGATCAAAATACGTGGGCCTTTAATACGTTGGCGAAGGGACCGAATGGAGAAATTTATCTCGCTCATAAAATAAACGCTAGTGAAATTGCTATTAAAAAGTGGAACGGCAGTGACTGGGTACTTTTAACAAGCGTCACAACATCTTTAACAGGGGATACAAGTTTTAGTGATTCATTAGATTTAGCTGTGGACTCGGATGGCAAACTTCACTTAGTTTTTAAGCATGAGAAAGGGTCAGGGGTAGAAAGCCATCGTGGTGTAAAATACGGTGTATTCGACGGAAATGCTTGGTCGTTCCAAGAAATCGAAGCATATAGCGATTCAAGGGGATGGAAAAATTTTTATGATCCAGCGATTGCGGTAGATAATACTGGCAAAGTACATATAGTTTATATATACGACTATGCTGAAAATCATGATCATTACTTAAAGTACGCCTCAAATTCAACAGGCTCTTGGAAGATAGACACTTTGGCACAAGGGTCTGGGGGAACTGGTGAAATACATGATCCGGATGTTGCTATTGATGGAAGTGATGCAGTGCATATCGCTTATGTCAAAGAGGATAATCAGAATGATTACTATGGCAATTACTACTACACAAGTAAAAAAGTTTCTGATTTAAGCTTTCCGACAGCACAAAAGTTAGTTGATGCAGTTTCTGAGGCAAAAGATTATCGTTATACACCTTTAACATTAGATGATGGTGGGAATGTCTATTTTGCTTATTATCCAAACTATAATTCAGTAGAGAATTTTCAATCGACTACCGCTTATATCCATTCAAATAAATCAGGGAGCTGGAAGCGGGAACCTTTGTATATAGAGTCTAACAGAATACTTTATTCATTAGACCTTTACGCTAGCGGCTCAGATGTATACGGGTTAGTAGAATCATGGGCGCCGGACTGGTCAAATGGCTATTTTGTTGCCTTGAAAAATGATGGAGAGCATTGGATTGTCGGCAATAAGACAGTTCAGCCTGCTTTAGTTGAGGATTATGCTGAGGAGTGGACGTATTTAGTCGATACTCAAGGTAACTTTATAATGGTACTGCTGCATGGGGAGTTAAAGAAAATTAGCAGTTTGACTGGCACAAGTAAGGATTTTGGATTAGTTCCAGCAGCAGCTACGCACACTGTCAGCTACGATGGAAATGGTTACACTAATGGCACTATTCCAGTTGATACCAACGCTTATGAAGAGGGAGAATCTGTTACCATTTTAGGCAATACAGGAAATCTTACGAAGAATGGTTATGTATTTGCAGGTTGGAATACAGAGGCTGATGGTAGTGGCATTGATTATGAGCCTGATGCTACATTTCAGATGGGGACCAATCATATAATATTGTTTGCAAAATGGGTACCAGAGCTGTCAAAAAACGCAGATCTATCTAACATACTAGTTAGCAACGGAACGTTGTCACCCGTATTCTCTTCCGGAACAACAAACTATACAGTGAATGTGGCAAACAGTCTAACATCTATAAATATCATGCCTACTGTCGCACATAGCAAGGCAGCAATAACTATAAATGGATCTAATGCTACAAGTGGAAATGCCAAAAATATACCTCTTCATGTTGGTGAAAATACTATAACTGTGATAGTAACAGCGGAAGATGGAATATCAACAAAAACATATAGTGTTACAGTAACAAGAGCGGCAAGCAGTAATAATGATTTATCAAATCTTACTGTTAGCAAAGGAGAACTTTCTCCTAATTTTGCATCTTCTATAACTTCCTATACAGTTACCGTTGAAAATAATGTTAATTCTATTGATCTTACTTCGACAACTGCTGATAGCACAGCAACTTTAACAGTAAATGGTAACCATACAGATAATAGTTCACCAGTTTCTATTCCCCTAAATGTAGGGGCTAATACAGCGACTATTATCGTTACAGCGCAAAATGGAGAAACAAAAACATATCAAATTATTATTACGAGAGAAGCCCCATCGGATGCCGAGCTTGCTCAAAGAGATAAAGATTCTCTTTCAATCGGTTATAGAGACGGGGATAGTCAAACAAGTGTAACGCAAAATGTGACATTGCCGGAAAGTGGAGACAATGGATCTGTTATTAAGTGGACAAGTTCTCATGCTGATTTTATGTCCAATCAAGGAATCGTCACACGTCCTAAATTTACTGAAGGCAATCAAACGATTACGCTGACAGCAACAATTACAAAGGGAGAAACTACTCTCACAAAAGTATTCACTTTGACAATGCCAACTCTTGAAGGTTACACGGTCACATATAATGAGAACGGAGCTATCTCAGGCAGTGTGCCGGGGATAGAAAAATATGATCCAGCTCAAAGTGTTGCAGTTAAGGAAAACTTAGGTTCTCTGATTAAAACGGGCTATACATTTACTGGTTGGAATACAAAATCCGATGGAACCGGTATAGCCTACAAAGCTGGCGATAGTTTTACAATTGAGCAAAATATAACTCTTTACGCACAATGGAAACTTAATCAATATACGGTCACATTTAATGTAGATGGTGGTACATCTATTGAGTCTGCTGTAGTTAATCATGGAGAGACTTTGATTAAACCACTGGATCCCAGCAAAACGGGCTATACATTTGCAGGATGGTATAAGGATTCTCAGTTAACAGATGCCTATCATTTTGACAGAGACACTATTACACAGGATACAACTTTATATTCAAAGTGGGATATTCAGTCTTACAAGGTAACTTTTAATGTAAACGGAGGATCGGCTATAGCGTCTTCTTCAGTTGTTTATAACAACAAGCTTGAGAAACCTAAAGATCCAAAACGTCCTGGTTATGTCTTCGCAGGCTGGTACAAGGATGAAAAATTTAAAAATAAATTTATTTTTGATACATTAATTACGGACGATATGACGCTCTATGCTCGATGGTCTTCAAACAGCGGTGGTGGTAATCCAACTCCTTCTCCAGTCACAGAAGAAATTGTAGTTGATGTTGTATCGGGTGATAAACTGCTTGTACAAACACCGATCAAACGAACAACTGCCCCAGATGGAACTGTAAGAGACGATGTAACGTTTACAAGGGAAAAGGCAGATGAATCTATTAGCAAGCTTAATAATACAATAGATAAAACAGCGCGCATTGTTATTCCTGATTTAAATGATCAGGTATCTGAAACAATGATCAATGTTCCACAGTTAGCAATGAAAGCCTTAGAAAACGGAAAAGCAAGTTTAGAAATTCAAACGGAGAATGCTCGCCTGTTTGTCCCAGATGCATCGATTTCTGGTTTTGTGGATGACTTATTCTTCCACATGGTCCCTGTAAAAGATGAAGCAGGACATAATGCAATCAAAGAGTTGGCAAAGCAGGAAAAACTCGTTCGCGAAATCACTAATGGCAATGTATCAACGATTAAGATACTGGGTCGTCCAATGACGATTGAAACGAACATGCAAAATCGTCCGGTAACGATTACGATCCCATTGCCAGCAAACTTGCCGCAAGAAGTCATCAATAATATGGCCATCTTCATTGAACACAGCGATGGGACAAAAGAAGTGATTCAGGGAAGTCTTGTTGAATTTAAACCAGGCAAGCAAGGGATTAAATTTGATGTTCAGAAGTTCTCAACATTTACTGTGATGTATATGGAGGGTGCGGCAGACTACTTTTCTCCAAATAAAAAAGGTGAACATGAATTATATATTCATGGTTTCAAGGATGGAACCTTCCGTCCTGATGAAACCGTGACACGTGCGCAAACCGCAGCCATGCTGGTACGTAATTTGGATAAAACATATAATGGAACATCATCTTATACAGATACAAAAGGGTCATTTGCATTCAAAGAAATTGAAATGGCTCGCGAGGCGGGGATTATTTTTGGTTTCAAGGATGGAACCTTCCGTCCAGAGCAGCCCATCACACGTGCACAGATGGCGGCTATTGCCAGCCGTTGGGTAGATCAAATGTGTAAAAAAGAAACAGATTCGACACTGTGTCATCCAACAAAACCGGCTATAAACTTTAAAGATGTGCCAGCGGATCACTGGGCAGCAAAAGCGATTGGCCATGCCAGTAAAATTGGTATCATCAATGGGTTTAGCAATGGTTTCTTTAAGCCCGAACAACCCATCACACGTGCGCAAATTGTAATAATGCTCAACCGGCTATTTAAACGCGGCCCACTGCATGAGGTCAAAAAACAAACGTTTAAAGATGTGAAAATGGATCATTGGGCATTCAAAGAAATTGAGGAAGCTGCGACAAACCACAAGTATCAAATAAACAAAGATGGAAAAGAGATTCTTGTTCCATAAGTATAAAAATCAATCAGATAGAACACTTTTTATCTTCTAATAAGGGAAGATTGATGAGAAGGAAAATGAGTGGTATAAAGTAAAAAAACATTCCTGTATTGAATGAATACAGGAGTGTTTTTTTATGGTTAATAAACTATTCTTTCTCACTATCGACTGAAGAGAGGCCGACTAAATATTTGCTTTGATATTCCAAGAGTATAAAGGTATTCAATAATTAAAGCGATTTTCCTTTCTTCAAAGTGTTTTGTATGTATGAATGAACGTGGTCTTTGAAAGGATATATTTTAATTCTTGCTGAACAGGCAAATAGAGTCAAAAAATTCTCTTAGTTTGTCTTTCATACAAGCAGGATTGCGAAATTTTGTGATGGATATCGGCTAACAAGATAATCACTCTCCAATTCTATTTTTACACCAACTTATTTCATTAAAAAAGAGTAGCTGTCATCCGCTGATAGTAATTAAGACAATTAGCGGTCCGTTCCAGCTGATTTTTGAAGATCCGCAGTGAACAGTTAAGTGGCAGCTGTATGCCATTATTGAAGGTCACGATCAGTTTGCCGTTCTTCATTTCATAGGATTGTACGTGGTAGGGCAGGATCCAGGGGCAGCCGTATTTTTGTGGCGATGTGATTGGAAAAGCACAAATGCGCTGGTTGGGGCAAATAAGCAAAGGTGTCTTTTGGACGTAATCAAGCAGCTTGCGGACGGGCTTCAGCCGGCCTTCATAAGTGGAGAATCTCTTAATACAAGCCTCTTCAAGCAAGGACTTGACGGTCTGCTTTGTGTAATAAATGCCGTTTACATCATAAATAATCGTGTTGTACTCTAGATGATATTCTTCGACGAGAGCCATGGTGTTCATTGAAATCTCATAATTTTTCATTATATTCATCAATATAACCCCCTTCTTAACAATATCCTCTTCATTATAACAAACTGGTATATTTTTACTAGTATAAAAACATCAAATATTTTGAAAAAAATACATAAAATACTTTTATCTAAGTAAATATACGTATTCTTTTTATTTCGACATCATAGCAAATTAGCAGTTAAATAGCTCTTTTTCTTTTATTGGTGTAAAAGTTTATCATTTTAAAGAAAATAATGGTAAGAAATAGAAGGCATTTGCTCATCTTGTTGATTTATGTTGAAACTTTTTTCATTTCATTAGGAAGAATATTCGATGCAAATCCTCAAAATATTTCGTATTGCAAAATATCCCTACTAATGTAAAATAATCTTGTTAGTTAAAAAGAACTAGTATAAAAGTTCGGGAGGGATACGATGAAAAGAAATTTTGCTGTTTTTTTTGCTTTATTGTTTATGGTTGTGCTTTTTCAGGCAGGGCCCGTTTCTGCAGCCCAGAATGAATTTGGACAGGCATACAGCGGAACGCTTGCAGATACGAATACCGAGGATCGCTATACATATACATTGACCCATTCGGGTACGTTTACGATCGATTTGCAATCTTATCTTGGAGCGGTGTCTATCGAAGTAGTAGATGAAAATAACAAAGAAGTATTTTCTCACAGCGTGCGCGGTGGAAAACCTGATAATCCAGCTAAGGAAAATTATGCTGTCGATTTAGAAGAGGGGAGCTACACCGTTATTGTTGAACGATACTCTTCTTCCTATAACGGAAGCTATCGAGTCACGGCTGATTTTGTAAGCTCACAAGCGAATGAAATGGAGCCTAATAATGGAACAGAGGCTGCCCAAAAAATTACGTTGCCTCATGAGCCGGTTACTGGCTTTCTTAGCTGGAATGATGCTGAGGATTATTATGAATTTGACGTAAAACAGGCTGGGAAAGTAACCATTCAGCTAGATTCTTATCTTGAAGCGGTTTCCTTCAGCCTAATCAATCACACAACAGATCAAAGAGTGTGGGATAATGCGAGCGTTCGGGAAGGAAAACCGGAAACACCTAAAAAGGAATTTTTCACAGTTTATCTTGAGCCAGGCAAGTATTACGCGAAAGTGAGCAAGTATTCATCCAGCTACACAGGGAAATACAAATTAAAGGTCTCGCACACAGCAGCCGGCAATACAGAAACGGAAGGGAACAACGGGACAGTGACTGCCCAGCCATTTCCAAGTACCGGTACGGTAAAAGGGCTGATCAGCTGGAACGACCGCGCTGATTATTACAAATTGCGCGTAAAATCCCCTACGAAAGTAAATATCAAAGCAAGTGCATTTTTCTATTCGGAAGTGTTGCTGCTTGACGAAAATGGAAAACAGCTCGACCGGGTAACTACGTATAATGGAGAGGAAGACAATCCTCATACACAAATTATCACGTATAGCCTGACACCTAATAAAGATTATTTTGTGAGCGTCGGCGGCTACTATTCAAATTCTCAAGGAGTCTATACACTAGACATTCCTGAATTAAAGCCGGTGACAGTTCAGTTTAAGGATGTCTCTTCTGCTTATCGGCCAGCTGTTGATTATTTAGTCCGCCACCAAATTACAAATGGCCTGTCTAAAACAGAATTCGGTGTTTCCAAAAACATCAGCCGTGCAGATGCGGCTGTCTGGTTGGCAAAAGCGTTGAATTTAAATACAGAAACAGCTAGAGACTCAGGGTTTGCTGATGTGCCAGCAAGAGCCGTTGGCGCGGTAAATGCTTTGAAAGAAGAAGGCATTGTTGGCGGAAAAACAGACACGAGATTTGGCGCGTATGATTCGTTAACACGCGGTGAAATTGCAATTATCTTACAGCGAGCGTATCAGCTGTCCGGAAACGGCTCTTCTTCTTTTACGGATGTATCTGACCGGTACAGAGACGCAGTAGATGCCCTTGTAGCTAATAAAGTGACAAATGGTATTTCTGCTAGATCCTTCGGTGTGTCCCAAAAATTAACACGCGGCCAGTTAGCGATTTTTCTGTACCGTTTATCAACAAAATAATGCATAAGGATTAGAAAGGACTGTTTGAAGTCAGTTAATCCCTGACTTTGAACAGCCCTTTTTTAGTAAGGCTAGTCAAATAAATAGGTTGAGGGAGATAGAATCATGTCGTTATTTCTTGTTGCATTCATTGCTTTATGCTTTTATTTAATTCCTACGATTATCGCTTTTATAAGAAACAAGCGAAACAAAGTAGCGATCTTCGCATTAAATTTTTTCCTTGGCTGGTCTCTTGTTGGCTGGGTCGTATCGCTCGTATGGGCGTTAACCCATGACTAATACAAAGGGGGACAAAATCTAATGTTGTGTCAAACTTTGTTAAAGAAGAATATTGTTTTTCACTAGTTGGTTGTAGCAAAAGGCGTTAGCCTGCAGAGAAAATCAATAAACAAATATAACGGAGCCTTTTTCAAAGGCAAGTGAAAAGATAATGAATCGAAAACTAAAAAGCGTGAAAATAAAGAAAGATTAATATTTACTTAGATAATTAGTACTAGTAAAATAGAATTATTAATTTTAAGGGGGAGAGAGAATGGGGATAAGCAAACAAATAAAGCGAGCAGTTCTGGCTATGCTGATGACTGCCTTGGCTTTCTCAATTATATTTTCATCTAATGTAGAAGCAGCGGGGACAAAAACAGGGTATGTGGATATTAAATCAGGGGTTCTCAATGTTCGCAGCGGTCCAGGCGGCAGTTACAAAGTAATAGCAACCTTAAAAAATAACACGAAGCTGACGATCTATTCACAAACAAAGAATGGTTGGTCAGAAACAAGGGTGAATAACAAGAAAGGGTATGTTTCCACCGGATATTTGCGTTTTTATAGTCAGATGTCTAATCAAGAGGCAAAACGGATTACAGACCGGGCTATTGGCACAATGGACAAACTGAGCTATGAGCGCTCTTACACGAGAAAGCAAATCCATTCTGTTCTAGCCACTAGCTACACGGCTTCTTATATTGATGCACTGATTAAATACGACATGTGGCCGACAGGCAAAAAAGATAAATATGGCAACCCTTTATATGAATGGATTGCTACAGACTTTCCAGCCTTCAGAATATGGGGATTTGACTGGTATGCTCAAGACGCACCCAAACCTCCAACCGTTACATATTACACAAAAAATGGCGCTCAATACTTAAATGTGTATCAAAATAGCGAAGATGATATGTACGAATACGAGCAAAAGCTCTTTTTGATTAAACAATATTCGAAATCGAGCTGGAAAATATATAGTTACCAGTGGTAAGTAGTATAGCAGCCTGTAGAGAAAAGGATAGCCGATAATGGGTTGCTGAGAAACAAGCGGAGGGACTCCCTCCGCTTGTTTAGCGTATGAAATCAATTTGAAAGACATCGAATGGAAAGAATCAAGCTTTTAAAGGATCATACTTTACGCCAAAGTATACAAGGACAGCAAAGCAGAGAATTCTTCTGGTTCACCGCTTTAAGTAAAAAATAGGATGTGGGATGAAATGAAACGGTTGTATGTAGCATTAGGAGCTTTTCTGCTACTGGGAGGATGTGGAGAAGAGGGATCGAGCGCTTCTCATTCAGGCAGTCAAGTGAAAGGTGAACAGGACAGAGCGGGAGCAGAACGGCTGCCTGTTCCCGTGCAATTAGATACAGGAAATCATTATGTGAATGGAAACGGCAAAATCGCCATATCGGGGCCATTTGACTCTGCCGCTCCGTTTTCGAACGGACTGGCTCAAGTATCGAAAGGGGGAGATACGTACTTTATTAATAAGAAAGGAGATGAAGTTTTCACGTCCAAGTATGAGGCAGTTGAACCTTTTTCTAATGGCTATGCGCTCATTTCAGCAAATGCCGGTAAAGATGAGACGATGCCCCGTTATGGATATATAGATAAGAAGGGGAATCTTCAGATTCATCCAGTATACTTTACTGCTTCCTCTTTTTCGGAAGGGCTCGCTCTTGGAGTGTATCCTAATGATGCCGAGGAAGAGTGGGAGGTCCATTTGATTGATACGAATGGAAATATGAAAAAGCTGCCGAACCTGTCTGCAGGAAATACAACGACTGTTTTGCCTTTTAGTGAAGGGCGGGCCGTTATTCTTCCAAGCCAGTATGCCCACGCTTATTTAATAGATAAAGAGGGGAAAATCCTTTCCCAAGACACCTACCAAGTCATTCAATCATTCCACAACGGCTTAGCTCCAGCGATGATTCTAGATGAAGCTACAGGTGAGGAGCACTGGGGCTATATTGATAAGCAAGGAGAAAAAGCGATACCTTTTCAGTATGATGATGCACTTGAATTTGGCAATCAGGCGAGCCTTGCTCAATCAGGCGGTTCCTGGGGGATCATCAACAAAAAAGGCGAGTGGATTAAAGAGCCGGCATTTGAATCAGCCTCCACTTTCTCGGATGGGTTAGCAGCAGTAAAGATAGACGGAAGATGGGGGTATGCAAATGAGGCAGGAGAAATGGTGATCTCTCCTCAATTTACAAGTGCTGAGCCCTTTCGAGGAGGATTGGCAGAAGTAACAGTCGGACAAAACACAGGTTACATTAATTCTAAAGGGAAATATGTAATTAAACTAAGCGACTTGCCGTCAGAAAAGACAAAGGAGCAAGAACCGATCAGCAAAGAAGAAGCGGCAACACGGCTTTATCAAGAGTTTAGATTAGCTGAGTCTAAATATAAAGTTTATTTTGAAGGAATGACAGAAAAGGGAAACTACCGCTTTTGGGTTCATGAGTTTGTTATTGACGATTCAAAAACAGGAGAAGGACATACTGCGACGTACGGCTTCTTTGATTTTAATCCTTATACAGGAGAGTATCAAAACATTATGGATAGGGAAGAGGAGTCAGCAGTAGAGAGGGGCGATACCGATTCAAGAGTCGTTACCTCAGAAGGAGGCACACAATTTGATGCCGGTTATTTTTCGATTGACTGTCCTGAACATTTCCAAGCAGAGCCTTCTTATCCGTATGAAAATGACGAAGGCTCGGGTTTTGAAATGGTTACGTTTGTGGCAGAACATTCACCGGTTTCCTTCTTCGCTTTCGCAGGATCAGCAGAAAAAGATCCCGAGGAAATAGCGTTAAATCCATCACTGGAGACATTAAGTGATGTAAAGAATGAAAAAACGGAAAAGGCTCACGTTCAGTGGTATCGAATAGATGCAAACGACCAATCATACACGCGTGTCTATGAGCGAACAGTATATCCCGACGGCTCACAAGTAATCGTAGGGCTGAAGTTTCACAGCTGGGACACATATGAAGAATACAAAGATCAATATTTGGAATTTAAAAAGTCCTTTAAAAAAAATAATTAAGGCAAGAAAGATTCTTTGCCTTGTATAGAAAATTCTTATTTTTCATTCCTTGATAAAACTACTTTAAATGTGAGGAGACAGGCCGATAAAACATTTATCCTAAGTAACAACATGCAGGAAATTTCATCAAGGAGCTTAAGAACAGATGCGCACACGAGCTACATCAGAGAAGAAAAGAAAGAAAAGAATCCCTCTCCGTGTAAAATGGAGTTTCGCTATTTGTTTGGCTGTTTTTTTATCGCTTGCAGCGACTATTTTGTTTATGTACAAAACGGTTGGCGATATGCTAGAAAAAGACGATAACCAATCAAACAAGAGCAATGCGGGTATGACTGCGGATCAGGTAAGAATGAATCTTCAAACATTTGAGCAATCAGCTGAAGAACTTTCTGCTATCGTTTCCAATCAATTAAAAGAGAAAAATGCCATTCCTGCCATTGAGGCTCTTATGAAGACGGTAGAGGAAAATAATGAGCTGATCATGTCCGCTTATTTCATGGATTGGAAGACAGGCAAGATTCATATTTCACCGTACGCCGACTTCAATAAAGATGTGCGTGAAACAAGAACGTATAAACAATTATCCAAGCATAAGAAAACGCTATGGATGGATGTATACAGAGAAGAAGGGTCTAATAAGGTCATGACATCTATTATTACGCCCGTTATGTCTAACGGCAAAATGGTGGGCGGTCTCGGCTATGATGTAGACCTGTCTACAATTGGGGAAGCTCGAGAGAAGATTGAAAAGTCGACAGGAAATAAACTGGCGATTCTCGATGCCCAGGGGGTAATTGTTTCTTCTTTTATCGAGGGGTCCGAAGGGAAGAACATGAATCCTGCCAAAAGCGGCGAGATAGCGGGTGTAGAAGATGTAATGAAAGACTCAGCGGATTTCCATTCCCAATTCAGCTGGATTACGGATCTTTATAAAAAAGAAGACAGGCCCCGCACTTTCACATGGAAAGGAAAGGAATACAAAGCACACACCTCCACTATTCCAGAGCTGAATTGGAAAGTGATTTCTTTTACTCCTCAGAGTGTATTTGCCAGCAAGATGAAGGACATTCAACAAACGGGTATGCTGAGCATGGCTGTCGGTTTGCTGATTGGCATCCTCTTTGCAATGTTCTTAGCTAGAAAGTTAGTTCAAATTATTTCTAACTTAAGACGCACGTTAAATAAAACGGCGGAAGGCAATTTACAGGAACAATTTATCGTACAATCCAATGATGAAATTGGTGATTTGTCCGTTAGCTATAATCAGATGATTGATAAGATGAGAGGCCTTATTCAACAAGTCGAGCGGAACGTACAGCGTGTCAATGAATCGACCGTTGGACTGAACACGATTGCGGCTGAGAACAGTTCGGCTATTGCTAACGCCTCCCGCTCTGTTGAGGAAATTGCCAATGGAGCCGGTCATCAAACGGAGGAAATCGAACGGGGCGTTGGCACTGTTCAGTCGTTGAATTGGGAGATTGACCAATTGCTGGAACAAGCGCAATCAACAGAAAGAGCTTTGGATGCTGCGTCGGGACAGCTGGAAAATGCCAGTGGGAAGGTAAGACAATTAAGCGATTCTTCCAATCTTCTCGAACAGGCATTTCAGAAGGTAACAAGACTTGTGGCAGCTTTAAACGAAAAGTCAAAGTCGATATCGGAAGTGACTTCTGCTATCTCGCAAATTTCTGAGCAAACCAATTTGCTTTCTCTAAATGCTTCGATTGAAGCGGCAAGAGCCGGTGAACACGGGAAAGGCTTTGCGGTTGTCGCACATGAAGTTCGCAGCCTCGCGGAACAGTCTAAGAGTTCGGCGGAAGACATTCAGCAAACGATCAACCGCGTGCTCGTAGAAACAGAGGAACTGGTTCAAGTCATGGCTGAGACAAACCGGATTAGTGATGAGCAAAAAAAGGCGGTCCAATCAGTTACCCAATCTAATGAACAACTAATGGCATTTATGCAAAATATGATTCAGATCATTCAGAAGGAAACAAACTCCATCGATAAGCTGCAAGTGCAAAAAGATCATATTGTGAAAGCGATCGAAAGAATATCCGCCGTTTCCCAAGAAACCGCCGCTACGTCAGAAGAGATTGCTGCTTCTATGGAAGAACAAGCAGCTTCCTCTAATGAGTTGGCCCAGCATGCGGCTCAATTAGCCCAGCATACCGAACAGTTACAGGAAGCGATTCATCAATTTAAGATTTAGGAGAATTTTCTGGAGAGAGAGGGAGTTTTTCAAAAACGGCCATGTTCATAAGCAGAGAAAATAGGCAGTCTCTGCTTTTTCTTATCCAAAAGAATAGGCATAAGGAACTGAGTTGTTGACAAACGTTTGCCTGCGTCTTTTTGTTTTATTTAGAAGATTCCTGTCCTTTTTTCTTGCTAAATCATAATTCCGTGATAATCTAGAAAAGTAGTAAATTGTGCATAGGGGAAACTAAAAAGGAGAATGGAAAAATGGAAAGAAGAAGGACCAGACAGAAACGAAAAAAGAGAAAGTTTGTTAGCCTTATATTATTGATCATATTAGTCATTGGAGCGGTTTTCGCATTTAATGTATATTCTTCGTTTAACAGTGCTCTTAAAAATATCGTAAATAAATCAGCGCTGGAAAAATCGGAGAAGCGTGAGAAGGACGTGTCCTTGAAAAATAAAGATGCCTTTACGGTCTTGCTGCTTGGCGTAGACGAACGTGAAGGAGATAAGGGACGCTCGGATACGATGCTTTTAATGTCCGTAAATGGTGAGAAAAACTCTGTGGAAATGTTAAGTATCCCTCGGGACACACGCGTAAATATTGCAGGTAAAGGAAAAGAGGATAAGATTAACCATGCTTATGCCTTTGGCGGAGTAGACATGTCTGCAAAAACAGTGGAAGAGTTTCTGGATATTCCAGTAGACTACTATGTAGAAATGAATATGGACGGATTTAAGGAAATGGTAGATGCCGTCGGCGGTGTAGATGTCGAAAATTCATTTGCCTTCTCTTATGGGGGCGAGAGCTTTGACAAGGGAACGATCCATTTAACCGGCCAGCAGGCTTTGGAGTACACAAGAATGCGTAAAGAAGACCCGCAAGGCGATTTTGGTCGACAAGCCCGTCAGCGCCAGGTGATACAAGGTATCCTTAATAAAGGGGCAAGCATCAATTCAATTTGGAAGTATAACGACATATTAGATGCGTTGAAAACGAATATGGAAACGAATTTGTCCGTAGATGAAATGAGAGCCATTCAAAAGAACTATGCCGGTGCCCGGAATAACATTAAGCAGGAGCAGATAGAAGGAACCGGAAAGAAAATAGACGGTATCTACTATTATATTGTGCCTGATGAAGAAAAAGAAAGAGTGTCTACTATATTTAAAGAGCACTTAAATCTGCAATAAACCTAATTATTTTGTAGATGTTTGTCTTTATTTAAAAAGTCCCATTTTATGGGGCTTTTTTCTGTATATAAAAATACATATAATTACCTGATTTTTATATTTTTATTTTGAAGTGAGAGAACGATGAAGAGAAGGGAGCGTATCTCTGTATAGAGATACGCTCCCTTCTCTATTCTCATGACTGGCCAGCAACCTTCGACAACAATGCCTCCTTCTGTTGTTTTTTGGCATTTTCATAGCTTATTTTAAATGACTTGGCATGAGAAGCGCTATAGTGATTGCTTTTTAATTCATTTTCCAGTGTAAGATATACAGTATTAAATGCTGCATCTGTTTTAGCTTCGACCGTGTCTGCTGCACCGGTATATTTTTGATAAAAATAAGCAGGGTTAATTTTTTCCCCTTTAGCAGCCTTTTCCGAATACTCATTTTTAGCTTGCCCGACTAAAGCACCTAGTTGCTGTTTTGCCTGCCTTTCTAAGTGGCTGAACGTAGGTGCATAGCGTTTTTTAATTTCTTCGACTGTTGCTTTTTTAACTGTTTCATTGGGTCTTTTTCCATTATTTGCAGGACGATCTTTTGTCATCCATGATTGCGGATCCACCGTGCTGCCGTCCTCTAGTATATAATGACCGTTTTTATCGATCCAAACACTACCATCCTCATCTGTTTTGATTCCTTCCGGGAGTGGGGTCCCATTCGGCAGTTGAATGCTATACTGTTTTTCAGTAATTTCGTCTACTTTTCGATCCGCTACATCGTACTGTTTTACCTTCATAAAGTAATAGATTGCAGCTCCGGCGCCAATAGCCAGTATCAGAAAAGCTGCTAAAGCGAGTTTGACAAACTTCCTCATACAATTACCAGCCTCCGCCAATTAATTTTTAACATAGTATAGCATGGCTATTAGCAAATAATAGTTCAAAAAGTAATATATACATAAAGTTGGTAGTATATAACTATTTATTTATTAATATTTGAATTTCATAAAAATATGAGATACGATGTCTATAGTTTTTTATGGGAATAATCGGGTTTCATTCCAATTATTCTTTATTTGATTATAAACAAATTAGTAAATCATGCAGGAGCAAGAAAGAAGGAGAGGGGGAGAGACTTTTTGGCAGTAATATAGAAAAATCCTTAAACAAGAAAGCGGATAAGAGAAAGAGAAAAAGTGTTGTCGAAGATTGTGGGCTGTGAAGAGAAGGACAATTGTTAGTGGGTAACATCGCAGATTAAGGATGAAGAGCAAGTCATTCAGAGGCTAACAGAAGGAAGTGGAGCGATTCATTTCTAAGTAAAATATCTTTTTTACCAGTACCCTCGTAATTTCCGTATATGTAATATTTACAAGAAACATTACAATAATATTAATTTTCCGTAACTTCAGATAATAACTTATGGAAATTTATTCTTCATGTGCTACAATTTCGATAATTAATTCCTTTTTCGACAATTACTTAGGAGGATTTTATGGAAGAAACCATTAGCTTGCGAGAACTAGTAGGTACGTTAAAGAAGCGATTCAAGCTGATATTGCTTATTACATTTGCGGCAGCTTTGATTAGTGGAGTCATCAGTTATTTCGTTCTTAGCCCTGTTTATCAGGCATCTACTCAGTTGCTTGTGAACCAGGCGAAATCAGAGCAGCAGCTATACAATCCGGCTGAGGTTCAAACAAATCTGCAGTTAATTAATACATATAATGTCATTATTAAAAGTCCGGCTATTTTGGATAAAGTCGTTCGAAATCTTGATTTGGATATGACAGCAGCAGAAATAAACGGGAAGATTAACGTTCAAAGTGAAAAGGATTCACAAGTGGTGAATGTAGCTGTACAGGATGAAGATCCAACTATCGCGGCCGATATCGCAAATGAAACGGCTCGTGTATTTCAAAATGAGATCGTTAAGATTATGAATGTCGATAATGTGAGCATTCTTGCTGAAGCAGAAGCGAGCGACAGCTTATCGCCTGTCAAACCTAAACCTCTTTTGAATATCGTTATCGCTTTGGTCGTTGGATTAATGGTGGGAATCGGTCTTGCATTTTTGCTTGAGTACATGGATAACACTGTAAAAACCGAGCAGGATGTTGAAAAGCTTCTTGAGCTTCCTGTGCTTGGAAGTGTGACCGTAATTCACGCAGCGAAAAAAGAAAAAGGTCATGCTTCCATAGAGAAAAAAGCAGTTGTGAGGAGTGAAAGCATTGGTTCTTAAAAGAAAGAAAAATGAGACTCCTGGTCAGACGAGACGGAACCTAATTACTGAAATGGATCCGAGATCGCCGATTTCTGAACAATACCGAACAATCCGTACAAACATCTTATTTTCGGCAGTTGATCAAGAAATCCGTTCACTGCTCGTTACTTCCGCTGGCCCCGGTGAAGGAAAATCAACAACAGCGGCCAATCTGGCCATTGTATTTGCCCAGCAAGGAAAGAAGGTATTGCTTGTCGACGCAGATATGAGGAAGCCGACTATGCACTATACATTTAACTTTATGAATACAGTCGGATTAACAAATGTTCTTGCCAAACAAAAGAGTTTGGCTGCCGCAGTAAAAGAAACTACTGTGCAAGATCTTGCTGTTCTGCTGTCAGGTCCCATTCCGCCTAATCCGGCCGAACTGCTAGGTTCCCGCATGATGGCAGAGTTTCTTAAAGAAGCTTATCGTTCCTATGAAACGATTATCTTTGATACACCGCCAGTGCTTGCGGTAACTGACGCCCAGGTATTGGCAAACCAATGCGATGGGACGTTGCTCGTCATTAATAGCGGCAAAACAGAAGCAGATGGCGCTATTAAAGCGAAAGAGCTGCTTCAGGCTGCAAAAGCGAAGCCGCTTGGGGTCGTGTTAAACAACCGGAAATTAAAGGAAACCAACTACTACTATTATTATGGGAACAAGTGAACCTTTAAAATTGGTAACCAACTAAAAACTAAGCAAATAGACACCTGTCCTAATAGGATAATTATGTGATTTTTTTCATTGTTTGTCAAGTAGAAAAGAAGGGAATGAGCATATGTTTGACCTCCATTGTCACATATTGCCCGGTATTGATGACGGAGCCTCCACGCTTGCAGAAAGTATTGCTATGGCAAAAGAGGCAGAAAGAGAAGGAATTACCTCTATTATCGCTACGCCTCATCATAAGAATGGCGCATACGACAATACAAGGGCCCACATATTGGCGAGTGTTGATCACTTAAATGAGGAGTTGAAGAAAGCCGGCGTGAACGTGAACATACTGCCGGGACAGGAAATCAGGATTTACGGAGAATTGCTGGAGGACTATGAAAAGGGGGAGCTTCTGACTGCTTCGGGAAATTCTGCTTATCTTTTTATTGAATTCCCTGCCAGCACCGTCCCGCATTACACCGAACAGCTATTCTACGATATTCAAATGAAGGGCTTGCTTCCTATCATTGTTCATCCGGAGCGCAACTTTGAGTTTATCCAGAAGCCAGACCGGCTGTACGATCTCGTGAAAAGCGGAGCAGCTACACAGATTACTGCCGCTTCTTATATCGGTAAGTTTGGGAGGAAAGTCCAACAATTCACCGAGCAGCTTATCACAGCTAATTTAACACATTTGCTCGCTTCAGACGCTCACAATACAACTGCGCGCACATTTAAAATGACGGAGGCCTATACACGGCTAGCGGGCAAGCTGGGAAGCGACTATGCAGCTTATTTTCAGGAAAATGCTGAGCTGCTCGTAAATGGGGAACATCTTCATAAAAATCCACCGGAGAAAATTTATAAAAAGAAGAAGCTTTTAGGCATTTTCTAACTTTTAAATAGCAGGATTTCATCCAGCTTATTTTTTTCACTGAAACGATTGGATAAATATCCAAAAAAAGCAGTAAAAATGTATTTGTGTTTAAAACTGGTGATGCCTCCTAACCGTTATCAATGGAGGCACTCGGCTGTACTGTGGGTTTGGAATATCCGGGACCTTAGACGCGAGTCGTCAATAGTGCAGCGTGAGGGTGGGTTAGATGCCCAATTTTCTTTACAAGCTTCATCTATTCAGCTTGGCGATCAGCATTTGGAAAGACAATTAATAAAAGCCCATTTGGAGAGTGGTTTTCTATTAGTTGTTTTGCATAACACTATGACTTTTGAAAATTGAGAGAGGTGAATGGCATTGACGTATCAAAAAAGGCTGTCGCTGTTAGCTGCGCTTGATTCAGCTATCGTTTTATTCTCCATCTATATCGGCTATTTCCTGCTGCATCCTTACATGAACATCTATAATGTAGGCACCTTAGCTATTAGTTCGATTTCACTTTTAGCGAGCCATCATTTGTTTGCCGCTCTTTACAGGCTCTACCAGAAAGCTTGGGAATATGCGAGTGTCCATGAATTGATAGCTATTGTACAAGCGGTCACCTTATCCGT
This sequence comes from Bacillus sp. PK3_68, assembly GCF_003600835.1. Taxonomy (NCBI): domain Bacteria; kingdom Bacillati; phylum Bacillota; class Bacilli; order Caryophanales; family Bacillaceae; genus Bacillus; species Bacillus sp. PK3_68. Next base: position 2,304,362 of record NZ_NQYC01000001.1, on the reverse strand, counting down.
TATAACGACAGCTGTTATTCAACTCGTTGCTTTTCAGGATATTTATGTGCGCGTGCTTTTAATTACGTGGATGCTGCATATTTTATTAATCGGCGGTTCCCGTTTTTCCTGGCGCTTGTACCGCAATCATTTTATGGCAAGGGGTAAGGGAAAAAAGAGAGCGTTAATTGTGGGAGCAGGCTCCGGTGGTTCCATGGTCGTCCGGCAGCTGCTTAATCATAACGATGCTGATTTCCATCCGGTTGTGCTTGTAGATGATGATACCAACAAACAACGGCTGCAAATTCATGGACTCACTGTAGCAGGGAAAACAGCGGATATACCGAGATTGGTGAAGCAGTGGAAAATAGACCACATTATTATTGCGATTCCTTCATTGAAACGCTCCGAAATTCAACATATTTACAAACAATGCGCTAAGACGAGCGCGAAGGTCCAGATTATGCCGCTCATTGAAGATGTCATCACTGGCAGGGTGCCGGTTAGCCAGTTTCGCGAAGTGCAAGTGGAAGATTTGCTTGGTCGGGACCCAGTAGAGCTTAATATTGAAAGCATCGCAGAATATGTAACCGGCCGAACCGTGCTTGTCACAGGGGCAGGCGGGTCGATCGGTTCGGAGATTTGCCGCCAGATCAGCACGTTCCGGCCGCGGAAGATCATCCTTGTCGGGCATGGAGAAAACAGCATTTATCAAATTGATTTGGAATTGCGCACTCGCTACAAGGAAACGATTGAAATTATCCCCATCATTGGCGACATTCAGGATCGTGAGCGCATGTTCCGGGTCATGGAGGACTACCGTCCAGATGTTGTCTATCATGCCGCTGCCCATAAGCATGTGCCACTCATGGAACACAATCCGGAGGAAGCTGTTAAAAATAATATCTTCGGCACAAAAAATTTAGCAGAAGCGGCCTGTGCTGCTGGTGTAAATAAGTTTGTCCTCATCTCTTCCGATAAGGCGGTAAACCCGACAAATGTGATGGGGGCAACGAAGCGTCTTGCTGAAATGATCATTCAGCAGCTTGATAAACAAAGCAACACATGCTTTGTCGCTGTCCGGTTTGGCAACGTGCTCGGTTCAAGAGGAAGCGTCATTCCACTGTTCAAAAAACAAATTCAGGCAGGGGGACCGGTCACCGTTACCCATCCCGAAATGACACGTTACTTCATGACCATTCCAGAAGCATCCAGGCTTGTGATTCAAGCGGGTGCGCTTGCTAAAGGGGGCGAAATTTTCGTTCTTGATATGGGAGAGCCTGTCAAAATCGTGGATCTTGCCAAGAATCTTATTAAACTATCAGGATTCAGCGTGGAAGAGGTAGGCATTAAGTTTTCCGGGATACGCCCAGGTGAAAAAATGTACGAGGAATTGCTGAACAAAAATGAAATTCATCCCGAACAGGTCTTCCCGAAAATCCATGTCGGCAAGGCAGCTCAGGTGGAACCGGAAGTGCTGTGGGAATTTATTGATACTCTTCCTTCAAAAAACAGCCGGATGCTGAAAAAAGAGTTAATAGATATCGCGAATGCGAAAGACGGGCTGCAGCAGTTAATGAAGGAAGTTAGCGGATTACTAATATAGAAAGAAGGAGTTTAGTCATGAATTTTGCTATTGCAGGCTGTGGCTTTATTGCGAAAAAACATGCTAGAGCTATTGAAAACATACAAGGGGCAAAGCTTGTCGCTGTGTGCGATAAGGTGCCAGAAGCTATGGAATATTATACAGACACGTACGGGGCAGAGCCATTTAGCGAATTTGCGGAGATGCTGCAAAGAGAGGACATAGATATTGTCTGCATTTGCACACCGAGCGGCCTCCATGCGCCATTAGCTGAAGAGGCGGCGAGAGCACGGAAGCATATTATTTTGGAAAAACCGATGGCGATGAATTTAAGGGAGACGGATCAAATCATTTATGCCTGTAGGAAGCATAACGTCAAGCTGGCGGTTGTTCACCCAAACCGATTTCGTCCAGCTGTGCAAGAGCTGAAACATATTTTGAACAAGGGGCTGCTGGGGAAAATCAGCCATGCTAATGCTACCGTCAACTGGAACCGAAATCAGGAATATTATGACCAGGCTCCGTGGCGCGGCACGAAACAGTATGACGGCGGCGTGTTGATGAATCAAGCGATTCACACTCTCGATTTATTGCTTTGGTTCATGGGACAGCCTGAACAAATCTTCAGCATGGAAGCGACGCGCTTGCGGAACATCGAAGCGGAAGATGTGTCAACCGGATTGATCCGTTTTGAATCAGGAGCCCTTGGCACAGTGGAAGCTTCTACAACGGTGTATCAAAGCAATTTTGAAGAATCGATTACGATCTTTGGCGAGAAAGGCACAGTGAAAATTGGCGGACCGAATGCCCTCTACTTTGAATGCTTAACAATTGAGGGCATGTCCGAGGAAGAAACCGAAGAGATATTAAATAAAGTTAAATCTGATCCGTGGGGAACACCGGGACATCAGTGCATTATTGAGGACATGATGGAATCGGTAAAAGAGAATAAAGAACCGGCTGTTACAGGAGAAGACGGCAGGGGAGCCTTGGAGCTTGTTCTTGCTTTTTACGAATCAGCTGCGAGAAATGAACCAATTTATATGAAGCCTGTCAAAGTATGTATGTAAAGGGGAGTAATTATGACAACACAAACGATCACTAATACAGCCGAACAGCTCATCACCAAATTGAAAAACAAGACAGCCGTCATTGGGGTTGTCGGTCTTGGATATGTAGGGCTGCCGCTGGCGGTAGAGAAGGCAAAAGCCGGCTACGATGTTATCGGATTTGATGTGCAGCAAGAGAAAGTAAAGAAGGTAAATCAAGGGGAGAACTACATTGGCGATGTAGTCGCCGCGGATCTGGAGGAACTTGTTCACTCCGGCAAGCTAAAAGCTACTTCTAATTATTCATTTATTGAAGAAGTAGATGCTTTGGCCATTTGTGTGCCGACGCCGCTGGACGTTTATAAACAGCCGAACATGGAGTATGTCCAAAGCTCTGCCACAGCTATTGCCAAGCATATGAAAAAAGGAATGCTCGTTGTGTTGGAAAGCACGACTTATCCGGGCACGACAGAGGAATTAATTAAGCCAATTCTTGAAGAGAACGGATTAGTGTGCGGCGAAGACTTTTTTCTTGCTTATTCTCCGGAGCGGGTCGATCCCGGCAATAAAGACTTTAACACGAAAAACACACCGAAAGTCGTTGGCGGCATGACAGAGACCTGTACAAAAGTAGCGGCTACGATGTACCGCTCTGTATTGGAAGGTGATGTGCATGAAGTGTCCAGTCCGGCTGTGGCTGAAATGGAAAAACTGCTTGAGAATACGTTCCGCAACATTAACATTGCTTTGGCAAATGAAATGGCGATCCTGTGCAATAAGATGGGCATAGATGTTTGGGAAGTCATCGATGCTGCGGCAACGAAACCATACGGCTTTATGCCATTTTATCCGGGACCGGGGCTTGGCGGCCACTGCATCCCGATTGATCCGTGGTACCTCACTTGGAAGGCGCGCGAATATAACTATCATACAAAGCTAATTGAGACAGCCGGTGAAATTAATGACAGCATGCCGGAATTTGTTATTCAGCGCTGTATGGAAATTTTGAACGAGCGCGGAAAAGCTTTAAAAGGCTCTAATATTCTTGTGTTAGGTGTGGCTTATAAGAAAGATATTGATGATTACCGGGAATCACCGGTCCTGCCTATTCTTGAGAAAATGACCCAGGCTGAGGCTAACTGGACTGCTGTCGATCCGCATGTCCGGGAATTTAAGCTAAAAGGAAAGTTACATACCACGGCGCATTTGACGGACGAGTTGCTTGAACAAGCTGACTTGACAGTCATTGCCACGAACCATAGCTTGTTTGATTATCAGACGATTATGAGAAAATCACAGGCTATATTTGATACGCGCAACACTTATAGAAATAAGGAACAGAGCAAATATTTAAAATTGTAAATAGCCGGGGAAGTGCCTGTAATGATAGCAATGGAAAGGTTAAATGCCAATCGTTTTCTTAAAAATTTTGCAGCTTTATTTTCCGCTACCTTGTTTGCTCAATTGATTAATATTGTGGCTTCACCGGTGCTGACAAGAATATACAGCCCGGAGGAGTTCGGTTATTTTAGCTTTTATTTGTCTGTCTGCGCTTTATTGATTGTATATACAACAGGCAGATATGAGTTTGCCATCAATACGGTGAAATCAGAGGAAGAAAGCCAACAGCTGTTCAAGGTAGTCTTCGTTTCTTCTATACTTTTTACTGTTCTTCTGTTGGCAGTGGAACAGCTCTTTCATGATCCGGTACTTCGCTTATTTAAGCTGGAGAAAGCCTCGTCGCTCCTGTTATATATCCCGCTCACACTTCTCGTCATGGGGATTTCTCAGGGGCTAAATTATTATTTGAACAAGCACAAGGAATTCGGAGTGCTTTCTAAAGGGAAGGTGCTCCGGAGCTCTGTCACCAGCGGGGCCTCCATCTTGTTCGGCTGGACAGGCCTTCAATCGGTTGGGCTGATTTTAGGAAATGTACTCGGTTACGTCGTTTCCAATATGTATCAGACGAGAATAAAAAAGATCGGTTCTTTATTTGATTTTCGCCAATACGACTTTCCATTATTATGGAAGACGGCGGCAAAGCATAAGCATTATCCGTTGTACAACAGCTCATCTGCTTTTTTTGACAACCTGGCTGTCCAGGCTCCGGTGTTTATTTTAATGCGTTTTTTTTCCGAAGCCATTGTTGGATTTTACAGTTTAACGATACGGGTAGCGGCCATGCCGATTTCCCTTATCTCCGCTTCGGTGGCGCAAGTGTTTTTAAGTGAAGTAGCTGAGTTGCACGCTGAAGGAAAATCTTTTTTGCATGTGTTAAAAAAAGTTCTCATGCTGCTTGCAGGTATTGGCGTTCTTCCTGTCATTCTGCTTGTTGTTGCGGGGCCGTGGGGATTTGCGCTTGTATTCGGTGAAAAATGGCGGATGGCAGGAGAGCTGTCGCAAATCTTAGCCTTTGGCTATTACGCCAAGTTTGTTGTCTCTCCGCTCAGTGTCGTATTTTTTGTGAAACAAAAAGTGAAGCTGCTTTCTCTCATTCAAGGAATAAGGGCAGTTTCTACCCTTTCGGTGCTTTGGATCAGCTCGGTCTACTTGAATATAAAAGGAGTGGTCTTCGTATATTCCATTCACGAACTGCTTTTTTATAGCTTATATTTATTTTTCATTTTTAACATTAGCCGGGATCCCGGTCATACGCGCGACTAAATGAATATATTCGTTGTTTGGAGAGATACATGATAAAAACAAAGACAGTCACATTCATTTCTTTACTTGCTTTAAAAATTCTTTTGGAATACAGCTATACAACGATTATTAATCCCATTTTCTCTTATGAGGGCTTCATTCTATATGAATCTTTTCCGAAAATGGTTGAGTCCTACATACTGGCTTCAATAATTTTCCTAGTTGCTATCTCTTTGCTGGAAAGCAAAAAAGCACCGAGCAAAATTGTTATCTATTTAATCATTGTGCTGCTGTATATTCCTTTAACGGCCTTGTTTTGGCTGCAAAACCAGCCTCGGCCGTTTATTTATTCAATTACTGTTTCCTTATCTCTCATCATTTTGATCGTCAGCACGTTTTCAAAAGTGCGCTTGGTGAAGCTTAAGGAAGGAAAAAGCTTAACTTTCATAATCATTGGCGGCATGTCGCTTATCGTTTATGGGCTGTTAATTGCACAAGGCGGCCTCGGTCGAATTAATTTGAATTTAATGGAAATTTATCAAGTGCGAGAGGCATACGCCAATACGAATAACAAGGTGTTGGCCTATTTGCTGCCATGGCAGGCTCATGTCGTCAATATGCTGGTTATCGCCGTTGCGATGTACAAGCGGAATTTTAAGATTGCCGGGATATTTATCTTATTGCAAGTATTTCTTTTTTCGATGACTAACTTTAAAAGCTTTCTTTTTGCGCCGTTAGTCTTGGTTGGATTCCAACTGTTTGAGAAAACGAAGCTAAGAGATAATTTGCTGCTCGTTATGTCTTTAGGCTCTTCACTGTTGCTCTCGATATGCATTGGGATTTATCACTTTTTTGGTTCGTTTTACATGGCATCCATTTTTATCCGACGTTTGTTTTTCGTACCGAGCAACTTGCATTATGTCTATTACCACTTTTTTCAGCCGATAGAGAAGTACAAGCTTTCCCATTCTTTTTTAAGCTTTATCAATGACAACATCTATCATATGACGCCTGTGCAATTAGTGGCGCTCTCATACTACAACAGGGAAAACTTTGCCCCTAACGTCGGGTTTTTTGGAGACGCTTATTTGAATTTTGGAGTGTTAGGGGTGCTAGGATTTTCATTGCTGCTTGCATTCTTATTAAAGCTTATCGATACAGCATCTGTTTCGGTGCCTTCTTTTCTGGCCATGTCTATTCTCGTGATCCCTGCCATGTCATTGATTAATGCGGCATTTTTCACCTCCTTGCTGACGCATGGAATTTTATTTGCCATTTTAATGCTTTGGCTTGCCAACAGTCTGTTTACAAATGAAATAAATACGATAGGGAGTAAAAAATGAAGATATGTCACTTAACGTCAGTCCATCCTCATAACGATACAAGAATATTTATTAAAGAGTGCCGCTCTCTTGCTGTATCGGGATATGAGGTGCATCTTGTTGTACCGGGAGCGCCTGACTCCGTTATTGATGGAGTACAGCTGCACGGCGTATCCAAGGAAAATGGAAATCGTTTAAGGCGGATGACTAAAACAGTTGACCGTGTGTTGAAAAAGGGATTCGAAATAGATGCGGATGTCTATCACTTCCATGACCCTGAACTAATCCCTGCCGGCTTAAAGCTGAAAAAAGCTGGCAAAAAAGTGATTTATGATGTCCATGAAGATGTGCCGCGGCAAATTTTATCAAAGAAATGGCTGCCGAGTTATCTGCGAAAAGGGATCTCTGCTGCCTTTGAACAATTTGAAAATAGGGCGGCACGGAAATTTGATGCCATTTTAGCTGCTACTCCTCATATTCGGGACCGTTTTCTAACATTGGGCTGCCAAGCGCGTGATGTTAATAACTATCCCATACTGGAAGAGTTGAAGATTGATAATGTTTCCTGGGCGGAAAAAGAAAATGCGGCCTGCTATGTTGGCGGCATCACCGCTATCCGAGGGATTCGTGAAATGGTGGAGGCTCTTCAATTTACAGAAAGTGTCTCCCTGCTGCTTGGTGGAAAATTTGTGACTGCTTCGGAAAGAGACATGGTCGCTGCGCTGCCAGGCTGGGCAAAAGTAGATGAGTTGGGCTATGTAAATCGGGAAGGTGTGAAAGAAATATACCGGAAGTCAAAGGCAGGACTCGTCGTCTTGCACCCGACGATAAACTACATTGATGCCCTTCCAGTAAAAATGTTTGAGTATATGGCAGCAGGTTTGCCAGTAATCGCCTCCAATTTCCCGCTATGGGAAGGGATTATCGTGGAAAAAGGGAAATGCGGCCTTTGCGTCGACCCGTTAAATCCGCGGCAAATTGCTTCTGCGATCCAATGGTTAGTAGATCATCCGGAGGAAGCAGAGCGAATGGGGGAAAATGGCCGCAAGGCGGTGGAAACAGAATATAACTGGGAAAGGGAAAATGAGAAGCTGCTAGCGGTTTATGAGAGTCTCGCTTAATAAATTTAGATACATAAGGAGTTTGTTATGAAGATTAAAATGCTCGATTTATCTGAACAATATCAATCAATGAAAAAAGAAGTTATGGCCAAGCTGGATGAAGTGATGTCCTCTTCTCAATTTATTTTAGGGGATAATGTCAAACAGCTCGAAGCCGATGTAGCCAAGTATAGCGGAGTGAATTATGGAGTGGGTGTCGGTAACGGCAGTGACGCAATTCACATTGCCTTACAGGCTGCAGGAGTGGAAGCAGGCGATGAAGTCATTACCACAGCTTTTACATTTTTTGCAACAGGGGGAGCTATCGCGCGCGCTGGCGCAGTACCTGTGTATGTCGATATTGATCCGGTCACCTTTAATATTGATCCGGCCAAAATCGAAGCAGCCATTACAGAGAAGACAAAAGCTATCATCCCTGTTCACTTATACGGCCAAATGGCAGATATGGAAGCGATCAGGCACATCGCTGATGAATATAATCTAGTTGTGATTGAGGATGCTGCCCAGGCTATTGGCGCCAAACAAAACGGCAAGAGCGTCGGAGAGCTTGGCACAGCCGCAACGTACAGTTTTTTTCCGACAAAAAACCTGGGAGGCTACGGGGACGGCGGAATGATTGTCACAAATGATGAAGAGCTTGCAGAAAAGGCCCGGGTTATCCGAGTACACGGCAGCAAGCCGAAATATTATCATCATGTTTTAGGCTATAATAGCCGTCTCGATGAGATGCAGGCTGCTATTTTGAATGTAAAGTTCCCTTATTTGGATAAGTGGTCTCATAGCCGTCGCGAACGCGCTGCTTATTATACAGATCAGCTGGAGACCAAACTGGAAGGAATTGTCCAAACGCCAGTCCAGAAACAAGGGAACTACCATGTGTTCCACCAGTACACATTGCGTGTGCCGAAACGTGATGAATTGCAGCAATACTTGAAGGAACAGGGAGTTGCTACCATGGTATATTATCCGCAGCCGCTTCATGTTCAGCCGGTATTTAAAGAGCTTGGCTACGAGGAGGGGGACTTGCCAGAAACGGAGAAAGCGGCTAAAGAAGCCCTTTCGCTTCCGATGTATCCCGAGTTAAAGCAGGACGACCAAGATTATATCATTGAAAAGATAGTGGCATTTTATGAGAATGCTTTTGAGAAGGAACAGAAATCAGTGGAAGCAACAAAAGAACTTACAAAATAGACTATCAAAACCGCCTGTTTACCAGGCGGTTTTTTCTAAGGAGAGATCAATGATGAATGTGTCCGTAAGCAGAGGCCATAATTCTGTTATTGGAAAGAACGTATCTTTTGGGGACAATGTAGTGCTTGGCAATAACGTCGTTATATATGAAGGAACACAGATTGGAAACAACGTAATTATCCAGGATAATGCCGTCATTGGAAAACAGCCAACGAGAGCAAAATCCTCGATCTTACCGGAAACGACACAGCTTCCGCCTGCTGTCATTGGATCAGGTGTCACGATTGGAACATCGGCAATTATTTATGCGAACGCAGAAATTAGTAATGATGTATTTATCGCTGACTTAGCCACTGTTCGTGAGCGAGTGATGATTGGCGAGCGGACGATTATTGGCCGCGGAGTCGCAGTGGAAAATGACTGTAAAGTAGGGAAGCGATGCAAGCTGGAAACCAATTGTTATATTACTGCTTATTCTGAACTCGGTGATGATGTGTTTGTTGCTCCTTGTGTCGTAACAACCAATGATAACTATATGGGCAGAAGCAAGGAAAGATTCGATAAATTTAAGGGAGTCACGATTAAAGATGGCGGCCGCATCGGAGCAAATTCGACCATTCTTCCGGGAAAAGTTATTCATGAGGATGGGGCAGCGGCTGCGGCAAGCGTCGTAACGAAGGATATACAAAAGGAAGAGCTTGTTGTCGGTTCACCGGCCAAAAAATTAAGGGAAGTGCCAGCCGGGCAATTATTAAGAAATCAAGAGTGAGGGTATAAAGTGAACATATGGATCTTTAATCATTACGCAACCACTCCGGCGCATGTTGGCGGAACGAGGCATTTTGATTTGGCGAAGCATTTATCTGACAGAGGGCATCAGGTCACAATATTTGCATCTTCGTTCAATCACTTTTCCAAAAAGGAGATGGTCTTCCACAGTAAAGAAAAGCCGAGTGAAGTGGAATGGATCAATGGAATAAAGTATGTCTGGATTAACACCCCGGCTTATCGCCATTCGCTAGGACGAGTGAAAAACATTTTAAGCTACACGTTAAAAAGCTATAAAATCGCTATAGCTAGCTGTGCAGAAGAGTCGCCTGATATCGTGATCGGTTCAAGCGTTCATCCTTTAGCAGCCATTGTCGGGTATTTAACAGCCAAAAAAGCGAATTGTAAATTTTATTTTGAAGAGCGCGATTTATGGCCGCAAACATTTGTTGACTTTGGAAAAATTTCTTCCACTCACCCTTTAGCCATCGTTTTATATAAGTTAGAAAGTTTTTTATACGAAAAAGCCGAGCGGATTATCGTGCTGTTTGATAAGGCGAAAAACTACGTAGAGTCGAGGGGAGTCGATCCGAACAAGGTCATCTATCTTCCTAACGGAGTGAACTTGTCTCCATATGAACAAGTAGAGAAGACGCTTCATGTCGATGAAATGTTCAAGGGACTGGAAAACAAGTTTGTGGTCGCCTATATCGGTTCACATGGAATCGCTAATCATTTAGAACCTGTTATTGATTTATTTTCCATGCTGCAAGATCATCCGGAAATTCATTTGCTGTTAGTCGGGGGAGGCGCAAAAAAGCAAGAATTAATGGAACGGGTGCAAAAAGAAAACCTTCGCAATATCACTTTCAAAGACCCGGTGCCGAAATCTCATATTCCTTATTTATTGAGCAAGGTTCAGATGGGCATTATTTCAATATTGGATACCCCGCTTTACAAATGGGGGTTCAGCATGAATAAGATTTATGATTATATGGCTGCTGGCCTTCCGATTGTCATGGTCGCTAACCCGGATCTCTCAGGTTCGTTGAGCGGAGTGAAAGGGGTTCATGCACAGGATGATTTAGAAAAGCTGAAGCAAGTAATTGTCGACGCTTTCCACTCTGCCAAGAAGCTCCAGGAAGAGGGCAGATTTCTGAGAGAATACGTGAAAGAGCATTATTCATGGGAAGTGCTAGGCGGTCAGCTCGAGGCTGTCATGCTGCAAGACACAGAGGGAGTAGAAATCAATGAAAAGATCGTTTGATATTATTTGTTCTTTCCTTGGTCTAATGTTCTTGTCGCCGGTTCTCTTGGTGACCGCTTTTTTGATCCGCTTAAAACTGGGTTCGCCCGTCCTTTTTAAACAACAGCGTCCCGGCTTGCATGGCAAGCCTTTTTTTGTTTATAAATTTCGGACAATGACTGATGAGAATGATGAAAACGGACAGTTGCTTCCTGATCATATGAGGCTGACATCTTTTGGACAGCTGCTTCGGAAGCTGAGTCTCGATGAATTGCCGCAGTTATTTAATGTGTTAAAAGGTGACCTCAGCCTGGTCGGTCCGCGTCCATTACTGATGGAGTATTTAGAATTTTACACACCGGAGCAAGCGAGGAGGCACGAGGTGCGTCCCGGCATTACCGGTTGGGCGCAGGTGAATGGCCGCAACGCGCTTTCGTGGGAAGAGAAATTCCTGCTGGACGTGTGGTACGTTGACAATCGTTCTTTCTGGCTGGATATGAAAATATTAGGCATGACCGTGTTAAAAGTATTTAAATCGGAAGGAATCAGTCAGACGGGGCATGTGACGATGGAGAAGTTTACAGGTTCGAAAGGCGTGGAGAAATGAAGAAAATTGCGATTGTCGGTGGAGGCGGGCACAGCAAGGTTATCCAGGATATTATTCGAGCGGGAGCAGAATATGAAATAGTTGCTTTATTAGATGATAAATATCCGTCTCCCGAGAAAAGGGGCGAATTGATTTTCGCTCCTGTTTCGTATGCATCACAGCTCAAGCAAGCGGGAGAAGAGGTGAGGTTTGTTATAGCAATTGGAGATAACCGGGTAAGAAAGAAAATGGCCGAACGGTTAGCATCTATAGACGCGCAATTTGCCGTACTCATTCACCCCTCGGCAGTGATCAGTCCCTCGGCTGTTGTAGAAGCAGGAACAGTTGTCATGCCTTATGCCGTCATAAATGCGGATACTTTCGTTGGCCGGCATGCCATCATTAATACGGCGGCTGTTATTGAGCATGACAACAAGATTGAAGATTTTGCCCACATTTCTCCCAATGCCGCTCTTACCGGGAGTGTGCATGTCGAGGAAGGCGTTCATATTGGGGCAGGGGCTGTTGTCATTCCGGGGAAAAGGATCGGGGCGTGGTCAGTCGTCGGGGCTGGTGCCGCTGTCATCAATGATATACCAGAAGAAGTAACCGCAGTCGGTACACCGGCAAAGATTATTCAATATATACATGAGTCACTTGATTAAAAGTTTTACACATAAGAGAAGGAGGGAGAACGTTGGTACAGTCATCGAAAATTCTTCTGTCTCCGCCTCACATGAGCGGAAGAGAGAAGAAGTATATAAATGAAGCATTTGAAACAAACTGGATTGCTCCGCTTGGTCCGAATGTGGATAACTTTGAAAAGGAGCTGGCGGATTATGTGCGTATGCGAGGAGCGGTAGCGCTTAGTTCAGGCACAGCAGCGATTCATCTGGCTCTCCGCCTGCTTGATGTGAAAAAAGGGGATATCGTATTCTGCTCATCACTGACCTTTATAGCAAGTGCAAACCCGATTGTATATGAAGGGGCAAAACCGGTATTTATTGATTCGGAGCCCGATAGCTGGAATATGTCTCCGGCTGCTTTAAAGCGTGCTTTTGTGGATGCTGAGAAAGCCGGATGCTTGCCAAAAGCAGTTGTTATCGTCAACTTATACGGCCAAAGTGCAAAAATGGATGAGCTGTTAGCGATTTGTGATTACTATCACGTGCCGGTCATTGAAGATGCGGCAGAATCGCTTGGAGCTGAATATAAAGGCAGAAAAAGCGGGACGTTCGGCAAATTCGGCGTGTTTTCTTTTAACGGCAATAAAATTATTACAACGTCCGGCGGGGGGATGCTTATATCAAACGATGAGGAAGCACTGCACAGAGCCCGCTTTCTGGCGACGCAGGCCCGCGACCCGGCGCCTCATTACCAGCATAGCGAAACAGGCCATAATTACCGCCTAAGCAATATTTTAGCCGGGGTCGGCAGAGCGCAGCTGGAGGTGCTTGATGAACGTGTAGCAGCAAGAAGAGCTATTTTCAACCGGTATGTACAAGAACTTAGCCATGTGAATGGGGTGGAATTTATGCCTGAGCTTGAAGGAACCGTGCATAACCGCTGGCTCACAACATTCACAATGGACGAGGACCAGCTTGGAGTGTCTCCTTCACAGCTAATAGAAGCGTTAGCGGCGGAGAATATTGAAGCGCGCCCTGTTTGGAAACCGCTCCACCTGCAGCCGGTATTTGCAGGAGCAGCTTATTATCCCCACGAAAAAGGAAGAAGCGTTTCAGATGAGCTATTTGAAAAGGGTGTATGTCTGCCTTCAGGGTCAAGTATGACTGAAGACCAGCAACAGAAAGTGATTGATACAATTAAGAAAACAGTAAAAGGAAAAATAAGCATCTGACGAGTGCATACTTTTCACGAGAATCAAAGCAGAAACAGTTTCCGTCTGTAATAGATCCAAATAAAAAGGACTAAATACCGTGAATAAGAAGTTAATAGTTTTTATTTTACTGGTTACTTTCGCAGTCACCTGTATAACGATCTTTACTAACAGGCATGAGGATGAAGATGTGAACCGCAAGCTAAATGAGAAGGAACAGAGTTTGTGGAACAGCACAATCCGTGTGTATTTACAAAAGGACTTGCAATCCGGCCGTGATTTTTATGATGCAGGGCACTTGCTCATGGTTCCTCTTCATTATGCTTACTCTTCTTCTAATGAGGAGCTTACAAGTGATTTTAAAGAATATTTCCAGCATTTTAACCCAGCCGAGCACAAAGAGCTGAATATTCATGCGGAAGGGGAGCGGTTGTCCACCCTGCAGTATTATTATTTAATCAGCCAATATATCGTATTAGCAGAGAATAAAGGTGCCGACAAGCAGCACATTAATGATTTGGCGGATTACTTATTAAGTGAAATCCAGCAGCTATGGCTGGAAGTGCCCGCGTGGCAATGGGGAGAAAAAGATTTTCGGGGCGGGATGAGACAACGGGTATTATGGAAGCTTGAAAATGAAAAGGTAGACCGTCACTATTATCGGGCATTCGTGGATGAAGAGTTTTTTACATTTGCGATTGCTGCTGATTTAAGCCGACACTTCCAAAATGATCCGGTGCTTAAAGATATTTTAAAAATAAACTATCAGGTATTTCAGCAAGAGAGTCATTTTTACGCAGATGGACGGTGGTTATTCCAGCCGGGCGTATGGAGTGACCATCCGGATTACTTATATGCTGGGTACCATAACAAAAAAAATATTCAGGCAGCAAAGCCAGTAGAGGGGATAGCGGCTGATTCATCCCATTTCCACCGTTTCCCGCTATGGATCACAAGTTTTATTAAGGCCTATCCGAAAGGCTCATCCCAAAGAGAGTTATTTCTGAACGTTCGCCAAGGGCTCGAAAAGCAGTTTTTTGATAAGGTTCTTGTTGATCCCGATGACAAGAAGCCTTATTACAAGTTAAATAATTTCATGGATGGCCGTAACGGGCTGTACAGATGGAATTATGCGACTACGCGGAACAATGGATACGGACCATACGAGCTGTCAGGAACTTTTACGATGGGCTGGTGGGTATTTCTCGGCTCCGACAGAATAAAATACGTATACGCTGATTTGGCAAAACAATTTCCACTGCCTTACGAGGCAGTAGACTTGTATTCAGGTCCTGCCAAGACAAAGGCGAATCATTTCTCTGCTGCCGCTTCTAATACTTATAACAATGGCTTTAAGGAAATTTTAGCTGTCCTGGCTTCAAAAATGAAATAATGGCCAACTGATTGTTGTCCAGCAGATGATAGAAGGATATGGGATACTCAATGATACCGAAGGAGTTTTTCATGAAGTATTTAGTAAGGATGGCGATGCTGCTGATTGTGGCGGGGATCATTTATTCTTTTTCTTCACAAACCTATGAGGAGCAATCGCTTGTGCCCTTTCTGGAGCAGGTGCTTCCCGGAGAACCTTTTTCCGGCGTGCTGTCCGCCTGCAGAGTAACCTATTGGGGAAAAGAGATATCTATTGAGACGCAAGGATACTACTATTTTCTTGAGTTTTTCATCCGTAAGTTTGCTCATCTGTTTTTATTCGGTTTATTAGCTGTCGCCTTATTTCGGGTATACGTAGTATGGGAGCCGAATCGGGTGAGGAAAGGCATACTGGTGGCTTTAGCTGGCACCTTCCTGTATGCCGGGATGGATGAATGGCACCAGCTCTATACAGGAGGGCGGACACCACTTCTTAATGATGTGTTTTTGGATATGATTGGAGCAGTGTTAGCGCTCACTCTTTATGTATTTCTATACATAAGAAGGCCAAACAGACTGTTGCCCAAGATAAACGTGTAATTGAACAGTTTTTCAAATGCCAATGATCGAGACGAATAAAAAACCCCGTGATTATGCTGGATAAGCTCCGGATAATCACGGGGTTTTTATATTTAGTAAAGGAAGAGGAGGTTATGTCATGATTGAAATGCGGAACGGACAAAAAGTTTACCGCTCCGGCGGAGAGAAGCTGCCCGTCTTGCGAGGAGTAAATCTGCATATTGAAAAAGGTGAATATGTGGCGATTATGGGCAAATCCGGATCGGGGAAGAGTACATTGTTAAATTTGTTAGGGACGCTAGATGTGCTTGATGGTGGAGAATATGAGTTGGCAGGGCAGGGTGTTCATCAAATGAGTGCACGCAGACGGACCGCTTTGCGCAATGAGGAGATTGGATTTATCTTTCAGCACTTCCACCTTATCCCCAATCTGTCTGTTTATCAAAATGTGCTTTTGCCGCTTACGTATGGGGAGAAAAGAAGGAATGGAAAGAAAGCCAAGGTGCTTCAAATGCTCGACGCAGTCGGGCTATTGCATAAAAAGAATCAAAAGCCGAACCGGCTATCCGGCGGGGAAAAACAGCGAGTGGCGATTGCAAGGGCACTTGTTAATGAGCCAGGCTTGATTTTGGCAGACGAACCAACGGGAAGCTTGGATGAAGAAACCACCGATGAAGTATTGCAATTAATGGAACACGTACATAAAGACGGGGCGACCATCGTGATGATTACGCATGATTTAGAAGTAGCCAAACGGGCAGAACGTATTTTTTTATTGAAGAACGGCATATTGAAGGAGTCGGCCAATGAAGCTGCTTACAGGATTTAAGCTGGCATGTTTGGGGCTATGGGCGAATCGTTTTCGGGTGCTATTTTCAATGGCTGGTGTCGTCATTGGAATGTTTGCGGTCATTGTGCTGGCTTCGATTTCTATTGGTGTGAAAGATACGCTACTTAAGCAGATGGGGGACTTGGCGCGGAGCAAATTTTAGTTATTCCCGGCCGAGTGCTCGATACCGTGAGCGGGCAAAAAGATCTTTTGAGCGGATTAACGAGCGTGCCGAGCACGCTGACGTATGAGGATGCGAAAGAGATAGAAAAAGTGGAACGTGTCCGCTCAGTCACACCTCACTTGGAAACTGTATCAACCGTACAGACGGGAGAAGGGAGGAATATAAAAAAGCTGCAGGCAGTCCTCGTCGGCAGCACGGATCAATACAGCAGAGTGCAGCATGCCAAGCTTGCTGAAGGGCGCTTTTTTACGAAGGAAGAGCAAAAAGCGAAAGCGAGAGTTGTCGTCTTAGGTAGCAATATTTATGAAGGGCTGCTTGGAAAAGAAAGTAGGCCGGAAGAAACAAGGGAACCGGCAGACGCAGCGACCAAGCCATGGTGGCAGCGGCTATTTTCTTCGCTTGCGCCACAGAGTGCAGCGGCCGAGAAGCAGGAAGCTTCACTTATCGGCAAAGAAGTCGTGATGAACGGGACGAATTACAAGGTTATCGGTGTTATGGCGCCAAATGCCTCACTTGGTTCAAGTACTGACAACAATGTCGTGATGCCGATTGAAACGGCTTTACAGGAAACAAATATGAAAAATTTAAACAAAATGATCGTGGAAGCGGATAGCACCGCGGTCATTGACCGGGTCGACGGTGACGTATTTGCGGCTATAAAAAAAATCATAAGGAGATTGACTTCAGCGTCGTGAAGCAAGAGCAGATGTTGGAGGCACTTAATAAAGTCACAGCGATTTTGCAAGCAATGCTCGCTGGGATTACCGTGACAGCTCTCATTATTAGTGGAACAGGAATTATGAATGTCATGGTCATGTCGGTCAGGGAGAGGACACGGGAAATTGGCATTCGCAAAGCACTGGGAGCGACGACATTTCAAGTGATGGTGCAGTTTCTCTTTGAAACGCTTCTTCTTTGTTTTCTTGGCGGGCTGATTGGTTTGGGGATCGGCTATTTATTTATTGAACTCTGGAATGACACCATTTCTATCTTTTCGCTCGTTCTGCCGCTCTGGGCTGTGAAGCTGGCCTTGACTTCTTCGTTTGCCGTTGGTATTTTATTTGGCATTTATCCGGCATTGAAAGCGGCAAGAATGAATCCGAGCCAAGCATTGAGATTTGAGTAGTAAGGAAAGCGATGTGAAAAGAGAGCTGTCCACTTTCGTAAGACAGCTCTCTATTGATCTATTTTCTTATTGTCTCATCCGCACGATGAGCAGCATAACGAAAGAGAGGAGGACGATGGAGAGCACCCATAGCCAGGCCATGGTCATATTGCCAGAATCGATGGCTATGTAGATAGCTGTCGGAATGGTTTGGGTTTCCCCGGGTATGTTGCCAGCGAACATTAAGGTAGCGCCAAACTCTCCTAAAGCCCGGGCAAAACTTAAGATGCTTCCAGAAATGAGGGCTTTAGAAGCGAGCGGTATGGAAATGAATAGAAGGACTTTCCATTCACTCGCTCCGTCGACTCTTGCTGCATCTTCGATATCGCGGCTAACAGCTTGAAAACCAGATTTGGCGGATTGGTACATGAGTGGAAAGGCGACAATAGCCGAAGCCATCACACCGGCCCACCAGGTGAAAATAATCGGTTGATGAAAGAGCCATTCAATGGCCCTTCCAGCTGGGCTGTTTTTTCCAAAGACAACGATGAGAAAAAAGCCGACCACTGTCGGAGGAAGCACCATCGGCAGCATAAGTACGGTTTCCAAAACGGCTTGTCCTTTAAAGTTCTTTCTTGCTAACAGCCGTCCCGCTAATGTTCCTGCTATGATCACTACAACACCGGCTGTAATGGCTATTTTTAAAGAAAGCCAAATCGGACTTAGGAATTCTTCGATGGATGCTTCATTGAGAAGTGAAGCCATAGTCTTTAAACACCTTTAGCGCTTCATCGCTTTGCAAATAATGATAGAAGTTCTTGGCTTCTTTATAATGTTTGGAGTCTTTAATAACCCCCACCGGATAAATAATCGGTCCATGCATTTTTGGATCAGCTGTAGCCGCGATTTTTACTTTGCTTGAAACAAGGGCATCGGTTTTATAGACAATCCCTGCATCTACATTTCCAGTTTCAACGTAAGAGAGAACCTGGCGTACATCCTTCGCGTAAACGATGTTGGATTCCACTGTATTCCACAGATTCATCTTTTCCAATGTTTCCTTTGCATACTCTCCAGCCGGTACGGATTCTGGCATACCAATCGAAATCTTGCCGGCTTTTCCTAAATCTTTAAAGCTCTTAATAGGAGCCTTTTCTTGTTTTGGAGCAATTAATACAAGGTCATTGCCGAGAAGATCCAGTCCGTCCTCCTTACGGATCTTTCCTTTTTTCACTAATGCGTCAAACTTCTCTTCTGCTGCGGAAAAAAACAAGTCCACTGGCGCTCCTTGAGAGATTTGCTGCTGGAGGGAACCAGAGCTGCCGAAGTTGAATTTCAGCTTGATATTGGGATGCTCCTTTTCATAGGCTGCCTGCATATCATCCATCGCATCCTTCAGACTGGCAGCTGCGGAAATCGTTAATTCTACTTCTTTCTGTTTTCCAGTGACAGCGTTCTTGTCCGCTGATTCAGCGCTCTTATTGTTTGAGCATGCCGCCATTAGCATCAATACAAACAATAAAATGCCCGTTAGCTTAAAATGTTTTTTCATCCTCACACCCCTATTTTATAATTAGTTATAAAAGATTATATCTAATTATAACTAAACGGAAATAGTTTTTTCGTACTTTTTAAAAAATTGCTTTTTCTATTCGCCAAGGAGAATGCGTGTTTCTGTACTTGAGTCGAAGAAATGAGCTTTGTTCATATCGATTGACAGTGACAAAGTCTGGCCAGATTGAAAGTCAGCTCTTGGATTAAACCGGATAGCAAAGGAATGGGAGGAGATTTTTCCGTGCACCACGGCTTCTGCTCCCAGCCATTCAACGGCTTCCGCTTTTACTTGAATCATCGCATCGCCGTGAGGCTCTGTATAAAAGTCTTCCGGGCGGACGCCAAGAATGATCGGTTTATTTACGTATCCTTGCGTTCGCAAGCAGGCCAGCTTTCTTTCAGGAATTGGAATGGACACCGTTCCGAGCTGAAAGGCGTGCTCTGAAAGAGTACCGGCAAAAAAGTTCATGGCCGGTGAACCAATGAAACCTCCGACGAATGTATTGACTGGATTATCGTATACTTCTTTCGGGGAGCCAATCTGTTGAATGGTTCCCTCTTTCATAACAACGAGACGGGTAGCCATTGTCATGGCCTCTGTCTGGTCGTGTGTAACATAAATGGTCGTTGTTTGCAGGCGTTCATGAAGCTTTATAATCTCTGCGCGCATCTGAACGCGAAGCTTAGCATCAAGATTCGATAAAGGCTCGTCCATTAAAAAAACTTTAGCATCACGAACGATGGCACGGCCGAGTGCGACCCGCTGGCATTGCCCCCCGGAGAGCGCACTTGGTTTGCGGTCCAGGCAGGATTCAAGACCAAGGAGGAACGCTGTTTCTTTCACCCGGCGGTCAATTTCCTCCTTTGCATATTTACGAAGCTTTAGCCCAAATGCCATGTTTTGATAGACGTTCATATGAGGGTAGAGTGCATAGTTTTGGAAGACCAAGGCAATGTCGCGCTCTTTCGAGGGCACATCGTTCATTCGTTTGCCATCTAACAGCAAATCACCTTGTGAGATTGTTTCAAGTCCGGCAATCATTCGCAAAATAGTCGATTTGCCGCAGCCTGAAGGGCCAACGAATACAATAAATTCTTTCTCTTTAATATCAAGGTTAAAGTCTTCTATAGCCGTAACCTTTCTATTGTAGTTTTTATAGATGTGTTGTAATTTTAATTCAGCCACCATCATAATCCTTTCGAATATTAAATTATATGAATTATTACTCTTTATGTCTTATTATAATAACATGTCACTAGAAGAAAGAGGGGGTGAGCGCATGAATTCTGACTCATCATATACAATTGAAGAAGTGGCAAAGCTATTAAAAGTATCAAAGCTGACTGTTTATGATTTAATCAAAAAAGAGGAGCTGCCTGCCTATCGGGTTGGCCGGCAAATGAGGGTAGAAGAACAAGATCTTGAAGAGTATAAATTGAAAACAAGGACAGGTACAGCCCGTGAAGAAAGAGAGACTTCTGCAGAGCGGCAGGAAGCTAGGCCAGCGAGAAGCCAAATAGTCATCAGCGGTCAGGACATCGTACTGGACATGCTGAGCAAATATATTGAATCTCATGCTTCTTTGACGCCTTTAAGACTGTATAATGGCAGCTTAAACAGCCTCATGTCTATGTATAAAGGAGAATGTGATGTCGTAAGTGTGCATTTGTATGATGGCGACACAGGCGAGTACAATCTCCCATATGTAAAGCGCATATTAGTCAGCCAGCCGTTTATTCTTATTAATTTGGTTTGCAGAACGGCTGGGATTTATGTACAGCCAGGAAACCCGAAAACTATTAACACATGGAGTGATCTGGCCCATCTGCCTGTTAAGATTGTCAATCGGGAAAAAGGAGCCGGGGCAAGAGTGCTGCTCGATGAACAGCTGCGAATAAACGGCCTCTCTGCCAGGTCAATCGAAGGCTATGAAACAGAAGTAACGAGCCACTTTTCCGTTGCTTCCGCAGTAGCCAGCGGGCAGGCTGATGCTGGCGTAGGCATTGAAAGCGCCGCTAAAATGGTCAATGTTGACTTTATTCCTCTCATTACAGAGCAATATGATGTAGTGATTTTAAAAACAAAAGAAAATGCAGAATTGATCAAAGTCATAAAGGCAGCCGTTTCTTCGCCTGAATACCGATCTCAGCTAGAGCAGTTAAACGGTTACGACACTCGTCTTACAGGGAAGGTCATTTTTGAATCGTAGGGAAACTCCCTCTTTATCTGTCCGCTGCATGATCACCAAGAGGAGCTGCCCGGTTTGGGCAGCTCCCAGACAGTCTAAAGACTCTTTTTTTCTAATTCAGGATCATCCTCATATTGAATCACCCGGTCAATTTCCTCGTCCATATGCTTGTCGGAGTTAGCTGTCCCGTATTTAGACATCGATACTTTATAGAACACAAAGCCCATGATGACCCAGGCGAAGACGATGATCCATTCATACGGCCA
The DNA here is from genome assembly GCF_003600835.1 of Bacillus sp. PK3_68. Lineage (NCBI taxonomy): Bacteria > Bacillati > Bacillota > Bacilli > Caryophanales > Bacillaceae > Bacillus > Bacillus sp. PK3_68. The sequence goes on along the minus strand of NZ_NQYC01000001.1, from coordinate 2,282,958 downwards.
GACAAGGGCAGAAGGCATGCCAGGCATATAGAGAACCGAGACTCCAAGCGCCATGAGAGCGGCAATCCAGCCGAGTGTGGTGCCGCCGGGCAGCTTAAATGGCCGGTGCATCGTCGGTAGCTTTTTACGCAGGATAATAAAGGACACAGCAACCATAAACCAGGCGACGACTAATCCCAATCCGCCGGCGTCAACGAGCCAGACTAAAGCCGGGCGTCCGAGCAGCGGAGCGGCAGTAGACAAAACAGCGATTAAGAGGATCGCTTTATGCGGCGTATTATACTTGGGATGCAGTTCTCCGAGAGATTTCGGAAGCATGCCAGATTTGGCGAGTGCATAAATGGCCCGGCTTCCGCCTACATAAAATCCAATCCAGCTTGTTAAAATGCCGCCGATTCCTCCAAGCACAAGAATGTTGCCCATCATTGGACTGTTTCCGAACGCTTTTGCCATCGCATCAGCCGTAACGAGATTCGATTCGGCCATTTCAGCCGGGGTTAATATGCGGGAAACACCGAATATAACGGCAACATACCAAACGACAGCGAGCATAACGGAAAAAATTAACAATTTACCAATTTGCTTTTGCGGGAGATTAATTTCTTCGGAAGCTTGCGGAATAACATCAAATCCAACAAACATAAAAGGAGTCATAATAATAACGGTTAATAATCCGGCCGTCCCTTTTTCGAAAAACGGCTGCATGTTGGCAGTGCTGCCTGAAATGGAGCTGCCAGTGATTAACAGGATTCCGGCAATGGCAATAACGAGTGTGAGAATAAAGGTAATGGCCATAGAGAACTTAATGCCGCGGTAATTAATCCAGGCGATAATAATCGATCCAAGAATGCCGACACCCGCCCAGGTGATTGTTACATCCCAGCCCGCAATTGTATATAAGTAACCTTTGCTGTAGTTTGGAATTAAATATTCAAAGACAGTTGGAAGAGCAACCGCCTCAAAAGCAACAACGGATACATAGCCGAGTACGATCGCCCAGGTAGTAATAAAGCTCGGTACTCTTCCCATCGCTTTATAGCTATACACATGTTCGCCGCCGGCTAGCGGGAGAGAGGAGGCCAGCTCCGCGTAAGTTAAGCCGACGAACGTCACAACGATTCCGCCAATGACGAAAGCAAGAATGGCACCTAACGAACCCGCTTCGGAGATCCACAGCCCGGTTGTCACGACCCATCCCCAGCCAATCATCGCCCCGAATGCCAAAGAAAGCACATCTCTGTTTCCTAGCGTCTTCAGAAATTTTTGTTCACTCATTCGTTCCCCTCCAATCAAAATTTAACAGAGTCGTACACGAGGTAATGAACTGGAATTACTTTACTAATTAAACAGCACCCCCTTCCCTATATGTATCCAGATATGTAAAACAAGTTGTCTTCTTCTATTATATTACATTGTTTCTGTTTATTCTAAATATTTCGTCAAATAGTCACGTATTGTTTTTGCTACCATTTTCATATTGACGATACTGTCCCTTTAAAAGATAATGATAATCATTATCAATTAATAGTTTAGGAGGATTTTTATGTTTATTCATTTTTTGAAAGAGAATCGTTATGCGGCCGGTTTACTGTTCTTTTTGCGTTTATATCTTGGATGGCAGTGGCTGCATGCCGGCTGGGAGAAAATCAGCGGCGGACAGTTTGATGCAGGAGGCTTCCTAAGCGGGGCAATTGGACAAATGTCCGGCGATCACCCGGCTGTACAGCCGTGGTGGGGCGAGTTTTTAAGAGAAGTGGCCTTGCCGAACATCGGAATTTTTAATGTGCTGGTGCCCTGGGGAGAATTTCTGGTCGGTCTCGGTTTGATTTTAGGAGCCTTCACTTCCTATGCAGTATTGATGGGGCTTGTTATGAATTTCTCTTACATGCTTTCTGGCACGACAAGTACAAATCCGCAAATGGTTATTATTGGGTTGCTTATTTTGGCTGCTGGAATCAATGCTGGAAGAATAGGCTTTGACCACTGGATCTATCCTTATGCAAAAAAGGCATTTGCCAAAAAATCGGAGACAGGCACGCTTTCTAAAAGCGCCTGAGACAGGATCATACAACTCCTTCTGGACGTAAGAGAAGATGATTCCTCAGGCAATCTAAATGATTTTTATTTTTTACCTGCTTTTTTGAAACTTTTTGGCAAAAAAGCCGTATAGGTTAGTAAAAATTAATGGAGGGGTCATGAAATGTCGTCTTATACGATACCTGAAGCGTCGAATCATAACCATATGAATGCTGTTCTACGGGCGTTTGTGCTGTCTCTTGGTGTGGCGCTTTTTGGAATGAGCGTCGGTACGGTTGTTCCGCCAGCGCTGTTTTTACCTTTGGCTGTATTAGAAATTCTTTTGTTGGTTGGTGCTTTTTTTCTGCGTAAAAGAAAAGCGGTAGGTTATACGTTCTTATATGTATTCACTTTCCTTTCCGGAATCACCACTTATCCAATTGTTGCTTACTATTTAATGACTTCCGGAGCACAAGTCGTATTGGGGGCTTTAGCCTCTACGTTTGTTGTGTTTTTGGGAATGGCCGTTGCTGGCGTGAAGACAAAAAAAGACTTATCCTTTTTAAGCGGTTTGTTGCTCACGGTTTTATTAGCACTCCTTACGTTATCGATTATGAACTTATTTTGGCCATTTTCTTCAACTGCCATGTTTGTTTATTCTATCATTGGAACCGTCCTTTTTTCTCTTTACGTTATGTATGACTTTAACCAAATGAAGCGTATGACTATTACTGCAGATATGGTTCCGCTCTTGGCACTTAACTTGTATTTAGACTTTGTTAACTTATTCATCAATCTACTGCGTGTGATTGGAATTTTAAGTGAAGATTAAAAAGAAAGGGTCAGTCTCTTAGAGAGACTGACCCTTTTGTATATATTCCATAAAAGAGAATAGCAGCCAATGAGTTGTATGATGCTGCAAACAGGAGAAACAGACTGCCTAAAGGCAGCCTGCTCTGGGCTATATGAATCCTCAAAAGCATTGGAAGGAACGGATTCTTCGCAAGTCTGTGCCAAAATATACCCAGCGCCAATTTCTCCAGCGCCATCCGGCTATAGAGTTTCTTCCTACAAAGGTTGGATAGTACCAGAAACTCTGACCGTTTGTCAGCCAAACATAAGTGTAGCGGAACAAGCATCCTCTTATGGCGCCGGGATCAATGGCGAGGGGGGAAATGCCCCCTTGTTGAAGCTGAGGGGTAAAGGCGGGAGGCGGTGAAGTTGGCGGGCCACCCGGCTGGGCTCCTCCACCCGGCCCTCCTCCTGGAATTCCTGGAGGAGGACCAGGTGGCATTCCCGGTAATCCGAAGGTCGGCTGCTGGCCGGTCGGTCCGGAAACTCCCGGAAACCCTGGAAATAGAAATTGACGGTCTTCTGGAAAATCATATAAAGCTTCACTTTCCAGTAATTGATCTTCTCCTCCAAAAGGAAAGGAAGAATAGTAATCAGAGTAATCTCTATAATCCATCTATCTGATCTCCTTTCATAGTAACTTCCATTTACAGTATGCAATCCCTTGTTTTTTTGTGATTGCTGCCCATGAAAAGGAGTAGAGTGAGGACTAGAGGATTTCTACCACCCAGCGCACGGCATATCTACATCCAATAAGGAGCGAGCGGACAGCCAGCAGCAGCAATTCCGGAATGGCGAGGAGCAAATCGAGAAAAAGGTTAGACAGGGAATAACGGTGATTTTTTTTCTTTTCACTGAAGGGCACTTCTGATCTTCCTTCCTTTTTTATCCTTATTATAAATATTTATGGAGGACTGGACAAAGATTTGGCTATTTGTTATATTAAATTAGTTACCTAAGCTAACTATTTTTTGTAGGAAGTGATTTCAATTCAAACTTTTCAAAAGTTCTTTTATCAATTGTTAATGCTATACCGCCCGTTTGAAAATCGGCTGAACACACTTCTTGGCCAGCATGGGCTCTATAGGGCGCAATGGACGGTGTTGTATTATCTGTTTAATTTTGGATCTGCCACACTTGTGGAACTAGCGAACTATCAGAGTGTGGAGAAGCCGACTATGACCCGAACGGTTCATCGCTTAAAAGAGCTCGGATATTTAGAAGCTGTGCCGACAAAGGATAAACGGGAAAAGAGAATGCAGCTGACGGAGCTCGGCAACGAGGTGTATAAGGAGGTACGGGCAACTGTAGATGCATTCGAACAAGAGATTTTAGAGGGAATTTCTGAAGAAGAGCAGTTAACAGCCATTCGCATGATGAAAGACATTCAACATAACATTTTAAAATAGGGGATGAAAGTGTGAGTCAATCAGAACCAAAATTATGGACCAAGGATTTTATTGTTGTTTCTTCTATTAACTTTGTCCTAACGCTGATTTTTTATTTATTAATGGTGACTATCGCAGTTTATGCCGTCAATGAATTCGAGGCATCAACCAGCCAGGCGGGGCTTGTAACAGGGATTTTCATTATCGGGACGTTGATCGGGCGTTTATTTATCGGCCGGATGATTGATTCTATCGGCCGCAAGAGAACATTATTTATTGGCCTAATTTTCTTCATTTTAGCAACAGCTCTATATTTTGTAGATTTAGGCATTACTTTTCTGTTGTTTAACCGCTTTGTCCACGGTCTGACACTCGGTATAGCAAGTACAGCTACCGGTACAATTGTAGCTCAAATTATACCGGCAACGCGAAAAGGAGAAGGGATCGGGTACTATACGATGAGTGCGACGCTCGCCACAGCGATCGGTCCTTTTATCGGATTGTTCATGAGCCAGCATACAAGCTTTCCGATCATTTTCTCTTTTTGTCTCGTCCTTGGATTAATTAGCCTGGCCGTTGCTTTTTTAGTGAAGGTTCCACCGTTAGAATCAGCTGTAAAAGCAGCGGAAACCAAAGGTCTGAAGCTTTCGAGCTTTGTTGAACCAAGAGCTTTGCCCATTGCCTTCGTCACGCTGGCTGTAGCTTTCTGTTACTCAAGCGTTCTTTCGTTCATTAACTTTTATGCGATTGAGATCAACCTGGTGGACGCGGCCAGCTTTTTCTTTATCGTGTATGCGGCAGCCGTTTTAGTCTCCCGTCCATTTACCGGCCGGTTAATGGATGTGAGAGGGGCTAACTTTGTCATGTATCCTGCATTTTTGCTATTTGGGGCAGGAATGCTTCTGCTCAGTACCGCAGCACACGGCTTCGCTCTGCTGGCAGCAGGCTTCTTAATCGGGCTTGGTTTTGGAAACATGCAGTCCAGCACGCAGGCAATCGCCGTAAAATTGACACCTCCTCACCGGATGGGGCTGGCAACATCGACTTTCTTTATCTTTCTTGATGCTGGCCTTGGGTTTGGTCCTTATGTGCTCGGGCTGGTTATCCCGCATACTGGTTATAGTGCACTTTATACGATTCTAGGCATTGCTGTTCTTGCATTTTCTGTTCTTTATTACTTCCTATATGGCAGAAAGGAAAAGGAGTTAAGAGAGGAAATGAGCGCATCGACCGCAATGTAATAAAGGAGAGTTCCAAACGTTTGTTTGGAACTCTTTTTTATTTTAAAAGACTTGTTGAGCTTCTAAGCATTCTTTTGTTAATGATGAGTGTCATTTCTTTGGAGGATTGAATGAAAAAATATACATTTTTATAGAATGATTATTCGTTCAGGGGAGTCAGATTTTTCGTTTGTTTATTTAAAATTCAGATAAAACTCTCTATTTTTCTCATAGATTCAAAATAAGTTTATGCAAGTATTAATTTTTTTTATAGCAAGTATATAAACCTTCAATGATGGAGCCTGAGAAACTGTGATAGGATTACAGAGTAAAAGCTTGTACAGCAGAAAGCTATTGCGCAATAGTTGTAAGCGGCTACATCGGTAGGCTATAAGCAGACTTTACTGAATCTTCACAACTGTTAGTGGTATTTATCTGAAGTTTGGTTTATACAATTTCTATGCATAATGTGAGTGAGGGAACAATCAATTTATTACTTCGTGAGGAGCGCATGTATGAAGCGAATTATCCTGTTATCAATTATTCCTTTCATCGGATCATTAGGGGGATTGCCATTTGTAAACAAAGTTGATTTGTATATTCTTGGCATGCCGTTTATTTTCTTTTGGGTTGTGCTATGGACGGTATTAATTAGTGGGTTTCTATGGTTGATTTATCACTTCGATCCTAGGAATCTGGAGGATGTGGACGAATGAATAGTGCATTAATTGTTATTTTATTATTTTTAGTGCTGTCCATCTTTTTAGGAATTAAAGCGAAAAAGGGCAAGCAGATGGATCTTGACGAGTGGGCGGTTGGAGGTCGGGGCTTTGGAGCTTTTCTTATTTTCATTTTGCTCGCTGGTGAGATGAATACGACGTTTACTTTTCTCGGCGGAAGCGGCTGGGCATATGACAAAGGGGCACCTGCTGCTTATATGATCGTTTATTTACCGCTTTCCATTATTATGATGTATTGGATTGCTCCAGCGATTTGGAAATATGCAAAGTCTCAAAAATTAGTATCTCAGCCAGATTTCTTTGCGAGCAAATATAATAGTCCATTTTTAGGGGTGTTAGTCGCTATAATCGGTGTCATTGCTATGGTACCCTACCTCATTTTACAGCTGAAGGGCCTCGGGATTATCGTTTCGGCTGCTTCTTATGGAGCGATTTCACCCTCCGTTGCCGTTGTGATTGGAGCAGCAGCCCTTACCGTTTATGTAATGGTATCAGGGATCCACGGTTCTGCCTGGACCGCTGTTTTGAAGGACTTTATGATTTTCTTTATTGTTCTTTTTCTAGGTATTTATTTACCTCTTCATTATTACGGCGGGGTTCAGCCGATGTTTGAGGCGGTAGAAAAAATAAAGCCGGGCTTTTTTCACTTGCCTGATGAGGGACTGAGCATTTCCTGGTTCATTTCTGCTACGTTATTGAGTGCAATTGGGGGGATGGTATGGCCGCATTTGTTTAATGCCATCTATTCTTCTGAAAGTTCCAGAGCGATACGAAAAAATACGATTATGCAACCGATTTATTCTTTAATGCTGCTGTTTGTCTTTTTTGTAGGATTTACTGCTATCGGACAAGTACCAGGATTAACAGGAGCTGATACCGATTTTGCCCTATTGAAGTTATCGATTCAAACATTTGATCCATGGTTTATCGGCTTAATTGGCGCAGCCGGATTATTAACAGCACTTGTTCCAGGGTCGATGCTGCTCATGGCAACGAGTACATCTCTTTCATTGAACGTATATAAGGCAATGGTGCCATCTGCAACAGGCAAGCAAGTAACAAAAGTGGCGAAATATTTAGTGCCGGTCGTTGCGCTAGCTGCCACATATTTTACTGTGAATGGCGGCAACACAATCGTTACACTGCTTTTGCTCGGTTATGGATTTATTGCCCAGCTGCTTCCAGCTCTGCTTTTCAGCTTTTTGAAACATAATTTTGTGAACAAATACGGAGCATTTGCCGGAATGGTCGTCGGTGTAGCAGCTGTTATGTATACAACATTTAACAACTCGTCTTTCGGTACACTCTTCCCATCCCTGCCACAAGTTATTAAGGATTTGGATATCGGAATTGTTGCCTTGGCATTAAATACGTTAGTGACGATTATTGTTAGTGTTATAGTGCAAGGTTTTGTCGCTAAAGAAGCAACAGACAGAAAGGAGTCTTTGTCATGATCGGTCAATTATCAGCCAAATTAGATGAAATATACCCTGAGATGGTCACTTTTCGAAGGGATCTCCATATGTATCCTGAAATTTCTTTTCAAGAGGAAATGACCCTAAAAAAATTAGCGATTATTTAAAGGGGTTAGGGTTGGAAGTTCGCACGGAGGTAGGCGGCAGAGGAGTCGTCGGTTTGTTGCGAGGCGGAAAGCCGGGGAAAACGGTCGCTTTGCGGGCAGATTTTGATGCGCTGCCCATTCAGGACGAAAAGGAAGTTGAATACAAGTCACGTATCCCGGGAGCGATGCATGCTTGCGGACATGACCTCCATACGGCAGCCCTTCTTGGAGTCGCAAAAGTATTAAGTGAAGTAAAAGAAGAAATTAGCGGGACCATTGTTTTCATTCATCAATTTGCCGAGGAACTTACACCGGGCGGAGCAAAGCCAATGATTGAAGACGGTTGTTTAGATGGAGTGGATGTGATTTACGGAGCCCATGTCATGTCTGACGTCCCAGTAGGACAGGTAGGGGTGTGTGAAGGATATGCATCGACTGCCGCAGACGAGTTTGAGATCATCGTGCAAGGAAAAGGCGGTCATGGCTCACAGCCGCATTTAACCGTTGACCCTCTCGTTACCGCCTGCCAGCTTGTGCTGAATTTGCAGCAAATCATCAGCCGGCGTGTCGATCCGCTGAAGTCGGCTGTCCTAACAGTTGGCGCGATTAATTGTGGAAGTGCGCCCAATATAATCCCTGATGCGGCAACTATCAAAGGAACTGTGCGCACATTTGACGAAGAGACGCGCACATTAATTGAAGAAACAATCGGTCAAGTGGCTCGGTCAACTTGTGACGGAACGGGGGCTGATTGTGAGTATACTTATTATAGGGATGCGCCGTCTATGTGGAATGATCCTGCTGAAACGAGCCGAGTAGAAGAAATGGCTGCACTGCTATTTGGTGAAGAGAAAGTAGAGAAGATTTCGCCAATGATGGGGAGTGAAGATTTTGCCTACTATCAAAAAGAAGTCCCGGGCACTTACTTTTTTACAGGTGGAGAAAATCCGGAAATTAACGCCACATTTCCGCACCATCATCCGAAGTTTGATGTAGATGAAAGAGCGATGCTAATGATTGGGAAAGTATTTATCGCGGCTGCGCTGAATTATTTATCTGATGGCCGCATCCGTCCGTAAAAAATGTAAATAATAAAGAAAGGCCATACAGAAGGAAAAAGCCAGCTGTGTGGCCTTTTAGCTTTGTGAGCGAATTTCCTACAGTATGGGCGCCGGTTAATAAAAGTTTGGCTATTCCCTTTTCTCATGTAAAATGAATCATTATGATAGGAAAAGTGAGTGCTGAAGGATGGAATTAAGAAATTTAAGAACATTCATGGTGGTTTCTGAACAATTGAATCTTTCGAAGGCAGCTGAACAGTTGGGCTATACACAGCCCACTGTTACTATTCAAATCAAGGCATTAGAAGAAGAGCTTGGCCACTCCTTAATCTCTCGTTCAGGGAATAAAACATTTCTAACTCCAGCGGGAAAGCTGCTCAAGAAACATGGAGAAAGGATTTTTACTCAACTGCAAGAGATGAAAGAGGATTTAAACAAACTAGATAAGTTCCAGGGAAATCTTGTTATCGCCAGCCCGGAATTTTATTGTGCTCACTATTTATATTTGATTATGAGAGACTATGTCAGCCGGTATCCTCAGGTCAATATTAAGCTGGTTTCCTGTAATAGTGTTGAAGCCATCAAGATGGTTCATGACAAGAAGGCGGACATTGGTATTGTCGGGGTTGAGTATCAGCTTCCTGGCATTGAATCAGTCATTATTGATAAAGAGGCTCTCTTATTTGTTGCCTCAACAGAATTATTGAAAAAGTTGGGAGTGTCTCATGTGCTTGAGCATTCCCCCATCTTAATCGATAAAAATCTGGAAGCCATATCAGAAAAACTATTTGAGGAGATGAATTATTCTCCTCCTTCCCTTATTGAATGCAGCAGTGAAGAGACGATCAAACGATCTGTCCTCAATCAAATAGGTGTGTGCCTTTTAGGCTCAGCCACTGTTGAAAAAGAAATAAAAGATGGAACATTAACGGTTCTTCATCGTTTTTCAAGAGAGCTCAACACGTCTATCGTTTACCGTAAAAGCCGGGAAAAGGAATGGCCCATTCAAACCTTCTCCAGTTTAGTGAAGGAAACGTGGAATTCGATAAGCAGGTAATACGAAAATCCTTCAAGTGTCTAACATTTGAAGGATTTTGATTTTACAGGGTACTGGCCGTTTGGTATAGGCTTTCAGCAGTTACGGCTACTTTGCGGGTATCGCCGCTGATTGCATGAATAATTTGGATAAGCTCTGTTACATCTGCTTCCACTCGATTAATGTGTTTGTCATTTTGATCGATTGCCGAAAGAATCTGCCGAAACTTCTTTTGGGTTTGGGCCGAGTTCTCTAAACCGAGAGAAACTTTTTGTTTAACGTCGGCCGTCGTACTAACGGCCTGATTTGTGAATGAAGCCGAATTGTAAACGAGTGTAGTGATCTGTTCGACAGATTGTTTGGATTGCTGAGCTAGCTTGCGGACTTCTTGAGCCGCTACGGCAAAGCCATTGCCATGTATGCCAGCGTGTGCTGCCTCGATGGAAGCATTGAGAGCAAGCAAGTTGGTTTGCTCGGCCATTTGTTTGACTATGGCAATAATATTTGTAATCTTGTCAGAAGAAAATTTGAGCTCGCCGATGATTTTTCCAAGCTGTTCGGTGCTGTCAGCAATAAACTGCAATTCAAGAAATAAAGGATTCGGTTGCAAAATAAAGACCAGGCGCATGAAGAAAGCTGGAGAGCTTGCTCTCCAGCTTTTTGCTATTTAATCAGTGAGCAGGCTGGAGCCTTTGCTTTTTAGTTTTGCGATGGCTTGCTTGCGCCACTTTTTGACGGCGGACAGAGATACGTTCTCTTGGGCAGCTATTTCTTTTGCAGTCAAATGGTAATAAAAAGTATAGATAATCCAGTTTTTTTCTTTTGTGCTCAAGCCTTCTGTATAAGAAAGCAATAATTCTAATTCAAGTGATTTCTCCTCTTGTTCATCTACTCTTGCTTCCCAAAAAAGATCATCGGGATACACGTGCCGTTCTTCTATTTGGTTGGTTTTTGTCATCGCCTTCTTCATCTCGCCTTTCATATAGGCATAAGCATAATTAGAAAACAAGCCTTTGCTTTCATCGAATTTTTGTTGTGCTTGCCAAAGAGCAATTTTTCCGATTTGGATAAATTCATCTCTATCCTTATAGATGTGCAGAGTGTTCATAACATGATGAATCATGGGAGTAAACTGAGCCACTGTTTCATTAAAATTTGGCATTGAATCTTCCTTTTAGGAAGCGCGCATCCTCGTATTCCCGGGTCAAGACAAGCATAGCCGGGATCATATTTTAAGATCGACCCGGCTAACCTGTTGTTTCCAATCAGCAATAGTAAGATTCGTGGGGAGATATGGGGATTTTAATGATGGCAAGTTAACGAAGTGATGTGAAGTGGAGAAAAGTCCTCTAATAACATAGTTCCTCACAAATATTGTGCTGGCCGTTTAAGAAAGATCACATACACGGAAGATATTGGCGCCGGTTTTTAAGAGAGTATCTGACAATGAAAAACTATTTTAAATAACGGCGATTTTTTTCAAATCTCATTGCTCTCTCCTTTTCCATAAGTATTTTTATAAAGGTATATTTTTATAGCGGATGCTAATAATTACATAATCGACAGGAATGGCCATTTGGTGTCTTCTGTACGAAAAAACTGGAAATATATGATTTTTTGTAATAAAATAGTTTTATAATATTTTGTTGTTTTTTGGAGTATTTGCGAATTTATGGCGCAGATGGAGAGGTTTCTATAGGCTTGAATGACTATCAGCAAAGAAGAGAGAAGGGGGATCTTCTTTTTATAAGGAAGAAATTCAAAAAAACAGCCCATCATATTTTGTCAGTTTTTTAAAAATGGATGATTGACACTTGCTTAATTTTTAAATTATACTGTGGATAATTATTTGGAATTTTATAAATATTGGTGGAATAGAGGGTTGTGTCCTATTGTTAAATTGTTCTCAAGTTGGCAGGCTGTGCCGCGAGCATACTTTGTTAGGCAAGAGGGATATCGAAAAGATTGAGGAAGTTTCACGGCAGCTTCAATTGATTGCCGATTTAACAGGAACGAATGTCTTCATAGATTGTCAGATGAAAGAACCCACTAATGCGATTGTTGTAGCGGAAGCTTCTCCTTCTACTGGTGAAACGCTCTATCATGAGCCGTATGTTGGTACAGTGGTCTATGAGCAATTTGAGCCTAGTGTATTTTTGGCTATGAGAGCAGGAAAAAGCATTCTCTTTAATAAAGCCGTGACACAAAGGGGGATTTTTGTAAAACAAAGTGTGGCCCCTATTAAAAATGACGATAACCAAGTGATTGGCATGCTTATTAAAGAGGAGCATGATCCTAAGGAAGTGCAGGAGATGAAATCGCTTTCTCATGCAACCGAGATGTTATGGGAGCTGTTCTTCGGCACGGATCATGAGCGTCCTGCCTTGTCAGATATTATGAAGGAGCACTTTATCCTTGTGGATTCTTCTATGAAAATAGTCTATGCAAATCCATCGGCCAAAAGTTTCATTACTGAGGTCTATAACTTAGATAAGTGTGAAGGAGAACCGGCAGAGCAGGTCCTGCCTTTTATTCAACCCGTCATTCATTCTAATAAGGACCTTGTAATTAAGGAAATTCAAGTATCTAAATTCTTTTTAGAGGTAAAAAAAGTAGACATCTACAAGGATGACAACGTGACGGGCATGTTGATCCTTATTCGTGATGTAACAGACTTGCGCATGAAAGAAAGAGAGCTCGTTGTTAAATCCGTCGTCATTAGAGAAATTCACCATCGGGTCAAAAACAACTTGCAGGCAGTAGCGAGCTTGCTGCGACTGCAAATCAGGAAAGGCGTATCCGAAGAAAGTCGAGGCTATTTAACGGATAGCTTGAACCGCGTGCTAAGCATTGCTTCTGTTTATGAAATTATTTTGGCAAATGATAACGTGGACGATGATGAAGTAGACATTGTCGGCTTGTCAAACAAAATTGCCCAAATGATCATTCAAAACGGCGGCTGTGACCAAGCGGATTTTCAGTTGAATTGTCGCGGAGAGCCGATCTTAGCTGATTCTAAAAAAGCTGTCTCGATTGCACTTGTTGTGAATGAGCTAGTACAAAATTCTATTAAACATGCATTTAAAAACCGTACTTCCGGAACAATTGATGTGAACTTTACTGAACAGAATGGCAAGATCACGTTAACGGTAGCCGATAATGGAGTGGGGATGAAGAAAGAAGTAAAGCGGTCACTGGGATTAGATATTGTAAAGAACTTAATTGAGCATGATTTATCCGGAGAATATTATATCGGGTCCTCCTCACAAGGAACCACTGTCATCGTGTCATTTACACTGGAGCAGGAGGGAGTAAAAGAGTATGAGTAAACGGATTTTACTAGTGGAAGACGAGTCGCTTATCCGTTTAGATATTTCCTCTATTTTGCAAGATAACGGGTATGAAGTAGTCGGAGAAGCAGGTGACGGGGAGAAGGCGGTGGAGCTAGCTTTTTCACTCAAGCCGGATTTGATTATTATGGATATTAAAATGCCTAAATTAAATGGATTAAAAGCAGGGAAGATTATTTCCAGCAAGCTGGATGTTCCTATTATTTTAGTGACCGCCTATAGTCAAAGAGAGTTTGTGGAAAAGTCCAAGCAGGCAAATGTAGTTGGCTATCTTGTCAAGCCGGTATCCGAGATGAACTTGCTGCCAGCTGTTGAAGTGGCACTGAACCAGGCTGCTAAGATGAAATCGATGCAGGAAGCAATTTTAGCAGCGAATGAGCAGGTGGAAAAACGCAAGCTTGTCGAGAGAGCGAAAGGGCTGCTCATGAAAAACTTGGTGATTTCCGAAGAAGAGGCCTACCAGAAAATGAGGAAATTCAGCATGAAACACCGGTTGTCGATGAACCAGACAGCTGATAAAATTATTGCTAAATATAAAGAGGTCTAATGACAAGTGAATAAATAATTAAGCACAGACGCTTAACGATGGTATGAAACCACCGGGAGGGGTCTGTTTTTTTATTGCATTTTATTTAAATTATTAAAAAAGGAGCGAGTTATATGAGCATGATTGGAAATATTGTCGTGTATATTATCATGACCTGTGCCGTGCTGGGAGCTTTTGCAGCTATTCGCAATCCAGAGGAAGGGCTTGGAAAAGAATTTATGAACGGCCTTCATACTGTCGGCCATATTTTTGTCCCGGCTGCAGGTATTATGGCCTCTATTCCATTTTTGTCCCGATTTATTGATTCAGTGATTGGGCCACTTTTTAATTCTGTCGGAGCGGATCCAGCTCTCGCAGCTACTGCCATATTGGCAACGGACATGGGAGGCTACCAATTAGCAAGCGTGCTAAAGGAAACATATGAAGGATGGATCATGGCTATGATCGTCGGCTACATGGCAGGCGCGACCATTGTGTTTTCAATTCCAATGGGGCTTGCCATGCTGGATAAACGAGACCATAAATACATGGCACTCGGAGTGATGTCAGGAGTATTAACGATCCCGATTGGAGCATTTATCGCCAGTGCCTTAACGCTTTTATTTAATACGAAAGTTCGTGATGTCATTGATACAACTAGTAATTCGACTTACGAGTTTGCTTTATCTTACGGTAAAATATTAGTGAATTTATTGCCGTTGCTCATTTTTGTAGTGGCCATTGCAGCGGGGCTGAAATTCTTCCCAAAAGCAATGATTCGCGGCTTTATGATTTTTGGGAAAGTGATGGATGCAGCAATTAAACTTGTCTTAGTCTTCTCTATCGTCGAAATCTTTACTGGTCTTTTCTCTACTTTATTCGGCGTATGGGGCTTTGATCCAATCATGGCTGATAAGAAAGACCAATTCCGTGCTTTAGAAACAGCAGGGTACATTGGCATCATGCTGGCTGGAGCGTTCCCAATGGTATATTTGCTTCGTAAATATGCAGCTAAGCCGTTAGAAGCAGGTGGCAGAAAAATTGGGCTTAGTTCAACCGGAAGCGCGGGTCTGCTTGCGACGATTGCCAATATATTGGCCATGTTCCAGCTCGTTCGTTACATGAGACCAAAAGACAAGGTGATCAACATTTCCTTTGCCGTTTGTGCAGCCTTTCTTTTAGGTGATCACTTATCTTTCACAGCTAACTTTCAGCCTAATTTAATTTTACCTGTTCTTATCGGGAAGATTTCTGCAGGGGTCGTTGCTATTGGTCTGGCTTACTGGTTATCGGTACCGACTGCCCTTCGTCTGGAAGAAGAGGACCGTGCAAACGGAACGATCCGCCCGGGTGAATATTTAGAAGAGGGAGAAGTAGTGGTAGATGGGAATACACAAACGCAAGAAACAGCACAATAGGAGGAAGACAAATGGGTGAAGAGAAACAACGATTTATCCAGGAATTCGTTCCTGGCAAGCAAATAACACTCAGCCACTTAATTGCCAATCCGGACCCCGATATGTATACAAAGCTCGGGATCCAGGAAGCGGGCGCCTTAGGGATACTGACGTTGACGCCAAGCGAGACAGTCATCATCGCCGGTGACCTTGCTACGAAGGCCGCCAGTGTGTCGATTGGCTTTCTCGATCGTTTTACAGGCAGTTTAGTCATCGTTGGCAGTGTGTCGGAAGTGGAAATGGCTATGATTGAAATTAATCGCTTTCTTTCCGAACAGCTCGGTTACACTTCTTCACCAATAACCAAATCGTGAGGAGAGGTGTGGAATGAAAAATAGAATCATGTTAATCGGTTCCATCGGAGCAGGCAAATCTACGTTAACCAATGCTTTGTTAAATAAACCAGTGAAAGCGGTGAAGACGCAGGCTCTTGTTTACCATGACTGGGTAGTAGATACACCTGGTGAATATACTGAGAATCCTTTATTCTATAAAAATATCATGGCGACAGCTTTAGAAGTGACACACGTCTTTTATATTCAGGATGCTACAGGAGATAAAATGGTGTTCCCTCCAGGATTTAGCTCTGGAATTCCTAAGTTGCCGGTAGGGGTGATTACGAAAGCAGATCATCCTGCTGCTAATATAGAAAGCACGATTCAGAAACTAAAGCAAGCGATAGCGGAAGGGCCGATTATTGTGACATCCGCCCTTTCCGGAAAAAACATCGATGTATTACGAGATCTTGCTGCCTGCTGCTCCCTGGAGGAAATGAAGGAGTATGCCGCTGCACACCAGCAGCTTGATTTCATTTTCAGGTGAAAACCTTTACAACAGATGACTTTTTAGTTATATTTAACATATTACATTCACAAAAGTATAGAAACAGGCAAAGGCGCCTCTGTTGAATTCGTTGCAAACGGATTCTCAGGGGCGTTTTTTGTTTTTTAAGGTGGTGCAAAAGTGTGAAAAGCCAAGCATCCCATGTAGAAACGTTGCTAAGTGCCGGCATTGATATGGGAACAAGCACAACGAAACTAGTAATCAGCCGTTTTTCGCTCATGAATATGGCCGGCGGAGCACACGTGCCAAGAATTGAAATCATCGATAAAGAAGTTCTATACCGCAGTCCGATTTTCCGGACCCCGTTAGTGTCCTCCACAGTCATCGATATGGACGCAGTTGAGAGCATCGTGAAAAGCGAGTACGAGAAAGCGGGTGTAAAACCAGATGACATTCAAACAGGCGCTGTTATTATTACCGGAGAAACGGCTACAAAGCAAAACGCAGAGGAAACGGTTCATCACTTGTCTGCTGTAGCTGGGGAGTTTTTAGTGGCAACTGCTGGTCCAGATTTAGAAGGCATCATTGCGGCTAAAGGCTCGGGAGCCTATAACTACTCGAAGCGAACAGGGAAGTCAGTGGCTAACATTGACATTGGAGGTGGAACGGCCAATCTTGCTGTCTATGAAGATGGCAAGCTGGCAGGTACGTGCACACTTCACATCGGTGGTCGACTTATTGAGTTCAAAGATAAAAAGGTTCATAGCATTTCCCCACCTGTTGAAAGGCTGATCCGACAGGAAGGCTGGTCGCTGCAAGAGGGTGACAATAAAGACCATCCTGATATTCATAAGGTGACAGAATACATGGCAGCGGTCATCGGAAGGGTGTTGAACAAGTCGATGATAAGCGGGGATGAAGTTCTCTTGTTAGGCCATCCTCCGCAATGGGCCGGCGAGATTGACGCGATTATTTTTTCTGGCGGCGTATCAGAGTGCATGTATCAAATAGAAGATCCAACTGCTTCTCCTGCTGTTTATGATGATATCGGCATAGAGATTGCCCAAGCGATGATGAAGGAAGAGAGCCTGAAGCTTTATGAGTGGAGAAGGCCAGATGAAACAGTGCGGGCGACTGTTCTTGGAGCAGGGACGCAAACGACTGATATTAGCGGAGCTACCATTCAAGTAGAGCGCAGTCAGCTTCCTCAAAAAAATCTTCCGGTCTTTGAAGTTTCATTTGAAGGGGAAGCTTCAACGGGGGTAACCAAGTTGCGCAGCGGCATGGAAGAAGCCATTTCTATATATGACCCTAGAAACGAGGGGCAGAATTTTGTCCTCTACTTAACTAATTTACCGCATCTTAAATTTAGAGATGTTCAGTCTATTGCCCAGGAGCTTGTCAGGTGCCGGTGGCTAAAGCCAAACCCACTGCAGCCGTTCATTATTGCGTTGCAGAGTGATCATGCAAAAGTTCTTGGACAGACATTGCAGGCGTTAAAGCCGGATGAAAGTGTGCTGTGCATCGATCAAATTGAGGTGGAACAAGGCGATTACATGGACATCGGCCAGGTTCTTGAATCAGGAGTAGTGCCTGTAGTCATTAAAACACTCACTTTCCATTCATAAAGTAAGGAGGCAGGCAAATTGAAGCTTAAAACAACGATTGGCGGGAAGACCTTTCAATTTAACGATTTGAAAGATCTTTTCGCAAAAGCAAATGAGGAAAAATCCGGGGATCGGCTGGCAGGCATTGCAGCAGAAACGGTACAAGAGCGGATAGCAGCTAAGTCTGTTTTAAGTGACATCACTTTAGCTGATATTCGCAACAATCCGCTTATTGAAGCAGAAAAAGATGAAGTGTCTTTCATTATTGAAAAAGATATAAATGAACCCATTTATAAGCACATGCAGAACTGGTCGGTTGCTGAACTACGTGAATATATTTTAGATGACGAAACCGGAGATAGGGAGTTAAAGCGTATCAGCCAGGGGCTAACGAGTGAAATGATCGCAGCCGTCGCAAAGTTAATGTCCAATTTGGATCTTGTTCATGCGGCAAGCAAATTGGAGATTTTATCTACATGTAATATTACTATTGGACAGCGAGGCACACTTGCTTCAAGACTGCAGCCAAATCATCCAACAGATAACATCGAGGGAATGGTTGCTTCGCTGAAGGATGGTCTGTCTTATGGAGTTGGCGATGCGGTAATCGGCATTAACCCGGTAGACGATTCTGTTGAAAGCGTCAAAAGGCTGTTGCAAGCGAGCCACGAGTTCATTGAGGAATGGAAGATTCCAACACAAAATTGTGTGCTTGCACATGTTACTACTCAAATGAAAGCCATCGAAAGAGGAGCCCCGGCTGATATGATTTTCCAAAGCATCGCTGGGACGGAAAAGGCAAACCGCTCCTTCGGCATCTCGGCTCCGCTCCTTCATGAAGCAGCAGACATGGCCAAAAAACTTGGAACAAGTTCGGGTCCTGAGCGTCTTTACTTCGAAACCGGACAAGGCTCGGAGTTATCAGCAGAAGCTCATTACGGCATTGATCAAATGACGCTTGAATCAAGAAACTATGGATTTGCAAGACACTATAATCCTTATATTGTAAACACGGTTGTCGGCTTTATTGGCCCAGAATATTTGTACAACAACAAGCAGGTCATCCGCGCGGGTCTTGAAGACCACTTTATGGGGAAAATGCACGGCCTGCCAATGGGAGTGGACATTTGTTATACGAATCATATACGTGCCGATCAAAACGACATTGAAGACCTCGGAGTGCTCTTAACAGCAGCGGGGGTAAATTTCATTATTGCTACTCCAATGGGTGATGATTGTATGCTGAACTATCAGTCAATGAGCTATCATGACATCGCTACATTGCGACAGACGCTCGGCAAATCGCCTTCTCCTGAATTTGCTGAATGGCTTGAGAAAATGGGGATTTTTGAGAACGGCAGACTGAGCAAATATGCAGGTGATCCGACAATATTTTTCAAATAGGGGGCGAGGGGAATGAAGGAAGAATTAATTGCTTCGATTACGAAGCTCGTTGTAGAGAAGCTTAGCCAGGAACAGCCGCCTGAAGAACCCGAAATCTCTTTATGGAGCAAGAAGCCAAAAGCTCCTGCACCAGCTGAAGCAGTTCAATCAGGGCCGGAGAAGGTTCAGTTTAAACCTCTTCAGGCGGAACGGGCAAAGCGGGACAATCCGGTATCCAGGCAGCTGCTCTCTGATTCTGCAAAATTAGAAAAAAAGGAACAGCAACTTGAAGAGCTTCGCAAGAAAACACCATCGCGGATTGCTGTTGGCCGGGCTGGCAGCCGTCCAAGAACGAGCACATGGCTTCAGTTTCGTTTCGATCATGCAGCAGCAGTGGACGCGGTATACGGGGAAGTCTCTCCCGATGTATTAGAGAACCTGGGCGTTTTTTCTGTTCAGACGAGAGTGAAGGATAAGGAAGAATATATTCGTCGTCCAGATTATGGCCGCCAGCTGTCAGACGAAGCGAGGGAGATAATTAAAGAACGCTGTCAAGCTTCGCCTACGGTACAAATTGTTATTTCTAACGGATTGAGCGCTAAAGCGGTGGAAGCAAATATAGAAGATGTCTACCTGTCTTTACAGCAGTCGCTCAGTAACTTGAAGATCGATATAGGAACGACGTTCTATGTTGACAAAGGCCGGGTTGCTTTAATGGATGAAATCGGTGAAATTCTAACACCTGATGTGGTCGTTATGCTGATTGGTGAACGACCAGGTCTTGTGAGTGCAGAGTCACTGAGTGCTTACATGTGTTATAAGCCGAGAAAAGGTGTCATTGAAGCTGACCGGATGGTCGTTTCCAATATTCACAAAGGCGGCATTCCGCCGGTTGAAGCAGGTGCCTATCTCGGAACCGTCGTTCAAAAAATCCTAAAACACCAAGCTAGTGGTGTATCACTCGTCAAAAAAGAAGGCTAGGAGGTGGAACAAGCTATGCACTTACCTCGTGTAAAAGCTGAAATTCTCGCTGTGCGGGTTATTCCGAATGTGGATCAAGGCTTGGCGGAAAAGTTTAAGCTGAAAAGCCATCACCGCAGCCTCGGAATGTTTACGGTTACGAGCGATGACATTGGCTACACGGCACTGGACGAGGCGACGAAGTACGCAGATGTCGATGTCGTGTACGCCAAATCTTTTTATGCAGGAGCCAATTATTCGTCTGGCCCATTATCTGGAGAAATGATCGGCATTCTGGCTGGACCGACGCCGGAGCAAGTAAGAAGCGGACTGGAAGCAGTGGAGACGACAATTGAATCCGGCGCTTTCTTTGAAGCGTTAAATGAGGAAGAAAGCCATCTATTATACGCTCATGTCGTCTCAAGGACCGGAAGCTATTTATCGTCTTTAGCTGGAATTAATGAAGGAGATGCGCTAGCCTATTTAATCGCTCCGCCTCTTGAAGCAATTTACGGGCTGGATGCAGCATTGAAGGCAGCGGATGTGGATATTTGCGAACTGTTCGAACCTCCCTCGGAAACGAATTATGGCGGCGGCTTGTTAACAGGAAGCCAATCAGCTTGCCGAGCAGCTGCCGATGCGTTTCGGGAAACGATTATCGAACTGGCAAAAAATCCGCTTCGCTACTGACAGATTAAGTAGGGAAAGCCTTGAAGGAGTGTGAAAGTATGTCTGTAGCAATCGATCGCGACTTGCTTGCCATTCAGGAAATGCGGGAAGCGGTTAGGAAAGCAAAAGAAGCTCAGTTACGTTATATGTCTTACTCACAGGAACAGGTGGACCAGATTGTTAAAGCAGTAGCCGATGCGGCTTTCGCCATGTCTCAGGAGCTGGCTGTGCTGGCTGTAGAGGAAACGGGCATGGGGGTAGCTGAACATAAAAAGATAAAAAATGAAGTAGGGTCCAAAGCGGTATATGAATCAATTAAAGATGAAAAGACTGTCGGCATCATCAGAGAAGACAAGGAAAAGAAAGTAGTGGAAATTGCTGCACCGTTTGGCGTAGTGGCCGCTATTATTCCGACAACGAATCCGACATCGACCGCTTTCTTTAAAACATTAATTGCGCTAAAAACACGCAATGCCATCGTTGTTAGCCCTCATCCTTATGCGGTGAAATGCACGATTGAAGCGCTGAAGGTTTGCGAGCAGGCAGCAGTGGGAGCAGGTGCACCAGAGGGATTGATCGGCTGGCTATCCTACGCATCGATGGAGGCAACTCAGTCACTGATGAAGCATCCGGATGTTCACTTAATTTTGGCGACAGGCGGCGGAGGGCTTGTAAAAGCCGCTTACAGCTCAGGAAAGCCAGCTTACGGAGTGGGGCCTGGAAACGTGCCGGTCTATCTGGAAAAGACAGCCAATATTGAAAAGTCAGTGTCTATGATTGTAGACAGCAAATCATTTGATTATGGAACGATTTGTGCAACAGAGCAGGCAATCATTGTGGACGAAAGCATCTTAGCTGTGACACTGCGCGAGTTAAAAAACAATGGGGCTTACTTATTGAATAAAGAAGAAAAGGCCCGTATGGAAAAGGTAATTTCTCCGGTGCCTGGCAAGGTCAACCCGAAAATTGTTGGCAGAAGCCCGCAATACATTGCTGAACTGGCCGGTATTCATATTGACGATTCCATTCGGTTATTCGTCGCAGAAGAAACCGAAATTGGCAAGGAAGTGCCTTTTTCTTTAGAGAAACTCTCCCCTATTTTTGCGCTATATACAGCAAAAAACAAAGCCGAGGCAAAGCAATTATGCAGCCGTCTTCTGGATTTAGGTGGCCGTGGCCACAGCTTATCGATTCATACAGAAGATGACGCATTGGCACGAGAATTTGCCCTTGACATGCCAGTCTCCAGAATTTTAGTCAATACATTATCTTCTGTTGGAGCCGTCGGCGGCACGACCGGGCTTGCCCCGTCCATGACACTTGGCTGCGGGTCATTTGGTGGCAATATTACCTCTGACAATATCACAGCCCGTCATTTGCTCAATATTAAGCGGATGGCCTATGGAATTAAAGAGGTGAGCCTTCCGAAAAAAGGAAGAGGATCATCATCCAGCTTGCCAACAGGAAACGCAGATACCGAGCAGATTGTAAAAAGTGTGATCGCTGCAATGGGAAAAAGTGCAAAAGTAAATGTAGAAGAAGTCGCGGAACTAGTCAATAAAGTCATTGAACAATACAGCAAATAAAAATTAGGAGGAATGTAAAATGGCAAGAGAAATGACAGCATTAGGAATGATCGAAACAAAAGGATTAGTTGCTTCAATTGAAGCAGCAGACGCAATGGTGAAAGCAGCAAGTGTTCACTTAGTTGGAAAAGTTCATGTTGGTGGCGGTATCGTTACCGTATTAGTACGCGGCGATGTAGGCGCAGTAAAAGCGGCAACAGATGCAGGAGCAGCTGCTGCTCAGCGTGTTGGAGAGTTGAATTCTGTCCACGTTATCCCACGCCCGCATAATGAATTGGAGTCTATTTTGCCAAAAGCCCCAGAAATCGTAGAGTAAGCAAAGAAGTGTAAGAGGAGAGGTGAACGCTCATGGATTCAGAATGGATTCAATCCATTGTGGAAGAGGTAATCCAACAGTTGGGCAGAAAAGAGCTGGCACAAAGGCCAAATCACATTCCAATCGCTGTATCGGCCCGTCATGTTCATCTGTCTGAACAGCACTTGGCTGCTTTATTCGGCCCGTCTTATGCACTGAAGAAAAAAAGTGATTTGTCACAGCCGAATCAGTTTGCTGCAGAAGAAACAGTTATTTTATCAGGTCCGAAAGGCGCGATCGAACGGGTTCGCGTACTCGGGCCTTCCCGCCATCTTACCCAAGTGGAAATAAGTCAAACAGATGCGTTCAAACTTGGACTTAAGCCGCCGATCCGGCAATCTGGTGATATTCAAGGATCTTCTCCAATTACCATTATCGGTCCGAAAGGCAGTGTCTATCTGCCAGAGGGATTGATTATTGCACAGGCACATATTCATATGGCGCCAGAGGATGCGGAGCGCTTTCAAGTGCAGGATGGCCAGTACGTTCAAGTCAGGGCGGAAACAGAACGGCCGGTCACTTTTGAAAAGGTACTTATTCGTGTATCGCCTTCTTACCGCTTGGAAATGCATATCGATACCGATGAAGCCAATGCAGGCTTTATCCGCTCTGGACAAGTAGGCGAAATAATTGTTGAAGGCCAAAGGCAGCCTGTCCAAGCTGCTCCTGTAGTGCTGCAGGAAAAGCCAGTGCTAAGCACTGTTTTTGAAGGCAAGCTCTTATCTCAGCATGAAGTCAAACAAATGAATGAAGAAGTGATTCGTGTTGGAAAAGGAACAATCGTTACCCCTTTAGCCAAAGACACAGCACGTGAGTTAGGAAAAAAAATCCAGGTGATCGACAAGTAGGGCGGTGAGGAGATGAGAATGGGAACTGTTATTGGGAATGTATGGGCGACAAGAAAAGAAGATGGACTTACTGGATTAAAGCTATTGTTTGTCCAGCCTATCCATCCTGATGGTTCATCTATCCATACACCAATTATTGCAGCTGATAGAATTGGAGCGGGCATAGGTGATCAGGTGATCATTACAGAAGGAGGATCGGCCCGATTTATTATGCCGGACAATCCTCTTCCGATTGACGCTGTCGTTATTGGAATTGTCGATTCCACTGAGATTGTACAACAGTAGAAAGGAGTGGGATGGATGCCAAAAGCTATTGGAATGATTGAGACACGCGGATTAGTTGGTTCAATTGAGGCGGCAGACGCCATGTTGAAAGCGGCAAACGTTGAATTAGTCAATCAGGAAAAAATTGATGGTGCCCTCGTTACCGTTCTCGTAGAAGGAGACGTAGGCGCTGTCCAGGCAGCAGTTGATGCTGGAAAAGAAGCAGCAGCACGTGTTGGAGAGTTGGTTTCTGCCCATGTCATCCCCCGTATGGATGAAGAAACATATGGGATGGTTCAACGACGAAAGCAACTAAATCAAGCTTCTGAAATAGAAGAAAAGTCTGCTGTTAAGCCGGCTCCTGCTTCTAATCGTACGAATCGGAAGAAAGCTGACCCAGCCCCTAAAAAAGAAGAATAAGGTAGAAAGGAGCAAATGCCATGGCATTTAAGCGTCCAAAGATTGCGGTGATCGGTGCAGGCTTTACCGGGGCAACAACTGCTTTAATGATCGCCCAAAAAGAGTTGGGAGACGTTATTCTAGTTGATACACCTGAACAAAGCAATCCGACAAAAGGAAAAGCGCTCGATTTGCTGGAAGCCGGCCCTGTACAAAAGTTTAATGCGAAGATTAAAGGGACAGCTGATTATAAGGAGATTCAAGGCGCAGACATGGTGATCATTACGGCGGGCATTGCTAGAAAGCCAGGTATGAGCCGTGATGACCTGGTTTCGACGAATGCTAAAATTATGCGTTCCATCTCGCAAAAGGTGAAGGAATATGCCCCGGACAGCTTTATCCTCGTGTTAAGTAACCCAGTCGATGCAATGACATATGTTTGTTACCAAACAACTAATTTTCCAAAAAACAGGGTGATTGGTCAATCGGGAGTACTCGATACAGCGAGATTCAACACATTTGTTGCCGAAGAATTAAATATCTCTGTGGAAGACATTTCTGGATTTGTCCTTGGTGGACACGGAGATGATATGGTTCCCCTCGTCCGTTATTCATACGCGGGAGGCATTCCATTGGAAAAAATTATCCCGAGTGATCGGCTGGAAGCCATTGTGGAAAGAACAAGAAAAGGCGGCGGCGAAATCGTCAACTTGCTTGGAAACGGAAGTGCGTACTATGCTCCGGCTGCTTCTCTTGTGACAATGGCGGAAGCGATCATCCGTGATAAAAAAAGAATTCTTCCATCCATTGCTTATCTGGAGGGAGAATACGGCTACCGGGGTTTATATCTGGGTGTGCCGACGATTATCGGGGGAGAAGGCATTGAAAGCATCATTGAATTGCCGCTTACCGCTGAAGAAAAAGCTGCTCTCGATAAATCGGTTCATTCCGTTAAACAAGTGATGGCTATTCTGGAAAATTGATAGAAACTATTCGCAGCATGGTTGAGGAGAGCAGAAAATCAAGGCCCTCTTGCAGTTTAATAGTTAAAGTGGAAACTTCTTTGTAGAAGATTTGTTTGTTAGTAACAAATCAACTTCTACAAAGGAGTTTTTTTATTTCAGAAAAAGCTGGCTCTATTAAATATAGGGGGAACCCCCTATAGTATCACGAATAAGTATCTTCTATCATGAATATATAAGCACAGAGTTACTCACAGGGACAGAGCTTGTACTTGTCATTATTCTAACTGGGAGGAAGATAAAGATGAGTGAACACTATCGTATTGTCATCGTTGGCGGGGGCTCAGCAGGCATTAGCACCGCTGCTAGATTGTTGAATGGAATAAAATCGCTTGCGAACGATGTAGCCATTATTGATCCAGCAGATAAGCATTATTATCAGCCGCTGTGGACGTTAGTTGGCGGGGGAGCAGCCAAGAAAGAAGATACAGAACGCAGCATGGAGGAGGTTATTCCGGAAGGAGCCGTTTGGATACAACAAGCCGTTGCTTCTTTTACTCCTGAAGAAAATAAGATTCAGTTAGCGAATCGGGAGTCTCTTTCTTACGATTATTTAGTTGTAGCAGCTGGAATCGAAATCCACTGGGAGGGCGTGAAAGGCTTGAGAGAAGCCCTCGGCAAAGGCGGAGTCTGCAGCAACTATTCGTATGAGTATACAGATTATACGTGGGAAGCGATCCGCACATTTAAAGGCGGCAATGCCGTGTTTACGCATCCGGCCACACCAGTAAAATGCGGGGGAGCTCCGCAAAAAATTATGTATTTGGCGGAAGATCATTTTAGCCGCACGGGGTTTAGAGAACAGACAAACGTTATTTTTGGTTCGGCCAACCCGGCGATTTTTGATGTTCAGAAATACCGTGAAACATTAGAAAAAGTGGTGGCCCGCAAAAAAATTGATGCCCGCTTTCGTGAAAACTTAGTTGAAATCCGGTCAGCCCAAAAAGAAGCGGTATTTGAAAATATAGATACGAAAAAGCAAACAACAGTGAAATACGACATGCTCCATGTCACTCCGCCCATGCGCGCGCCTGGCTTTATCCGTGAAAGCTCTTTAGCAGGGGAAGCAGGCTGGGTCGATGTTCATCCAAATACACTTCAGCACCATAAGTATGAAAATGTGTTTGCCCTTGGCGATTGTGCGGATCTGCCAACGTCCAAAACCGGCGCAGCGATCCGTAAGCAGGCTCCAGTTGTAGCGGAAAATATGCTTGCCCTCATAAAAGAAGAGCCGATGAAGGCAGCATATGATGGGTACAGCTCTTGTCCACTTGTAACAGGCTACAATAGCTTAGTATTAGCGGAGTTTAAATATGGAAAAATACCGAGCGAATCTTTTCCGATCAATCAGGCGAAAGAAAGACGCAGTATGTATATGATGAAAAAAGATTTGCTGCCCATTATGTATTGGGATGGCATGTTGAAAGGGATTATGTAACAGCGGGAAGGGAGTGGAGAGAAATGACGGTTTCAATTTCAAAACAGGACTGGGTCGATGAGTTAAACAAACCGGAAGTGCAGGCTTCTCTTCAAAAGCTGATTGAAAAACTGCCCGATTTAACAGCAAAGATAGAGCAGGCAGACCAGTTATTAACCTTTGGACAATCTGTTCTGGAAGATGAACATACGATGGAAAAAGTGAAAAAGAAGATTGACGGTATAAATATCGATATGAACACACTGGAAGCTGCCCTTCGTTTGCTGGAGAAACTGCCTCTATTGTTAGAACTGATGGAAAAGCTGGAGACAGTTGTTCGATTTGTGGAAAATGTATTAGCTGATGAAAAGTCCATCGCTTATTTGCAAAATAGTGTGGAAGAATATACAGAACCGATTCGTGAGAAAGTGGAAAAAGGTCAATCTCTATGGGAAGAAGTACAAGCAAAAGCAGAGGCGAATGCACAGCATATTTCTCTCTTTACCGTATTAAAGTGGATGAAAGATCCATCGGTGCAGCGAGTATTATCTTATGTGCAAGCACTGATTGAAACATTGCCTAAAAAGACTCAATAGAAGCAGAAAACAGGGAGAGTGACGGACATGTTATTGCGTTATTTTTATGATGAAAAGCTAGCTCATGCTTCGTATTTAATCGGCTGTCAAAAAACAGGGGAATCACTTGTTATTGATGCATCCCGCAATATTGAACAATATGTCGAGACGGCTAACAAAGAAGGGCTGAAGCTGACAGCTGCAGCAGAAACACACATCCATGCGGACTTTGTGGCAGGTTCTCGTGAGATAGCCGAACGGTTTGGGGCAAAAATGTATGTATCCGATGAAGGGGACGAAAATTGGAAATACCAAAATCTTGAAAGGATTGATCATCAGCTGTTGAAAGATGGTGATACGTTTAAAGTCGGAAACCTCACATTGGAAGTGATGCATACACCGGGGCACACACCAGAAAGCATTTCTTTTATCCTGACAGATCACGGCGGCGGTGCCGATCGTCCAATGGGGATTTTTACCGGCGACTTTGTGTTTGTCGGTGATGTGGGCCGCCCCGACTTATTGGAAAAAGCAGCAGGGTACAGCGGAACAGCAGATCAAGGGGCAAAGCAAATGTTTACCTCTATTCAACGCTTTAAGCAGCTTCCTGACTATTTACAAGTATGGCCGGCTCATGGAGCGGGAAGCGCGTGTGGTAAAGCATTAGGGGCGATTCCCTCCTCGACAGTCGGCTATGAAAAGATGTTTAACTGGGCAATGAAATGTAACGATGAAGCGGCTTTTGTGAAAGCTTTGCTCGATGGCCAGCCTGAGCCTCCTAAGTATTTCGCTATCATGAAGCATGTGAACAAAGTTGGTCCGGCTTTGCTGAAGAATGTGACGGTGCCTGTTGAAGAGATGGATGCTTCTGCCCTTCATGAATGGCTTAAGCAAGATATGGTTATTGATACGCGTTCGGCGGCTGAATTTGCTAAAGAACATATTCCAGGAACGGTAAATATTCCGTTTAATAAATCATTTACAAACTGGGCTGGCTGGCTCGTGAACTATGAAGCCCCGCTTTATCTGTTGATTGAGGAAGGTCAACTTTCTGAGATATTAATAGGGCTTCGCTCCATTGGGATCGACCGTATAGAAGGCTATATGAATGTGAAAACCGCTTTAGTTCAAGCTTCTAAATTAGAAAGTTATATGAATGTAGAGCCTGTGGAAATGCAGGAAGCAGTAGAAAAAGGAGAAGTGGCTGTACTGGATGTCCGGAATCAATCAGAATGGGACGCCGGACATATTCCGGGAGCCGTTCACATGATGCTCGGCACACTGCCGGATCGCTTAGAGGAAGTGCCGCAAGATCAGCCGCTTCTTATTCAATGCGGTTCAGGTGTGCGGTCTGCGATTGCGGCGAGCATTTTACAGGCGAATGGATTCAAAGAGATAAAAAACCTTTTAGGGGGCTTTTCACGCTGGAAGAAAGACGTGCCACAGCTCGTAAAATAACGGTTCTTTCCTACAAGACAGTTGCTTGTTCAATCAGTTTTAAGAAAGCATATCGTTGATCAAGAAGCGGAAATCAATCTTCTCCTTGGGAGGACCGACATAAAAGAATAAACGAAACCGCCGGCAGACGTGAATCACCGGCGGTTTTTCGCTTACAATAGTGGAAAAGAAAAATGAAAGGATCAGGCCAATGGAACAGTATCCGGTAGACCCAAAATACTTGAATCAAATATTTGAATATATTCAAGACGGCATTATCGTTATGGATCAAAACCGTGAAATCTTGCTGATGAACCCTGCAGCCGGTCGGCTCACTGGCTGGGCGGTCGGCGAGCATGTTCCTTTTTGCTCTTATTGTAAGGAACGAAAGGCTGAAGCGGGCGAAAACCGCTGTTATTTAATTGCACGCAATGAAGTGCCATATTTTTTATCGCAAATGCCTGTTTACCACGGAAAAAAGCTTGACGTCGAGATGAGTACGGCTTTGATTTACCAGGATCAGGACCACCAAGAAAAAGAGTATTTGCTCGTATTGCGCGATCAAACCCTGCGGCAAAAGGAAGAGGAAGTCCGGCTGTCGAAAATGATGATTAAGCGTTTGATCGAGGTGCAGGAGCGGGAGCATAAGCGGCTGGCTCATGAGCTTCATGATGGAATCAGTCAGTCGCTCTACACTATCTCTGTTGCATTGCAGGCGATTGAATCGACCATTCAGGCTGATGAGCGGCTTCATGATTATGTTAATGAGGTGCGGGCAGAGCTCCAGCGCGCGATGTCAGACATTAAAGCGTATTCCCACCAGCTTCGGCCGACGAGCTTGGACGGGCTGGGACTCGTTTCCGCGTTGGAAACGTTAATCCATACAGTTCAATCCACTTCTTCTTTATCGATTGAACTGAAGACCAATATTAGCGGCCGGTTGCCCTCGGCAGTGGAGATCAATGTCTACCGAGTTATACAAGAGGGTCTTCATAATATCGTGAAGTATGCAGAAGCGAAAAAAGTCTATTTATTGCTCGTAGAAGATCAAGGGCGATTGATTGTAGAAGTCCATGATGATGGGAAGGGCTTTGATCTAGAACAGGCCAAAGGCGGGCTCGGGCTAGAACATATGCGTGAGCGGATCGAGCAGCTGAACGGCCATTTTCATATTGAATCCGCACCGGGTAAAGGAACAACCATTTTAGCGAAAATGATGTTAGATGAAAGCGGGGAAGAGATCGATGAAAGTCATGGTAGTTGATGATCATGATTTAATCAGGAAAGGGATCATTTTACTGTTAGAAAGCTATGCGGATATTGAAGTGGCGGCTGATGCAGGAGACGGTCACGAAGCGCTCGTTCTGGCGATGCAGAAAGAGCCGGATGTCGTCTTGATGGACATTTCCATGCCGAATGGACTGGATGGGTTTACAACAACGAAACAGCTTCTTCAGCAGCAGCCAACTATGAAAGTCGTGCTGTTAACGATGCACGATGAAGAGGCGTATATTCGCAAGGCGATCCAGTCGGGAGCCCATGGCTATATTTTAAAGAAAAGCCAAGGGAGTGATTTGTATGAAGCAATTTATAATGTGCATCAAGGGCACCGTTATTACCGAACCGACTTAAGCGAAGAGCAAATTGACAAGATGATGAAAGAAAAAGAAAAGCCGTCTTCCCCGTTAACACTAAGAGAGCAGGAGGTTTTGCGGCTGACGGTGCTCGGTTATACGAATAAAGAAATCGCTGAAAAGCTGCATATTAGCGCAAAAACCGTCGAAAATCATAAAGCGAATATTATGAACAAGCTGGATTTGAAGCAAAAACATGAAATGATTCAATATGGCATTAAAAACTATTTTTCCGATATTCATTAAAGAACGCTGGCTATCGTGTTCAAGAGGATGTTCCAAAGCAACATAGGAACATCCTCTTTTTATGCTTTCGCTCCAAACCTTCATAAAGTAGTCAAAAACGCGAGAGGGATAGGGGGATGCCCCTATGTCTCGGTGCTCGCTTTCTTTCTATACTGAAAGGGAAAGGCGATTTCTTATCAATCACAGTAGAAAGGAAGAGATACGATGAAAAAAAGAGAAACAGCTTATTTCTGGACAGCGATGATGGTAGCTCTTGGTAGTATACTCAGCTTGATGATGATCTAGGAGGGGGAAATATGTCATATGATGCTGTTTTATATAGTCGTATATTAACCGAGATGACACTCGCTTTTCATATTTTGTTCGCTACGATCGGTGTCGGCGTGCCGGTGATGATCGCGCTCGCCCAGTGGATGGGATTGAAGCATAATGATGCTCACTACTTATTGCTCGCCCGCCGCTGGACACGGGGATTTACGATTACCGTTGCGGTCGGAGTTGTAACCGGGACAGCGATTGGGCTGCAGCTCAGTCTGCTCTGGCCTTCCTTTATGGAACAAGCGGGACAGTTAATCGCGCTGCCGCTTTTTATGGAAACGTTCGCCTTTTTCTTTGAAGCGATCTTTTTAGGGATTTACTTATACACATGGGACCGGTTTAAGAATCCGAAACTTCACTTGCTGCTGCTTGTTCCGGTTGTAATCGGCTCTTCCATGTCCGCTTTTTTCATTACAGCTGTAAATGCGTTTATGAACACACCGCAAGGGTTTGATCTTGTCAACGGAGTGTTTGTGAACGTTGAACCGCTTAAAGCAATGTTTAATCCGGCCGTCCCAACGAAAGTAGGGCATGTGCTCGTATCGGCATACATGACGTCCGCCTTTATATTAGCGGCGCTTGCCGCTTATCATCTGCTTCGCGGCAGAAAGCATAGCTATTATAAAAAAGCGTTGCGGATCACATTAATTCCTGCATTAGTTTTTTCAATCGCTACGGCGCTTGTCGGCGATTTATCCGGAAAGTTCTTGGCAGAATACCAGCCGGAGAAACTTGCTGCCGCAGAGTGGCACTTTGAAACGGAAGGAGAAGCCCCGCTAATTTTGTTCGGGAAATTGGATGAAGAACAAAAGGTGAGCGGTGCGGTCAAAATTCCATGGGCTTTAAGCATTTTAGCAGGGAGCTTGCCAAGCACGGAGGTGGTCGGGCTTAATGAGTTTCCAGAAGATGAACGTCCGCCGTTGTATATTCATTACTTGTTCGATGTTATGGTCACATTAGGCATGGTGTTGCTCTTGATTTCTTTCACTTATGTTGTGTTGTCAAAATGGAAGCCAAAGAAGATGTATAATAAATGGCTGCTGAGAGCGGTTGTGCTGTCTGCTCCGCTTTCATTGATCGCCATTGAGGTCGGCTGGATTTTCGCTGAAGTGGGCCGTCAGCCATGGATCTTACGTGGCTATTTGAAAACAGTGGAAGCGGCTACGTCTTCTCCTCATGTGGATACAATGATTATGGCATTCGGTGCTTTATATGTTCTTCTAGGTGTAGGGGCAGTCGTGGTCCTGCGCAACATGTTTAAGAACAATCCTGCAGAGGAGGAACTAGAGGCAAGGGGGAATTTACATGTCTCTTGAGTTGTTAGGTATCAGTGTGTTGTGGCTCTTTTTGTTCGGTTATGTTATCGTCGCTTCTGTTGATTTTGGAGCTGGTTTCTTTAGTCTGTACAGTGATTGGACGGGACAGAAGCATGTTCTTCACAAAATGATTCAGCGCTATCTTTCCCCGGTATGGGAAGTGACGAATGTGTTTCTCGTTTTCTTCTTTGTGGGCATCGTCGGCTTTTTTCCGAAGACGGCCTATTACTTTGGTTCCGCCCTGTTAGTGCCAGCGAGCGTTTCAATTATATTGCTGGCGATCCGCGGCTCCTACTATGCCTTCGGTACGTACGGGTCAAAAGAAAATAAGCTTTATAGTTTTATATACGGAATCACCGGTGTATTAATTCCAGCTTCGCTGACGACAGTGTTAACCATTTCCGAGGGGGATTCTTGGACATTACGGACACCGGTGTTCACTTGAAAATGACAGAGCTGTTAACGAGTTCATACTCATGGAGCGTTGTGTTGATTTCTCTTGTAAGTGTGCTATTTATATCGGCTGCTTTTTTAACATATTATGCACGGAAGGCAGAGGATTACAAGGCTGAACAGCTTGTCCGCCGCTACACGCTCGGCTGGAGTGCTCCTTCGGTCATCGCGGCGATTATCGTCTTCTATGCTCTTCGTTCACATAACCCTGAGCACTTCGCCCGGATGGTCGATTTTTCCTGGATGTTCGTTGCTTCGCTCGGCTTTTTCGTTACCGCGCTTGCTTTATTTTACAAACGAAAGGCATACGGCACTGCTTTTTTAGCGGTCATGCTCCAATATTTCACCGCTTTTCTGGCATACGGGATCTCTCATTATCCTTATCTGCTGTACCCGGTGCTGACAATCTACGATGGGTTTACGAATAAAACGATGGCGATTTATTTAGTTGTGGCGTTTATTGCCGGACTGCTGCTTTTAATTCCGGCGCTGTACCTGCTGCTGAGACTGTTTTTATTTAACCGCCAATATGTAAAAGGAATGGAATAGGAGGGATGGACCCATGCATCATTTTTTGATTATGTATACTCCTGTTCTTATAGTGATCGCTTCCTTGGTGAGCGTTTTTGCCTGGGGGGCGAAACAGAAAAAACTTGATTGAATATGGGAGTGGTAGAAATGGATCTTTCTTATTGGCTTGTTATTTTTCTCATCGGTTTTATCGGGTCGTTCATTTCGGGAATGGTCGGAATTGGTGGCTCGATTATTAAATACCCGATGCTGCTGTATATTCCGCCGCTTCTTGGATTTGCTGCTTTTACCGCTCATGAAGTGTCGGGGATTAGTGCGGTGCAAGTGTTTTTTGCGACCATTGCCGGCGTTTGGGCGTACCGAAAGAGTGAGTATTTAAATAAAAAGTTGATTATATACATGGGGGGAGCTGTCCTGCTCGGAAGCTTTGTCGGCGGTTTTGGCTCTGAGAGATTGTCAGAGGAAGTCATCAATGTCGTCTACGGCGTGTTGGCTGCACTCGCTGCTATCATGATGTTCGTGCCGAAAAAGAACCTGGACGACCGGCCGATGAGTGAAGTGACGTTTAACGGCTGGCTCGCCGCCGGTCTTGCTTTTGTCGTCGGCATTGGAGCGGGGATTGTCGGAGCGGCCGGAGCATTTTTGTTAGTGCCGATTATGCTTGTCATCTTGAGAATTCCGACTCGGATGACGATTGCTAGCTCTTTAGCTATCACCTTTATTTCATCCATCGGCTCAACGGCTGGAAAGCTCATGACCGGCCAGGTGCTGTTCGTGCCGGCCGTTATTATGATTATTGCTAGTGTGATTGCCTCACCGCTTGGCGCTAAAGCCGGCCAAAAAATGAATACGAAAATTTTACAATGGCTGCTGGCGATCCTGATTGCCGCGACAGCTATTAAAATTTGGCTCGATATTTTGTAAAACTTTTCCTTGCAATCGGAAAATTCCAAGTATAAAATAGGAACGTATGTTTCTGTTTGGTGATTCAGGGAAGGGGTGTTTTCTATGTCTGCTGATCGTAGCCTTAATTTGCCGAAAGAATTGGAACCGTATCGAGAAGAGCTGGAGCAGACGGTGGAGCCGGTAGTAAAGATTGCAGGCCTCCGTACGAGCACGGGTTTGCTTGATAGTAAGTTTGGCGGTCATCCGTATTTGCCTAAAAATATGGAGCATCCGAAAGATGAGAACGGGGTCTATCTCCAGCTGCTGGCTCAAATTAACTTTGCCGAAGTACCGCCAATGAAGGACTTTCCAAAGAAGGGCATCTTGCAATTTTACATTGCGCCAGAGGATGATTTGTTAGGAATGGATTTCGAGGACGGAACAAGCCAGAAGGATTTTCGAATTCTTTATCATGCGGATGTTACGGATGATCGGTCAAAGCTTACAACTGATTTTAACTACATAAAGCCCGGAGAAGAAGAATTCTTTCCGGTGACACATGAAATTAAATTATCATTTGAATTAGACGAGGAGCCTATATCTGAAGGTGATTACCGCATGGAGCAACTTTCCATTGATTTAGAGGAAATGAGCAGCGGCACGGAATTGGGTGAAATCTATGCAGAGGCCTTTGGAGCCACAGGATCGAAAATCGGCGGCTATCCTTTTTTTACTCAGGAAGACCCGCGCAGTTACAGGGAAAAGTATCAGAATCACAATGTGCTGCTGCTTCAGGTGGATACAGATACGGATCTTGATATCATGTGGGGAGACAGTGGAGTCGGAAACTTTTTTATCACAAAAGAAGATTTGC
Organism: Bacillus sp. PK3_68; assembly: GCF_003600835.1. Classification (NCBI taxonomy): domain Bacteria; kingdom Bacillati; phylum Bacillota; class Bacilli; order Caryophanales; family Bacillaceae; genus Bacillus; species Bacillus sp. PK3_68. The sequence continues at coordinate 2,248,189 of NZ_NQYC01000001.1, read as the reverse complement.
GGAACCTTAACTTCACAAATGTTCTCTACAACTGGGATTGTTATTAACTGAAGGAGATGAGAGGCTAAATAGCCTCTCATCTCTTTTTAATGTTTCTCAATCAATGGTTGAAGTGCGGATTCGTACACATGATAATCCTGAGGAGAGAAGAGCGTCATTACAACCTCACTAAACGAATAATTTTGCAAAAAATGAACGATCGTTTGGAGAGCCGTTGCTGAAGCCAGCCTAATAGGAAACCGATAGACGCCTGTAGAGATAGAGGGAAAAGAAATGCTCGTTATTTCCTTTTCCATAGCAAGCTGTAAGGCGTTTTGATAGCAGTTTGACAGCAGAGCTTCTTCATTCTGCGTATTTTCGTGCCAGATCGGTCCAACTGTGTGAATCACATAGCGCGCGGGAAGGTTATATCCGTTTGTAATAACTGCTTCTCCTGTCGGTAAGTACGCTCCTTTTAATGCTTCTTCGAGAATTTTTCTGCATTCCTCAAGCAATTCTTTGCCAGCGGCGGTGTGAATGGCTCCATCCACACCGCCGCCTCCGAGCAATGATCCATTCGCCGCATTGACGATAGCCTCTGTCGTTTGTTTTGTAATGTCTCCTGTCACCAGTTTCAGAGAATTGCCGTTAACCTTCACTTCCATTGTGTCACTCCCTTAACTAGTTTTGTCATGAAATAAAGAGCGGGTACCGTTAATTTTAACGGTACCCGGTTTGATTACTTTTTATCATTCAACATGAATTGAGGCAGGGCAAAGCTTGCTTCTAAGATATCCTTGTTGAAATATTTCGTCGTTTCTTCATAGTCTGGCTGAGTAAAGGATTGATGTTTTTTGGAGGCAAGAGTAAAGCTCCAAAGACCGCCGGGATAAGTTGGAACGACAGCTGTATATGGTTTTACAATAGGAAATAACTGATTTAAAGATTGATAAGTATTTTGCATTGTTTCTTTATAGAAAATCGGTGATTCACTCTGGCAAACCATCAAACCGTCTTCTTTCAATGCATCGAAGACGTTTTTATAAAAACCGAATTCGAATAATTCAGTTGCGGGTCCGACTGGATCAGATGAATCAACAATGATCACATCAAATTCGTTTGTGTGTTCTTTCATGTATTGAATGCCATCTGCAAAAATATAATGGACACGATCGTCTTCAAGTCCGGCAGAAACGCCTTTTAGGTGCTCTTTGCTCGCTTTGACAACGAGTTCATCAATTTCACAGAAATAAAGCTCTTTAACACTTGTATACTTAATAATTTCTCTGGCTGCGCCGCAGTCGCCGCCACCAATAATTAACACTTTTTTCGGTTCGGGATGGATATGGAGCGGAACATGGGTGATCATTTCATTATAAATGTATCCATCTTTCTCAGTTGATTGTACAACTCCGTCCAGCACGAGCATTTTTCCAAAATCATAGGTATCAAGAACCATAATATGCTGGAAAGGAGACTGCGCTGTGAAAATGATCTCTTTGATACGGTAGCTTACTTTTAAGTTATCCCGATCATCTTCCACAAGCCACATTTCCCCCTCGATATTTTTATGTATTGGTTAACTTTTTCCTCCTTCATAACGGTAACCTCCTAGTACTTTTTCGTTTCTACCGCCCATCTTATACAATCCCTTGTCCAATGTCTATTCTTTTTCCTAGTTTTAAAAATTATAGGCTTCTATCATCATGAAAAATCATCAAAACTGAAAGTGAGATTGCAATTTTGAAAGAAAACGAAACGGTTCTTGCTATTTTTGTAAATGTAAAACAAGAGAAAAGAGCTATTTAATAGGTACAAAGATAGGATCAAAAATAATTTGAGATATATTTTGAAAATTCAATAAATTGGCTTGTTACTTGCTTATAGAAATTAACTCTTAAATGAGGAAGAAATGCAAATAAGCTTGTAGGGGGATGATGAGATGGTAGAAAGATTACAGCCAGCGGAGCAGGGAGAAATCAGCAGAGAAGAGAAAAAAGATGACTTCTCACTGGAAAAAGTGCCTGTAGAAGGCCGGACGATGGGCTGGGCAAGTATTACAAATGTCACGCTTGGCGTAGCAACGGCTATGCTATTTATCCAAATGGGCAGTTTAATGGCTATTTCATTTGGGGCAGTGAACGCCTTGCTGGCAGAGATCTATGCAACAATCGTAGCAGGGGGAGTCGGAATAGGGATTTGTTTTTATGCCGCGAAGTCAGGGTTAAACGTAAATTTAATGGCAAGAGGCGGTGGATTTGGCTATTTTGGCGCTTCGATCACTTCATTGATTTATGCACTCAATTTTATTATGTACTGTGCGATCGAAGGGTCAATTATGGCTTCGGCTGTCCACGAATATATTTCCTTTGTGCCTATATGGGGATTAATGATCTTTTTTGGTTTGATTGTTATTCCATTAAACTGGTTTGGGATTAAGCAACTTGATAAGCTGCAAAAGTGGTCATTGCCTCTCTTCATTCTTTTGCTTGGTGCAGGCTTTTTCATCGTACTAAACAAATCTACCTTCACAGGAAGCATATGGACGTTTCTGCCGGAGGGAGGAGAAGTCGGAGGAGCCTCTTTGCTTGCTTGTATCGGGATTATGAATGGCCTCGTGGGGATCATGGCTTTGCTCGTGTCAGACTATGCGCGGTTCATTAAAAAAGAAGAATTTAAAATTGGGGTATTCGCTGTAGGATTTTTACCGCAGCTCGTCTGCTTTTTTATTATGGGAGTCATCGGGATTTGGTTTGGTGTTCAGATGGGAGAAGAAAATCCGGGCGTTTACTTTGTGCAAATTCTTGGCATTGGAGGGGCGCTCTTCACGATCTTGACACAGCTCCGAATCAACATTACAAACTTATACAGCAGTTCGCTTTCATTAGCTAACTTTTTTGAGAACGTATTTAAATTTAAGCCGGGCCGGAATTTCTGGGTGGTTTTCACTTCAATTGCAGCGATTGTTTTAATGCTTGGCGGTGTGTTGGATCATTTAGGAAGCTTGCTCACTTTCCAGGGGGTTTTCCTGCTTGCCTGGGCGGCTGTGCTTTTATGCGATGCTTTCGTTGTGAAGAGGGTACTCAAAATCGGACCGAGGTATTTTGAACATCGACAGGAATACTTGTATGCCTGGAATCCGGTTGGAGTCGTTTCTCTAATCGTGGCTAGCGTGATCGGCTCCTTAGCTGCCTTCGGATATATGGGAATCTTCTTGCAGAATGTTGCTGCCTTCTTCGCGGCTGTGATCGCCTTCGTCCTGACAATTGTCCTCGCCATTGTGACAAAAGGCAAATACTATAGCAAAAAAGCTGCTGACGACATAGAGGCGGATGAATATATTGCATAACTGTTAAGAGCAGGCGCTAGGCCTGCTCTCTTTTTGTATTTATCAAGAGTGAAGTACTATTTATCTAGACTGGAGGGGAGATTTAGGAAGAAGTGCTGTTTATCTGGAATCAAGAAGTATTTATCAAGAATGATGGCTTGTTTATCCAGACTGTATATAGTAACTACTTTTGGAAACTCCCAGACTCCGTCCCTTTGCTCTTAAAAATAGATATGCTTTGCTTCTAATGCTTCTCCTATTTCAATGATGCCATAAGAAAATCTGGGCTGAAACCGCTTGTCGGTGGGGGAACCGGGATTAAACAAAAGCGTGTCATCGTGCATTTGCGAGTAAGGGATATGGGAGTGTCCGAACACAATGGCGTCCAATTCTTCCTGTTGGAAAGCCTCCCATGCGCGTTCGGGTGTCTTTTTCTTTTTCCCGATATGGCCGTGGGTGATACCGATACGAAACCTTCCAGCTTCGATGATTCTTTTTTCCTCAAAGACATCTTTTACCTCGGGCGGATCGACATTCCCGAAGACACCAATAACAGGGGCTATTTCCCGTAGCTGCTCATATACATCAAGGCTCGTCCAATCTCCTGCATGAAGAATCAGATCGGCATCCTGTATTCCCTCCATGACTATTTCGGGAAGTTGTTTTCCCTTTTTCGGCAGATGCGTATCCGATAAAACAGCTATCTTTATCAAAGTCTTCATCTCCATTCTGTATTTAGCCAGTGAATAATGTTGTTTTTTCCATATAAAAAAGCCGGCAGTATGGAAGTCGCGATGAAAAACTGGCATATTGCCGGCCGGTTCATTTGATTGCTTATTCATCGTAAAAAACCAATGAACTCAAGTTTGGATGAGATTTTCCTGCAAAGCGTTTTGTAAAAATGGGCTTGGTTCACCTACGCTGTAAAGCTGCAAATCATGCATCGCCCTAGTACAAGCAGTATAGAAAACTCTGCGCAGGCTTTCATCGCCGTATACTTGCTTCGATGCATCATAAATGATGACAGCGTCAAATTCGATGCCTTTGGACAAGTACGAAGGTATGACAACCACCCCTTGTTCATATTCCATCGAGCCGTTTTTCAAGAGCTTAATGTCCTCGATGCTGGGCAAGGCTTCATAGGCATGATTACTTTCCTCAGCTGATTTGCAGATAATGGCAATGCTGTGATAGCCTAGTTTTCGCCAATCTGCGACTTTGGAGGCGATGCAGCGGTGCAGGTCTGCGTGATCAGACAATGGTGTTAGTACAGGCAGCTCGCCGCCCCGTTCGAAAGGGATAATCCGGTCGCCGCTAGGTATAAGTTTTCGTGTAAATTCAATAATCGGTTTTGTGGAACGATAGCTGCGTGTCAAGTTGATCACTTCTGTTTCTGCCGATCCGTATAAACCGGCAAGCGTTTGAAAATCAACCATCTCGCTGGCATGAGCGAATATTGCCTGATTAAAGTCACCTAGCACAGTCATTCTTGCAAAAGGAAACAAACGTTTTAGAAACTCGAATTGAAACGGAGAATAATCCTGCGCTTCGTCAACGATGATGTGCTTGATGGAGCTATTCGTCTGAAAGCCTAGTATGAGTTCTTTCATCAGTAAGAATGGAGTAGCATCTTCATATAATAGTTTGTCTTCGTCCAGCGGGTCCATCGTCAACCGGCAAATATCCATCCACTCTAAGGGTGTTTCCTCCAGCCACTGTTTGATCCGCAGAGGATCGGTAAAAAGCTGCTTGTATATTCTCTTGATATCGATGAAACGAAAGGCTCGAATTTGTTTCCGTAAAGGCTTAAACTTCTGCCGAACAATTAACTGGGCGAGTGCTTTAGGCTCCATATCATAATCGGCTATTGCTTCCTCTTTAAAGCCTCGTTTTTTTGCTAAGTACGTATAAGCCTTATGATAATCTTCGTTGCTAAGCAGCTCGATTTCTTCTTGTACCCATGGTTTCGTCCGTTCGGCTTTTTCGGCCTCATCTATTTGCTGTATTAACCAATCTTTCAACTGTTCCAGTCTGTTATGAAAGCGGAGTGAGGTGTCGCTCCTATAAAACCTGTCGGCAATTTGTTGAGCGGTAACAATGGTCTTTCCTCTGAAGCTAATTCTTTTAAATAACATTCCAGATAACTCTAGTGATTTCCTGTAGGAGTGGATCGCCTCGAAGAAAGCGGTGGATGCTTTGAAGCGGATGCTCGCAACCCTTGACTTGTGCGCAGGAGTATTCTCTGCCGTTAACACATATTCCAATTGCTCGTAAGGATGTTCAATTTGGAACTGTTTACTTAGCCGATGGTCCAAATATTCTTGGAATGTGACCTGCTGCATATTCTCTTCGCCGAGCTCTGGCAGCACATTGGACACGTAACTGTTAAACATTGAATTAGGCGAAAATAAAATAATTTGATCAGCGTTCAGGCTATCTCGATATTTGTAGAGCAAATAAGCGATCCTTTGCAGGGCGGCTGATGTTTTGCCACTGCCAGCTGCTCCATGGACAATGAGCAGTCTTCCGCGATCATGACGAATAATCCGGTTTTGCTCCTGCTGAATCGTCGCTACTATATTGTGCATATGTTTGTCAGTACCTTTACCTAGCACCTGTTGTAAAATCTCGTCTCCAATGGTGAGACTGGTATCGAACATAGAATGGAGAACGCCGCTGCGAATAAGATATTGCCACTTTTTCTCCAGTTTGCCTTCGATTACGCCTCCCGGTGTCACATACTCAGCGGGGCCAGGCTGGCAATCGTAGTAGACACTCGAAACCGGCGCTCTCCAGTCGTAGATCAGGAAATGATCACCGCTTTCATCCGTAAGGGTGGAGATGCCAATATAAATTTGTTCCGGAGTGGAAGTGCCAGCTTCCATAAAGTCAATTCGGCCGAAGTAGGGAACCTCCTGCATACGTCGTAGCGCAGACAATCGTTTCGATGCATGTCTGTGGGTGCTTTGACTTACGGACAGAGCTTGAGCTTCTTGCCTCAAGCCGATGATGGTTTCGAGGAAATCGTCGAAGGTATCAACATTCACCTTGACTTCATCCCAAAAGTGTTTGCGGATCTGAACCACTTCGTTCCGGTATCGGGAGGTTTCTTTCTCCAATCTGCTGATTTGCTCCGTAATCGTTTCTATCACACTGTCTACTCGTTTTTGCTCCTGCTGAAATTCTGAATTCACAGCAAACACCCCTTAAAAAAATAAATATAAGTGTTGACTAACAAACAGATTGTATTATATAATTAAAATAGGGATAATATACTTAAATTAATAATACAATGTTTATCTATATAAATTTACCATAGGATCGTATTTTTTTCAATGTATTAGAATGGATTTCTATGCTTGTCGATTCATGCATATGAGATATTAAGGGTTTAGTCTTCTATCGTTTTCATGCGACTAGGGAGGCTGAACCCTTATTTTATGCCATTTAAGGCAGCGACGGGAAAGTGGCTGTGCACGGCAATCCATCGGAGCACGATGCTTTTCCTGTTAAATCAACCACTTTCTTCTGGTAGCCAGCCAGTTGACGGTTTTTCTGATAGTGAGGATTTTGCCGCCTTCAACGGCTGCAGTTTTGGCAGAAGGAGAGGTGTCATCGATTGTCCTCCTAGTCTCGTTTGTATAGATGATAGCAAGAGCTGGGAGGGCAGCTGCAGAAAGTGTCCAATTTATCACAACCTATATACTCAGCTAATAGATTATGGTACTTTATACTTACCAATTATCATCATTCAGGAGGAACTTATGAAGAGGGCAGGAGCAATATTGACATTGATTTTGTTAGCCGGATGCAGTAACGGTACCTATGATAAAGCAATGGAACAGGGGAAACTGGCATTGGCAAACGGGGAGTTTGATAAGGCGCAGGCTTCATTTGAACTGGCGATGGATGAAAAGCCAAAAGATGAGGAAGCGAAAGGACTTTATGAAGATTTGACTGCTTATAATGAAGTGAAGAAAGAGATAGAGGATGCTAAATGGGAAGATGCGATAAAGAAAGCAAATAGCCTGCTTAGAGAGGAAGACTTGGCAGGAAGCATTAAAAAGGAATTAGAACAGCATGTTAAAACAGCAAAGAGTCAAAAAGAGCAATCTGGAGAGGTAGCAAAAAAGTTAGAAGAGATAAAGAATTCTATCGGGCAAGGCAATTATGATGATGCACAGGCTTCTATCAATGAACTGAAGAAAAACCAAGAGCTCTCTCAATTTTCAGATGAGGTAAGCAGCATTGAGGAATCTATCAATGAGCGGCTGCAACAACAGAAAGCAGCTGAGGCTTTAGAGGAAAAAGAAAGAGCGCGTGCTGAGGCGGAGGCGGCTGCCAGTAAAAAAGATAAGTATCTGCAAAAGTTATATAATATAGACGGCAGCTTAGCAGATTTAACCTACATGTATGAAAACGGTACTACAGCGGAAATGCAAGAAGCACAGGGAGCTATCTACAAAAAGTGGGATGATGCGCTGAATGAGATTTATGGTGTGCTGAAGACCCAGCTCTCTTCCAGTGAAATGAAAAGTTTGAGAGATAAGCAGCGCCAGTGGATCAAATATAGAGATCGTACAGCCAATGCAGAAGCCGCGGCATATGAAGGAGGGTCTTTTGCGTCTGTGCAATATGTGATCACGCAAGCACGGCTCACAAGGGAAAGATGCTATGAACTCGTTAATATTTACATGAGATAACTACTATTATAGAGGAAGAATAAACAAGGAGTCTGATTAGCAGGCTCCTTGTTTATTTATGTATGTATTTAACGGCCCTGCTATATTCGGTGGTTGATTTTTCCTGCAGCCGGATGCTTTCTGCTCCAATCAATTATTGAAAAAACAGCCTTGTTTTTTAAGAGAATCTAGAAAAGAGAGGAATGGGATGGTAGGCATTATTTTCATGTTCTTCTTTTTATTAGTAGTTTCTTATGTTACTATAGTATGGTTGTTTGATTAATAAAATATAGCTATTTTATAGAAAAGAGTGGGAATTTTGAAGGGGTTATGTAGTAAAATCGCTTTAATTATTAGTATTTCTTTTGTCTTGATGAATAGCCTTTTCGTTGAAAAGGGAGAAGCTGCTTATTCTTCAAAATGGATAACTGCGAGACAGCAAGTTGCAGCTTACGAACAAGTAAGTGGCAACCCGCTAGCCGTCGGAACACTTTTACCCAATCAATTTTACGAAGTGCTAAAAGAGGACAACGGCTATTACTATATTTCTTTCGGAAATGGGATGGCTTTTGTCAAAAAAAGTTCAAGCCTCTTAGTGGCTAAGAAAGTACAAAAAAGCCTGCCGACAAAAGCAGCAAGCAATACCAATTTATCAATTATTACAAAGTCAGAAGCTGTGGTATATAACAGAATCGATAAAGAGCAAAAAGGGATAGCTATAATTAAAGGCAACATCCGTTATCCGGTCGTAAGGAAATCAGGAGATTGGTATCTTATAAATTTTGCTGGTCAGGTTGGTTATATCCATAAGAATAAAGTGACAGAGGATTTGGGAATACCGGTTTTAATGTACCACCACATGGTAGAGAATCCACAGGAAACGCCGTTTTATAATAATTCTATGGTCATCAAAGTAGCGGAATTTGAAAAGCAAATGAATTATTTAAAACAAAATGGATGGCGGACGATTTCACTGGAGGAATTGGATGCCTATTTAACCCGCAATCAAAACTTGCCTGGAAAAGTCGCAGTAGTCACATTTGATGATAACTACTTGTCGACTCAAAAGTATGCGTACCCTATTTTGAAACAAAACCAGCAAAAAGCAGTTGTATTTGTTATCGGAGGAAAGGTGAAAGCCCAGGCACAGCCGTGGGATCCGATGACCTTGCAGTACATGGGCCATAAGGAAATAAGTGAAACAGAAGGTGTTTTCAGTTTTCAACATCATACCCATGGGATGCATTTAAGAGAAAAAGATACGCAAGTACCTTATTTAGTTTCAAAAACAACGGCAGAAATTGAGGCGGATCTAGTGAAGGGACGGGAATATATTGGACAAGCTCTTAAAGACCCGTCTTCTATCCAATATTTAGCTTACCCGTGGGGCCAATACGCTCCTCATACTATTGAAGCGGCCAAAGCAGCCGGTATCCGTCTTGCTTTTACGACCGAAACAGGAAATGTAAGGCTTGGGGATGATCCGTATACGTTAAAAAGACAGGGGATCAGCCCTGCTCATACGATGGATGACTTTATTAAAAAAATCGAAGGAACTTATTGAAGAGAAGGGGTCGATTCTTCCTCGCTATAAAGCGTTGAAGGATCGACCCCTTAGTCATAGCTCTGCTGTTGGCCACATACAATGGTAAAAAGTCTTTGTAAGGGGGCTGTAAGGCAGTATGGAGATTCTTGTGAGAAAAGGAGACACCTTCTGGTACTATAGCCAGTTGTTTGACATTCCACTTGCGCTGATCATTGACTCAAACCTAAACATGGATATAAATAAATTGAAGCCTGGACAGGCTATCCGAATTCCGGGGTTCACCGCAACCATACGGACCATCCAAAAAGGGGACACGCTTTGGAAGTTAGCTGCCGCTCAAGATATGGATGCAGATGCATTATTGTTGTTGAACCCCCATATAAATCCTAATGAACTGCAAATCGGACAAAAAGTGCGTATTCCGGTAAGAGTTACTGAACTGATTGTGAATGGCAAGCAACCTTATGATTTTCAACAGATGAGAAGGGATATGCATCGGCTGCTAACCATTTATCCGTTTATGAAAAGAAAGGAAGCTGGAAAAAGTGTCCTTGGTTTGCCGCTTTACGATTTGAGGATCGGCAGAGGAGATCGGAAGATACAGATCAACGCCTCTTTTCATGCGAACGAATGGATTACCACTCCTATTTTGATGCAGTTTTTAAACGAATATTTGCTTTCGTTAACGAATCAATTAACCATAAAAGAAGTGAGGGCCCTTCCTGTATATATGGAAACACAGCTATCAGCTGTGCCGATGGTTGATCCAGATGGAGTAAACTTAGTGCTTAATGGTCCACAGCCTGAAGTGGAGGAAAAAGTAGTGGCGATCAATAAAGGAGGCTATGACTTCTCAGGCTGGAAAGCCAACATACGGGGGGTAGACTTAAATAAGCAATTTCCTGCTAATTGGGAATATGAAGCAACACGGAAGCCAAAGGCACCGTCCTCCCGGGATTTTCCGGGAGACCAGCCACTGTCTGAACCAGAGACAAAAGCGATGGCTGCTTTAGTGCGGAAGGAAAGCTTCGAGAGGCTAATTGCTCTCCATACACAAGGAAAAGAATTCTATTGGGGATATGAAGGGTTAGAACCTCCTGAATCTGAAGGGCTCGCCAAACGATTCTCCCGGGTGAGCGGCTACAAAGCTGTCCGTTATGTCGATAGCCATTCAGGCTTTAAAGATTGGTTTATTCAGGAATTTCGCAAGCCAGGGTTCACAATTGAGCTCGGAGAAGGGGAAAATCCTCTTCCGCTTTCGCAATTTGATGAAATTTACGAGGATGTATCTAAATTACTGATTCATTCCTTGCTATAGAACAGAGGTCAGTTTTTCCTTACTTTACAGTGGGAAAAGCTGGCCTTTAAATATTTATAATATTGTCGATAAAAACTATAAACCTAACATTGTATGTATTTATTAAAAAATGCATTTATTAGGGAGAATATCATCAATACAAGCAGTAAGAGGCAGGAACAGGTATCATATTAAGTCTATGTTTAACCCGCAATTGGGGATATAAAGCAGCAAATACAATCTACTGCATGTTGTTGTATAATGTAGAATGTATGGCAACTTGTGAAAATGTTAGATAATATTGGAGGAATGTATACATGGCTTTTCAACCGAAATCGTATCAAAAATTCACTGCAACAGCAGCAACAGCTGTGCTAGTGGCAACGGCTGTTACCCCTGCAATGGCAGCAGCCTCTTTCTCAGATGTTTCCGGCCGTTATAAGGAAGCAGTTGATTATTTAGTAGACCATAAAATAACAAATGGGATTAATTCGACACAGTTTGGCACAGCCAAAGAAATCAAGCGTGTAGACGTAGCTTCTATGGTAGCGAAAGCCGTTTTAACTGAAGAGCAAATCAATAATGCGAAGGATTCTGGTTTTACAGATGTTCCTGGCCGCGCCAAATCTTATGTCGATGCGTTAAAAGAACAAAACATTATCAACGGTAAAACAGCTACATCATTCGGCTCAGATGCTTCTATTACACGCGGCGAGGCAGCGCTTATGCTTGCGAAAGCCTATAAAATCAAAGGAAATACAGCTAATGTCAAATTCTCAGATGTATCTTCCCGTTACACGGAAGCTGTGGCTGCTTTAGTAGATAACAAAATTACTTCTGGAAAGGCAAACAATAAATTTGGTACATCTGATCCAATCACACGCGGAGAACTGGCTATCTTCCTTTATAAATTAGAAACGTTAAATGACGAAAATCCAGCTGCTCCTGAAGTAGTAGAAATAAGTGCATTAAGCAATAAGGAGATCAAAGTTACGGGTTCTGCTCTTGATCAATTAAAATCTGAAAATTTTAATTTAGAAGGGAACAATGTTGTAGCTTATAAAGTAAGTGAGAATAAATCATCGGCTACCATCACATTTGAAAAACCGTTCGAGCTCGATAAAGAATTAAAATTAAACTTTATTGAGAAGGTGGAAGGCGCAGCAGACAAAGTCACTCAATTTCCGTTTACTTACTCATTAAAGGTTACTTCCGTTGCTGTAGCTGATGTTCGTCTGGATGCAGTTAAAGATAAACAGTACCTTTCTTTTACCATTAATAATGGTACAGGAGCGGCTGATATTGAACAATTAAAGCAAGCGGGATATACAGTAGAATTCCAAGCGACTGCTTCAGTATTAGCTGATGCTTCAACGGGTGAAATTGATGAAGCTAAAATTAAAGAAGGCGATACTTTCAAGTATAAAGTTATCCTTACAAAAGGAGACACGAAGGTAGAGTCTGAACTAAAAGAAGCAAAAGTCCTTAATTTTGATCAATATGTATCGTCTATTGAAGAAACAGGTGTCAGCCAAGGGGCTGTTACTGTAAAAAGCAGCAAGATATCTGTCCAGGATGGTGCGGCTCAATTGACAGCAGGCAAGGTCACATCTCTAAGTGGGGCTACGATTGCCACACCAAAGCTTACTTACAAGTCCTCTAATCCTACAGTGGCTACCATTGATGGCGATGGCAAAATCACGCCAATCAAGCCCGGTGCAGTTGTGTTTACAATCACGGCTGATGCTGCCAAGGTAGAAGTTCCATTAACGGTTGTAAGTGGAGCGCGTACGGCTGCCACGGCTGCTTCAAGTGTGTCTTCTGTTAAACTATACAATGAAAATAGTGATACAGTTTCACTTACTGTGTCTGACCAATATGGGGATGAATATGAAGGCAAGTTGAATATATCATCTAAAAATCCAGAAATCGCAGCTGCTGAGAATCCAACAATCAGTGCAAAGGATGGCAAAGCTGAATTCAAAGTGGTATCAAAAGCTTCTGCTAAAGGAGACACAACATTAGAAATCAAAGATGCCAACAATGCGCAAGTTTTAAAAACTGTTGCTGTTTCGATTTCTGATGATAATAAAGTCGCTAGCAGAAAGCTGGAAACAGCTAATTCTACAGACGACTTAAAGCTGGACGTGGCGTTCGGTTCTGGAGACAATCAAGTGAATCTGGTTTGGAACACATATAATCAAGGCGGATTTAAAATTGGTTCTGAAGCTTTAGCTGGTGGAGCTTACTCAGTTTCTTCTTCAGATGAAGATGTGGCAAGTGTTGCGGTAAACGAAGACAAAAAGACAGTCACCGTTACCGGCAAAAAAGCGGGAACTGCTCAAATCATTGTTAAAGAAGGAACGGTAACAAGAGAAACGGTCACAATTACGGTGACGGATTCTACCCCTGTAATTAAGTCGGTAAAATTTGAAGAAGTGAAAGATATCACGAAGGCAGGAGCTTTAACAGAGGTTGTGGTACTAAAACCAGAAAATGTTACGCTAAGCAATGGAGAGTTAATGCCTCAGATAGATACAAATGGAGATATCTTTGTAGATCTCAATAAAAATAAAAAGAAAGACAATGAAGAGGTATTAGGAAAATTAACGGTTAGTTATTCTGGCAAATCCTCTGACTTCTCAGTAGCTCCTGCCATTTCTTCAGGAATGGTGGCAGGTACTGTAGCTAACGGTGCGGAAGGTACGTTAGTGGTTTATGTTACACCAAAAGATGAAAAAGTGGCGCTGGCTACTTCATCAATCAATGTGAAAGTCAACTAACTGACAGAGTAGATTGCTAGGTTAAAGGGTGAATAAAAAGCGGACCACGAAATTCTTCGGGTCCGCTTTTTTACGTATAAAGAATTGGCTATTTGCTTTTTCTTTTTTTTCCAGAGGAAGAAGAGGTAGCATTCTCACCATCGCTGCCCAGTAAAAAATAAGAAATAATTCCTGAAAAAATGACAGCACCCGCCGTAATTAACAGTCTTGTTTGAAGGGGAATTTCCGAATAATCTTTGTTAAGCATCCACAAAGAGAGGGATCCAACGAGAATCATGATGGGAATGACAAAAGTAAACTTTTTCAATGCTTCGCTTCCTTTCATTTAAATTTCGGCTGTTTACATATATAGTCTAGCACAGGTTTAACGATGGTTACTTTTTTAACTAAAACAAGCATGAGCGAGGGCAGTTTCTTATGAAAAATTTTTTTCAGATGAGTCATTTATAGCGAACTTTCACAATAAATTAAGATAAGAAAGGAGGAGTAACAATGGCTATTCGGTTAATTAAGATTTCTGTTGTGTACTTCGCGGTAGGCGTTCTATTGGGGTACTACATGTCTATCGTTCATTCCTATGACTTAACGAGCGTGCACGTACATGTAAATCTTCTTGGCTGGACTGCTTTAATGCTTGCAGGTATTGTTTATCATCTTTTCCCCGCTCTCGCTCATAATGGAATAGCAAAGGCCCACGTTTGGCTCCACAACATTGGTTTGCCTATTATGATGCTCTCCTTATTCTTGCTGATTACCACAAAATCTTCTTCCTACACTGCAGGAGTCGCCACAGGTGCTACACTGACCGTGCTAGGTATCCTTCTCTTTGTCATCAATATACTAAAAAACTTAAAAGCAAGCCGGTAAAAATAAATGAGGACAGCTGTTCACTGCTTTATGCAGCAGACGGCTGTCTTTAAATGCGTTAAAAGCTCAAAAACTCAGCAGGAAACTTTGGCTATTTCACAGTTGTTCTTCTTTAATTTTCTCTAATAACCGCTTGCAACCTTCACTCAGTAGATCATATGTTTCTTGAAAGTCGCCAGTATAGTACGGATCAGGGACATCTTTTTGATGGTCTGTTAGGTCAAGCAGGCGAATGATATGTGGCTGTCTTGGTTGGCCGAGCATCTTTTTAATATTTTGTATGTTGCTTTCATCCATGCCGATGATATAGTCGAATTTTTCGGCATCCTCTTTTTTGAGTTGTCTGCCGGCAAGTCCCTCTGCTGGAACCTTATATTTTCGTAAGATGTTTAATGTCCCTTCGTGTGGCGGAGAATCGACATGCCATCCGCTAGTGCCTGCAGAATCGACAACAATCTGATCCTCCAAGCCTTCTTTTTTTACTAGATCCCTAAACAATGCTTCTGCCATTGGAGAGCGGCAAATGTTCCCGAGACAAACAAATAATACATTGACCATATGTATACAGTCCTCTCTTCCCTATTCATAATAAACAATCGTACCAAACCATACATAATCTGTCATTTTTCTATGTTTATTTAGTATCAGAATAGAGAGGGATACTAAAGTAATGTCCCTGTCCGCAAAAAGGTTCCCATGCTACACGGGGTTATAAAGTAAAGGATACGGACGAATATATGAGGAGTGGGGAAGAAGGCGTTCCTGTGTAAGCGGCTAATCCGTACATCCGGCAGGACCCGTCCTGCATAGTTGTAAAACAGCAGAGGACGGGCCCTTATTTTTAGCTCAATAAATTGCTTTCAAAATAATTAAGGCAGTTGGCAGTGCGTTCTCTTTGACGGTTAAAAACATAGAGTGAACAGGAGAGAGTTAATTGGACCCCATTTTTAAAAGAGGCGACCAGCTGCCCATCTTTCATGGTGCCCATATGAATATGATACGGGAAGATCCATTTGCAGCCATAGTTGTCTGGTGATGTAGTAGGGAAGGCGCAGATGCGTTGTTGAAGGCAAATAACCAGAGGTGTTTTTTTGCGGTAGGGAAAGCGTTGGCGCACCGCTTTAATCCTGCCATCATAGGTAGAGATTCTCTCGATGCAAGCTTCGTTCAATAGGGAACGTACGGTTTGTTTTGTGTAGTAGATGCCATTTTTGTCATAAACGATCGAGTTATAGTCTTGATGATATTCTTCTACGAGCGCCATGGTATTGGTTGTGATTTTGTAATTTTCAATAAATTCCATTTTGTATCAAATCCCCTTATTCTACTATACTATTTCATTGTACCAGTTATAAACAATTTTTACTAGGATGAAATATCTAAAAAAAGTAAAAATATGTTTTAAATTAACAAAAAAAGCACTTTACTACAGATAAAGTGCTTTTTTCTGCTTTATTTGTCGGACAGCGTGTATCTTTTTAAGCTGGACGCTGAAAAACTAGCAAATTCGTTATTTCTTACATTAGATCCATCTTCTTGAAAAATGTAAAAGCTATTTTGAGAGCCCATAGTAACAATCGTTCCCTCGGCAGTAGAAAAGAGATCAGCCCCATGATCTTCGAGTCGTTTTTTTACATTTTCGTCAGGATAGCCTGTGCGTCCATCTGTTGAAAAAATAGCAATAAGCGGATCGACTGCTTTTATAAATGGCTGTGAAGTGGCTCCTTCCGCCCCATGCTTGGCCGTCTTTAAGATATCTGCCTGGAGAGAAGCATTCGCCATCAACTGGTCTTCCACCGCTTTTCCGGCTTCAGAAGTTAATAAGTAACTAATCTCTCCATGAGTGATCTGGATGACAGAGGAACCGTCATCGATATTTTTGGCATGACGATTAGCGTGGAGAACCTCAACATCTACCTGGCTGTTAGGAGAGAGCTGTTGACCGGTTTGTGTTATTTTCGGGTCGATTTTTTTTCTCTCAGCTGCTTGAACGTACTGCTGATATTCCTCATCTGTTCCTGGTAAACCGGAGTCAAATATTTTTTCGACATTCATTTCATTAATGACATAATCTGCGCCGCCAATGTGATCATCACCGGGATGCGTAGCGACAAAAACATTGATTTTTTTTATATTGAGCGCAGCGAGCTCTTGCTTAATGGCTGCTTCAGAAGGACCGGCATCAATAAGCATCGTCTTTCCATCAGGAAATTCAACCAAAGTCGCGTCTCCTTGTCCTACATTTAAAAAGCTGACGGAAAAGTCGGGTGCTTCTTGGCCGGGAATGAAAAATGGATTGAGCGCCCGCGCCATAAATGCAGCGAACTGTTCTCTTTTGAGTACAAGATCAGGTTTGTAGGTATTGTCTTCATAACCGGAGGCGATTCCAGCGGCCGTCATTTTTTTTATATAAGGATAAGCAGCCATTTTAGGATGCACATCAGAAAATTGAATGGTGTCTTCATCCGTTAGTTCAAAAGCTTTTGATAACAAGATAGCCATCTGGCCTCGTGTGACAAATTCATTTGGTCGGAAAGTACCGTCTGGGAAACCAGAAATGATGCCTTCTTCTACGGCAGATGCAATGTAACCGGCTGCTATGTTGGCAGGAGTCACATCTTTAAATTGGGTTTGTCGTTTTTCACCGTTCAAATTCAATGCCTTGCCAATAATAATCGCTGCTGCTGCACGGGTGACTTCTTGGCCGGGTTTAAAATTTCCATCCGGAAAGCCACTGATTATCCCTTGATCTGATAAAAAAAGGATCTCCTTATAGAAACGATTATTTTTTGTTACATCGTTAAATTGAGCGGCTTTAGCAAAAGGAATAAACAGGCTAAAACTTAAAACAAAAGCACAAAATGAAACAAAAACTTTTTTCAATTCAATAATTCTCCTCTCTTTTTTTGCCGAACAATAGTAATAATAGAACATTTTTACAAAAAATAATAGGGAGAGTTAGGAAAAAGATTTAGGTATTCGCTAATTTTATACAGTTAAGTAACATCCAAAAGTAGTGGAGAAAGGAGAAATGCGCATAAACTACAGTTGTTATTTGCATCCTAGAAATAACGAGTAAGCAGCCAGAGGGGAGGGGGAAGAACCTATGAAAATAAAGACGGCCATGAGTGCAAAAGACAAGCTTTGCTGGACGATCGGTTATATGGTATTTTTGGGTATGATCTTAGCTTGTGGGGATGAATAAACGAATAGGTAGGTGGTCGAGGGCTTTTTATAGGGGAGCAGAACGGGATATGAGCCATCATAGCCCGTCCCGCCTGAGCTACAGCAAATATCAAAGTGAATGGCTCCAAACGGATATTGGTCTTTATTTAGATAAACTCTCTCCAAGTTGCAGGGAGCCTATAAGGCAATCAGCCGCTTCCTCGGCGGTTAGTGAGTCGACAAGAAGAGTGGTATGGTTAATGGCATAAGCGCTCTTTCTTTTATAAAAAAGCTCTTCGATTTCCTTCAGATCTTTGCCTTGAAGAACCGGACGGCTATCAATTAAATCATGTAATCTTTCCTTCCATGGTTCCCATGACATATCCAGATAAACAACATGACAATTGGCCAAACAAATTTCTCGCACTTCAGGCTGCATAAAGGCACCGCCGCCGAGGGAGATGACTTTTAAAGACTGCTCGCAAAAGGAACGGATGGTTTGCTTCTCGATTTCGCGGAATCCTTTTTCTCCATGTGCGGCA